>JAKLKF010000339.1 GCA_023150805.1 Myxococcota bacterium | reverse complement strand
TGCTTTTGGCTTTTTTTTCGAGTCGTGGAACCGGAGTTGAGATCCGCGAGGATCAGAGCGGAGAGGAATGCTTATGACGCGAAGATTCTGGGCTTCGATCGGGCTCGCCGCCGCCGCGTCCGCGGCGATGTGGGCGGGCTGCGCGACGGGCGTGAGCTCTATCGGCGACGGCGGCGAGGGCGGCGAGGGCGGCGAGGATACGAGCTCGGGAGGAGCCGGCGGGGGCGTCCCCCAAGACGCAGGCACCGACGCGCCCGCGTGGGACGGCTCGACGATTCAATGCGCCGAGGCGAAGGACTGCGCGCTCCTGAACGGTCCGTGCATGCAGGGCACGTGTACGAACGGCATCTGCGTGCCGACCCCCGCGAACGAGTTCGGCGCGTGCGACGACGGGCTCTTTTGCACCGAGAACGACACGTGCGTGAACGGCGCGTGCGAGGGCGGGACGCAGAAGTTCTGTCCGTCGCTCGATTCGTGCCACCTCGGCGTTTGCGACGAGGATCTGAAGACGTGCAAGAACATCGTCGGCAACGACGGCGCCCAGTGCGACGACATGGACTTCTGCACGATGAGCGGCATTTGCAGCGGCGGCGTGTGCTC
>JAKLKF010000338.1 GCA_023150805.1 Myxococcota bacterium | reverse complement strand
CCGCCGAGTACCGCATGCCGACAAGCGACGACGCCCGCAAGCTCGAAGCCGACCCGGACGCGGTGTTCTTCAAGCGCAGCATCAAGCTCACGACGTATAGCCCGGTGATTCCGTTTTATTGGGGGTATCGGGACATGAAGTCGGACCGAAACCGGAACATCAACGGCCAATTGGTGGACGACTTCGACAACCGCCTTGACCTCGACCGCAGCAAGGGCGGCGGCCCCTTCGCCAACGCCACCACCAACCTTGCCGACATGTGGAACCGGGGTGTCTCGGCACTTGGCGGCGCTGCAGATGCCGTTGGCAGGGATCCCTACCGGCCGGTGCTGGCCGGCCCGGGCCGGATGTACTTCGTCCTGGCCGCCCAGCGCCTGGCGGCCCTGGTGTCGATGATCCGCGACTACGACAAGGATGAGACCGTCAACATCATCGCCCACAGCCAGGGCTGCCTGGTCTCCCTGCTGGCCCAGGCTTTCCTGATGGACCAGGGGCGAAAGCCCGCCGACACCCTGATCCTGACCCACCCGCCCTACGCGCTGGAGCCGGGACACTTTGAAAAGTATGGCAGGGAAGATGGCGACGGCAGGGATGAAGATGAG
>JAKLKF010000337.1 GCA_023150805.1 Myxococcota bacterium | reverse complement strand
CCACGCTGGCCACCGCGCTGGTGGCCGTGCTGGCGATGGCGGCCTACACCTCCTTCATCAGCTTCTGGCCCTACAACCTGGCGCCCACGCTGCGCCACTACACCTACGGCCTGGCCGAGGCCGGCGTGGGCGACGCCTACCTCAACAGCCTGCGCCTGGCGGTGCTGACCGACCGGCGCGCCGACAACGCGCGCAACGTGCAGATGATCGTGATCGATGCCGCCGGCCGTTCGCTGGCTACGGGCCGGCTGCCCGTGCCGCTGGCGCTCGAGCTGGCCGCGGCGATCCGCCGCGCCGCTACGGCCGCCTCACGCACCGCGCCCGCCGCGCAGCCCCAGGCCGCGAGACCACGCCCGGCGCAACGCGCGCCGCTGATCCTGGTGGCCGTGAAAGGGGGTGCCGCATGAGCGCTGACCCGCAAGCCCATCGCCGGGTGGCGCATGCCCCCGCGCCAACCCGGCGCCACCTTGCCCCCAACGTGATCGCCCTCTGGCCCGAAGACCACCGGCAACCCGTTGTGAACCAACTGCGCCGCGGCGGCTACCCGCGCGGAGTGCAGGCCTTGCGTGACCGGGACCGCCTGCGCGTCGGCGCCTATGCCTAC
>JAKLKF010000336.1 GCA_023150805.1 Myxococcota bacterium | reverse complement strand
TTGGCCAGGTAGCGCGTGAGCACCTCCACGCCGCCCTTCATGGCCGCATAGGCGCCGTAGCCCGGGAAGGTGAAGCGCGTCAGCCCGCTCGACACGTTCAGGATCCGGCCGCCATCGGCCAGCAGCGGCAGCAGGCGCTGGGTGAGGAAGAAGACGCCTTTCAGGTGAACGGCGAAGAGCTGGTCGAACTGGGCCTCGGTGGTCTCGGTGACCGCCGCGTGCGCGCCGACGCCGGCGCGAAGCTGATCGACATCGACACGGAGGCCCAGGCGCAGTCGCGCCAGGAGCAGCGCATGCATCCCAGCACGCTGCGCACGGCGACGATCGGCGGCTTCGTCTGCGGCGGGTCGGGCGGCGTCGGCTCGGTCACCTGGGGCGGATTGCGCGACCGCGGCAACGTGCTGGGCTTGCGCGTCGTGACGATGGAGTCGAGCCCGCGCGTGCTGGAGCTGCGCGGCGACGACGTGCAGAAGATCGTGCACGCCTACGGCACGACCGGCATCGTCGCCGAGGTCGAGATGGCGTTGGCGCCGGCCTATGGCTGGATCGACGTGATCCTGGGCTTCGACGACTTCGGCGAGGCGGTGCGCTTCGCGCACGCGCT
>JAKLKF010000335.1 GCA_023150805.1 Myxococcota bacterium | reverse complement strand
CCAGGACCATGGCCACGGCCGCCAGCGCGCCGAAGAGGGCCAGGACCATCCGACGGTCGGCCGTCGACGTCCCGATCACCGCGGCCATCGGCCGGACGTTGGCGATGGTGGGCGAGGGATCGAGCGCGCGGACGGCGCGGGCCAGCGGGGCCGCGAGCGCGGCGGGATCGCCGTCGGTTCGAACGATGGCGATCATCCGCTGGTCGGCAAAGAACCACTGGTCGAACGGATAGTAGACCTGCCCGGGGCTGGCCTGGTCGAGGCCGACATGGCGGATGTCGCCCACGACGCCGACCACCGTGAACGGCCGGCCGGCCGGGTCGCCGACCCGGAGCTGCTCGCGACCGTGCGCGCCCTCGCCGAGCAGGCCGGCGCCTCCGAGGGCAAGGGCGCGGCCCCCGAGGTCGCGGCACCGCCCCCGCCCCAGGCCCAGGTCGAGGCGGGCGTCGAGGAGCTCGAGGTGGCCGCGCAGCAGGCCGGCGCGCCCGACGCCCAACTGAACGTCAATATCACCTTACCCTCCAGCGCATCTGTCACCAGTTTTTCACCAGCATCAATGCAGATTGATGTAAACACCGTCACTTTCAGCGGCACGCTCGACTCGGATACG
>JAKLKF010000334.1 GCA_023150805.1 Myxococcota bacterium | reverse complement strand
CAGCGCACGGCCCTCGAAGGCCTGGGCTGCGACGAAATGCAGGGCTTCCTGTTCTCCCGCCCCCTCGATGCCACCGCCGCCGGCCAGCTGCTCGAAGGCTTCCGCCCCTCCCGCCTCGCCAGCCACGCCTGAACGCCGGGTGTAGCCCGGCTGCCTTCGTCGCGTCGCGAAAGCGTCACACAGGGCGCTTAGATTGCCTCCATCGCTCAATCCAGCAGGAGACCGCCATGGGAGTCTTTCGCCTCGTCCTCGCCCACCCCGAGCGCCCGGATGCCCCGCGCATCGTCGCCGAGCACCTCGACCCGGGCCTGCTCAAGCAGCGGGGCTACGAGATCGCCCGCAGCCTCGGCGACGAAGCCGCCCTGTGGGCCGCGCCGGCGGGAAGCGGGTGCAACCCGTGCTTCGCGCTGCACTGCCGCAGCGGCCACGCCCTGTCCATCGTCCCCCACCAGGCCGGCGAGTAAGCCGGGCCAGCCAGCGGCGCTACTCCCGGCCATCCCGGACATCGGCCAGGTAGCGCCGGCAGGCGTCGCGCAGGAAGGACACCTGGGCCCGGTAGTTGGTGCACCCCTTGCACATGGCCAGGTGCAGCTCCAGGCTCATCTTCTCGGCAAG
>JAKLKF010000333.1 GCA_023150805.1 Myxococcota bacterium | reverse complement strand
CTTCCCCTGCTGTCCGCCCTGGTCCTCGGGGCCTGCGCCAACATGAGCGAGACCCAGCGCAACACGGCCATCGGCGCGGGGATCGGCGCGCTCGGCGGGGCCGTCATCAGCAAGAGCACCGGCGGCAACCAGACCGGCCGGGACGCGGCCATCGGGGCCGGCGTCGGCGCGCTGGGCGGCTATGTGTGGTCGCAGCGCATGGAGGCCCAGCGCCAGGCGATGGCCCAGGCCACCGCCGGCACCGGCGTGGACGTGACCCGCACCGCCGACAACCAGCTGAAGCTGGAGATCCCGAGCGACATCTCCTTCGACACCGGCAAGGCGGCGATCAAGCCCGAGATGCGGCCGATCCTCGACCGCTTCGCCCAGACCCTCAAGGACAACCCGGCCACCAAGCTGCGCATCATCGGCCACACCGACAGCACCGGGTCCGACGCCATCAACAACCCGCTGTCGCTGGAGCGCGCCGCCAGCGCCCGCAGTTACCTGGCCGACCGGGGCGTGGCCCCGGGCCGCATCGAGATCGCCGGCCGCGGCGCCCGCGAGCCGCTTGCCGACAACGGCAGCGAGGCCGGCCGGGCAAAGAACCGCCGGATCGAGATCTTCGTGGCCGAA
>JAKLKF010000332.1:272-617 GCA_023150805.1 Myxococcota bacterium | reverse complement strand
GACCTGCTGTTCGCCGCGTTGGACGAAGGAACGACGGTGGCGGGGACGCTGACCCGCTCGCTCACCTGCTCGGCCCCGGTGATCTGGTGCCGCGACAGCCTGCCCACCGGGCTGGCCCGCGGGCTGGTGGTCAACGCCGGCAACGCCAACGCCTTCACCGGCAAGGCCGGCATGCAGGCGGTCAAGCGCTCGGCCGCGGCGGCGGCCGCGCTCATCGGCTGCAAGGCGTCGGAGGTGTTCGTCGCCTCGACCGGCGTCATCGGCGTGCCGCTCGATGCCGGCAAGATCGAGGCGGCGCTGCCCGGGCTCGGCCGCGCGCTCGATGCCGGCGCCTGGGACAAGGCG
>JAKLKF010000332.1:0-262 GCA_023150805.1 Myxococcota bacterium | reverse complement strand
GCGCGCACATGCATGAAATCTACGTCGCCTCCACCGGCGTCATCGGTCAGCCGCTGTCGGAAGACGCCATCGCCGCGCCGCTGGCCGATCTGGAGCCTAAGTTGGGCGCCGCGACGTGGGAGCAGGCCGCCCGCGCCATCATGACCACCGACACCTTCCCGAAGGGCGTGGTCCGCACCGCGGAAATCAACGGCGTGGCGGTCAAGATCGTCGGCTTCGCCAAGGGCTCCGGCATGATCGCCCCCGATATGGCGACCATGCT
>JAKLKF010000331.1 GCA_023150805.1 Myxococcota bacterium | reverse complement strand
GGTTCTTCCGCAGGTGCAGCGGCCGCAACGGGCCGCGGCCGTGGCCCCGATGCTGCGATCGGTGCACTGGCCTTCACTGCGGACTGCATCGCAGGTGAAGCGGCCACCGCCACAACCGGTGCAGACGCCGCTGTGGCCATGGCCGGCGCGGGCACGGATGCCAGAACCGGCTGGTCTGGCGCGGCAGCCACGCTGGGCGCAGGCGCCGGCTTTGACACCGGCACAGGCGCGGCGGCCTGCAGGGGCGACAGATACAGCGTCTGGCCGAAGCTGAGCCGGTCGGGGTGGAACACGCCGCGCCGGCCGTCGGGCAGCAGGCGGCTGCCGAGCTGCGCCCGCAGGGCCGCCTCGACGTGGCTGCGCTGGTGCTCGGGCTTGACGCAGACCGTGAGGGCGAGCTCGAGGGGCACGTAGCGGGGGGCTTCGACTTCGAGGTCCTGGCCGGCGAGGCGGTAGGGTTCGAGGCCGGCGATCAGGGCGTTTTCGAAGCCCTGGTCCACGTCGGCGCCGCCGCAGCGGTCGGCGGTGAGGAAGACGGTGCGCCAGCTGCCCGTCCTGCGCAGGATGGCGGCGGCGCGCTCGAGGCTGGTGTCTTCGCGCTGGGCGAGCAGGGCGTAGT
>JAKLKF010000330.1 GCA_023150805.1 Myxococcota bacterium | reverse complement strand
CGGCAATCCCCTGCCCGCCCTGGCCGATCGATTCCATCCCGACGACGCGCCGGCCCTGCTCGCCTGGCTGGGCGCCGCCACGCCGAGCCCGGCGCAGTTCGCCGCCAACGTCCGGATCCGCCGCCCCGGCAAGGACTGGACGCCGGCCCGGTTCGAAGCCAGCGTCGGCACCGACACCACCGGCGCGCCGGCCCGGATCACCGGCCGGATCGCCGATCGGTCGGAGCAGCGCGACGCCGAGGCGGCGGTCGCCGCCATGCGCGAGGCCGCGTTGCGCGCGCGCGACCGGCATGCGCGGGCGGAGCTGATGCGCCACATGGCCATGACCACCGCGCCCGTGAAGGACCGGCCGCGCGATGCGGCGGTGCGCCATGTCGTCGACCACTGGCTCGAGGCCTGGAGCCTGGACCGCGCGGCGGCCGCTGATCCGGCCGCCCAATCTAACGGGGCCGGCGCGGATCGACGCGCCGGCAGGCTCAGCCGGCCGCCGCCGCCTCGCCCGGCTCGGGCACCGAGTAGTCCACCCGCTGGATCGGCGCGAGATGCGGCAGGCCGACGCTGATCTCGTCGGCGTAGGGCATCGCCGCTTGCGCGCCATGCTTCAAGCAGGCACAGGCGC
>JAKLKF010000032.1:55744-62131 GCA_023150805.1 Myxococcota bacterium | reverse complement strand
GCTGTCGGTTCCGCCGTCCGCGCCACCGTCGCCGCCGTCCGGCCCGGGGTCCTTGCCGGTGCAGGAGAGGAGGAGGAGAACGTGCGCCGCGGTCATGCCGCACCCCGACGATCAGACCAGGTCCCGACCTTCGCGTCCCCGTCGACCCCATCCCACAACAGGATGTCCACCTCGACCGACTCCAGGTGCGAGCCCAGGAACCGCGTGGAGAGCCCCCCCAGGTCGCGGCGGGCTCCACCGGAAGCGACGGCGCCGGGAATCACCTCGACCAGCACCTCAACGTCCTCCTCGTCGATGAAGCCGTCGTCCTCTTCATACTGGAGCGGGTCGAACCAGGTCTGGTCGATGGTGCACCGTTGGGCTTGATCCGACAGGAATTGGCGCCCGACATCCTGCTGGGTGTTCAGGCCGAGGGCCAACAGGACCAAGGTCGTGTCGTCGACATCGCCCGATGTGAGTCCCCCACGTTCCCGCCCGGCAGCGTCAAGGGAAGTGCCTTCGCTCACCTCTGGTTCTTCCAGGCAACCCAGGCTGGACCACCAGCCGCAGATGTCGTCACTCAAGCCCGAAAGGACTGCATCGTCCGTCATGCGGAGCCCTGCGCCTCCCGCCATCCGCGGTAGGCCACGAAGGTGGAGGTGCCCGGGGTCGTGAACTGCCGGTCCAGGCACAGCTCGACCAGGATCACGGGGGCCACGCGGCTCCCACGGGGGATGCGGTTCACGGTGGTGTTGTCCATGGAGCACTCCTTGCAGGCGGTCATGTGTTGGTTCCCCACGCTTGCGGTGGTGCTGCGACCATCCTCTCCCCCCTCTCTCTCCAGATCAAGAAGAGACTGCCCCAGACCGGAAAAAGTCGCAGGACCTGCTGCCCACCGTGGTCTTCTCGGTCAGCCCGACTGAAGCCCACGGGGCGCGATGCATCGGGATCCCCTCATCCCCCATATCGGGTCGCTGCCCGAGCCCCCCCGCGGCGGTCGCTCCCGCCACCGGTGCTACCGTGCCGGCCAGGCGGACCCCTCGGTGCCGGACGTCGATCCCGACAGCCTCCCTCCCCCCTCCCGCGCGCGCCGCGCCGCGGTCCTGCTCGCCGTGCTCGTATTGGCCCTGGCCGCCTTCCTGCTGGCGGCCCACCTGCGCCTGCGCGGCCTGGACGCCGCAGTGGTCGGCAGCGACAGCCTGGGGCCCTACCTGCGCGCGCTGGCGCTCTCTCCCGACGCGCTGCGCGCCGGCACCATCCCGCGGCCGCCCAACCCCGAGAGCGGCGACTGGCTGTGGCTGTCGGCCTGGCCCCTGGTCCACGCCGCCTCCTCGCTGCACGACCTGTTCCGGCTGCGCTTCCTCCTGGGCGCCACGATCGCGCCGCTGGGCCTGCTGGCCGCCTGGGTCTGGGCCGCGCCCGAGCGCGCCACCCACCCGGTCACCACCGCGACCTGGCGGCAGGGCTTCGCCGCCGTCGCGGCCGGCCTGGTCCTGGCGGTGGACCCGGGACTGGCCGACAGCCTGGTCAGCGGCGCCCGCGGCTACGGCGCGCCGGAGTGGCTGGCCCTGTGCACCCTGGCGCTCGCCCTGGCCTGGCGGGGCAGCCTGGCGGGCCTGGTCCTGGCCGCCGCCGCCTTCGTCATCGCCGTCGACCACCACCCGATGGCCGGCGGCCTGCTGCTCTCGCTGCTGGTCCTGCTCCCGGCGCTGGGCGCGCGCGTCGGCCTGGTCGAGGTCGGCACCGCCAGCCTGGTCGGCCTGCTCTTCGCCCTGCCGCGCATCCTGCGCCTGATCGCCCTGGCGGCCTGCGGGCAGGACCCGCTGACCTGCCTGGCCGAGGTCGCCCAGAGCAACGTGCACGAGCAGGACGCCGTCCTGGCCGAGGTGGCCACGGCCCTGCACGACCGCTTCCTGGTAGACCTGGACAGCACCATCACCCTGGGCCTGGGGCTGGGGGTCGCGATGAGCCGCCCCTGGCGCGGCGTGGGCGCCCTGGCGCTGGGCGGCCTTTGCGGCCTGCTCCTGCTGGCCTTCGTCACCGGCTACCTGCAGGGCTACCACCTGCGCATCCTGGCCGGGCCGCTGACCGTCGCCGCCGCCGTCGGCCTGGCCCGCGCCTGGCCCCTGGCCCTGGCCTGGGCCGGCTGGGCCGCCTGGGTCGGCCTGCCCGAGGCCCCCGTCGGCCCCGACCCCGGCGCCGCCGCCCGCCACGACGCCCTGGCCGCGCGCATCGCCGACCGGCCGGGCCCCCTGTGGGTCGACCGCGCCTGGTGGGGCGGCCAGCCGGTCGTCGATCCCTCGGCCGTGGTCCTCTCCGCCGTGCTCCAGGGCCAGGACCCCGCCCGCTTCCAGGCCGACCCCGCCACCACCTTCCTGCTGCTCGGCAACGGGGCGGCCCCCTCCTCCTCGCGCAAGGCCCGCCTCGGCAACGGCGAGTTGCTCGACCAGGGCCACGTCGCCGCGCTGGACACGGCCTGGGAGCTGCGGGCCTTCCCCTCCGCCGCCGCCGCCCGCGCCTGGGTCGACGCCGCCCCCACGCCCCCCGCCCAGGTCGGCGGCGCCTTCGACTGGCTGACCGCCCTGCACCCCGTCGGCGCCGACGCCGAGGACACCCGCTGGTGACGCCGCTTCGAGGCGAACTCAGATAGGCTGCGCCGATGTCGGACAGCGACCTCGAGCTTCCAGGAGAGATCGGGCCCTACCGGGTGGTGCGGGCCCTGGCGCGGGGAGGCATGGCCGCCGTCTACGAGGTGGTCGAGCGCGACACCGGCGAGCGCTACGCGCTGAAGCTGCTGACCCAGCGGGGCCTGGCCCGACCCCGCTTCGACCGCGAGTACCGGGCGCTCACCCGGCTGGACCACCCCAACGTCGTCCGCGTCTACCGCTTCGGCTTCGTCGACGACAGCCCCTACCTGACGATGGAGCTGCTGGACGGCGTCGCCGCCCAGGTCCACGCCAAGGCCTGCGGCCGCCCCGGCAACGCCCGCCGCACGGCCGAGGTCGTGCGCATCGTCACCCACGTCGCCGACGCGCTGGACTACCTGCACACCCGCGGCATGGTCCACCGCGACCTGAAGTCCAGCAACGTGATGGTCCTGCCCGACGGGCGCGTGAAGCTCCTGGACTTCGGCACCGCGCGCATGGGCGGCCAGGTCGAGGAGATCACCCGCAAGGGCGAGTTCGTCGGCACCTTCGCCTATGCCAGCCCCGAGCAGCTCCAGGGCCGCGAGGTGGACGCCCGCGCCGACATCTACAGCCTGGGCGTGCTCTTCTACCGCCTGCTCACCGGCAAGCGGCCCTTCGAGGCCGAGAGCCCGCACGCGCTGGCGATGATGCACATCGAGCAGGACCCCCGCCCGCCGCGCGAGCTGGCCGTGGGCCTGCCGCCGCTGCTCAACGACCTGGTCCTGCAGATGCTGGCCAAGCAGCCCGAGCTGCGCCCGGCCACCACCAAGGAGGTCGCCGACCGCCTGCGCGAGTACGCCGCCGCCGACGGCCCGGCCGAGGCCCGGCCTGCGGCGCCGTTGCCGCCGACCCTGATCGGGCGCGAGGACGTGCTGGCCACCCTGCGCGCGATCGTCGACAAGGCCCGGCCCGGACGGATGCTCCTGCTGGTCGGGCCCTCGGGTTCCGGGCGGCGCCGCCTGCTCGACCAGGCCGCGATGGACGCCCACCGCAAGGGGCGCCGCGTCTTCCGCGGCGAGCTGCCCGGTACCAGCGCCCTGGGCCCCCTGGCCGAGATCGTCGAGCGCTGCGTGCGCGACCTGGACGAGCTGCCCGGCGGCGGCTCCGAGGCCGACAAGGTCGCCGACCTGCCGCGCGGCACGGTCCCCTCGCCGGCCGAGCAGGCCGAGATCTTCCAGGCGGTGTCCTCGGCCCTGATGCGCCGGCAGCAGGCCGACCGCCGGCCCATCGTGCTCGTCCTCTCCGACCTGCACCGGGCGCCGCCGCTGGCCATCCAGGCGTTGCGCCTGCTGCGGATCCACGCCGAGGAGAAGGACGTGCCGATCCTGGTGCTGGCCAGCACGGTGCCCGAGGCCGACCGGCCCGGCTCGCTGATGCGGCGCCAGTTCACCGACGCGGTGCGCGTGCCGCTGGAGCCGCTGAGCCCGCGCGAGGTGGGGCGCCTGGTCGGCTCGATGCTGGGCCGCATGCCGCCGCCGCCGGAGCTGGCCCGCCGCATCCACGAGGCGACCGGCGGCCTGCCCGGCTACGTGGAGGAGGTCGTGCGGGCCATGGTCGAGGACGGCCTGGTCGAGGGGCGACCCTCGGGCGCCGACGGGGTCGAGTGGGTCGACCGCTCCGGCGGGCGGGTCGCCATCCCCTCGTCGGCCCGCGAGGTGCTGAGCCTGCGCCTGCAGTCGCTGGGCGGGCCCGCGCGCCGGCTGGTGGGGGCGCTGGCCGTCGCCGGTGGCACGGCCTCCACCGCGCTGCTGGCCCACGCCGCCGACCTCGACCCGGCGCTGGCCCACGAGCTGCTGGAGGAGCTGTCCGAGGACGGCCTGCTGGTGGCAGAGGACGGCGGGCCCTGGTCCTTCCGGCTGGGCCTGACCGCCGACCTGGTCGACGAGGACCTGCGGCCGACCCGCCGCCTGGTGCTGGAGCGGCGGCTGGCCGAGCGCATGCGGGACGCGCCGCCGACCCCGGCCAAGATCCGCCTGATGCTGTCGGCCGGCGAGCTGCGGCAGGCCGTGCAGGACGCGGTGGCCTGGGCCCGCCCCGAGCTGGAGCCCCTGCCCCCCTCGGCGCTGCTGCCCGAGCTGGAGCGCGTGGCCGAGGCCCTGGCCGCCCGGCCTCCCGACGCCGAGGGGGCCGAGCTGCCGGCCAGCCTGCTGGCCCGCTTCTACCTGTGCATCGCGCGCGCCGTGGTCGACCGCGATCCCAGCGACGCCCGCGCCGAGGGCTACCTGGACCGCGCCGGCGCCCTGGCCAGCGGCTGGGCGCGCAAGGCCGAGGTCTTCCTGGACCGCGCGCACTGCGCCTCGCTGCGCGGCGACAGCGCCGGCGAGCGGGCCAGCATCTCCCGCGCCCGCGACCTGCTCGACCACGTGCCCGACCCCGAGCTGCGCCTGGCCGTGCACCTGGCCGCCGGCCGCCGCGCCCAGGCCGACGGCGACGCCGAGCAGGCGCTGGAGCTGTTCCGCGAGGCCCAGCGCGCCGCCGAGCAGGGAGGCGACCTGCGCGGGGCCGCCACCGCGCGCGCCCGGGTCGGCCTGGCGCGCTTCGCCCTGGGCGAGCTGGAGGCCGCCGAGCGCACGCTGCAGGGCGCGGCCGAGGCCTTCCAGCGCCTGGACGAGCAGGCGGGCGGCTGGCGGGCGCGCGGCTGGCTGGCCGAGGTCCACCTGGTCCAGGCGCGCTTCAGCGAGGCGACCCACCTGCTGCTGCCCGGCCTGGACGACCTGCGCAGCACCGCCCCCGGCGAGCTGCACGCCCGCGTGCTGGTCCAGCTCCTCGAGGTGCTGGTCGAGATGTTCCGCCTGGGCGAGGCGCGCGAGCTGATGGCCGAGCTGCGCGCCATCGACCCGGCGGGCCACGGCCCCGCCCTGCGCGCCCGCCGCGCCCTGGTCCAGGGCCGGCTGCTGCTGGCGGGCGACGAGCCGCTCACCGCGCTCAACGTGCTCGGCCCGGCCGAGGAGCTGGCCGCCCGGCAGGAGCAGCCCGTCGAGCAGGGCCTGCTGATGGCCTGGAGCGGCGTCGCCGCCTTCGCCGCCGGCGACCGCCACCAGGCCGACGACCGCACGCGCCGCGCCCTGGCCACCCTGCGCCGCGAGCGCCACCTGCCGGCCCTGGCCGCCGCCTGCGCCTGCCGCGCGGCCGTCAGCGGCGGCGTCGAGGACCCCGACCTGACCTTCCGGCCCGTGATGCGCTGGATGGACGGACACCCCGCCCGCGTCGCCCGCATGGACTGGCTGCTGGCGCGGGTGGACCACGCGATCGCCCGGGGCGACCTGCGCCAGGCCGTCGCCAGCATCGACCGCGCCGACCGGCTGATCGAGGACATCGCCTCGCGCCTGGACGAGGCCGACCGCGCCGCCCTGCGCGTGCACCCCTGGCGCCGTCGCCTGGCCCGCTACCAGGGCGAGCTGCACGGATAGCCGCGCCCCCCCGCCTCGGAGGCCCCATGCTCCCCCTGCTCCTCTCCCTGCTCGCCTGCACGGACAAGGGCGACGACTCTGGCGGCGCCACCGGCCCGGCGCGCCCCTTCCCCGACGGCTTCCTGTGGGGCGCCTCGATGGCCGGCTTCCAGGTGGATCCGGGCTGCCCCACGCTGCCGGCCGAGCAGTGCGAGGATCGGCACAGCGACTGGTACGTCTGGGTCACCGACCCCGACCTGGTGGCCGAGAGCGGCAACCACCTGTCGGGCCAGCCCCTGTCCGAGGGCCCCGGCTACTGGGAGCTGTACGAC
>JAKLKF010000032.1:0-55734 GCA_023150805.1 Myxococcota bacterium | reverse complement strand
GTCGGGCTCGAGACGCTGCTCGCGAAGAAGGGCGCGGAGCGCGAGAAGCTCCTCAAGGAGACGGCAAGCGTCGGGCTGACGGGCAAGGCCTCCGAGGCGCTGAAGGACGCGGCCACCGTCGACGATCTCGTCGCCCTGGCCGACGCCACCGCGGTGGCCGCCTACCACGCCCAGCTCGCCAGCATGACCGCGCATGGGCTCACGCCCATGATGACGCTGAACCACTACACCCTGCCGACCTGGCTGCACGACGCCAAGGGCTGCCACGAGGATCTGTCCACGTGCGAGGACAAGGGCTGGGTGGACCGCGACCGGATGTTGAAGCACCTGGCGCTGTACGCCGGCTTCTGCGCGCGGGAGTTCGGCGCCGAGGTCGACCTGTGGCTGACGCTCAACGAGCCGCTGGCCGTGGTGCTGTCCGGCTACCTGATGCCGTCGGAGGATCGCACCAACCCGCCGGGCGTGATCAACCCCGACGCCGCCTTCGCCGTGATGCTGGCCCAGGTCGAGGCCCACGCCGTCATGTACGACGCCGTGCACGCCGAGGATGCGACGGCCATGGTCGGCGCGGCGCCCAACCTGGCCGCGGTGGCGCCCTCGGTCGAGGGAGATCCCGACGACGAGCTGGGGGTCGAGCACTTCGACTACCTCTACAACCGGGTCTTCCTCAACGGCACCGTCCGCGGCGAGTGGGACCCCGACCTGGACGGCGTGGTCGACGAGGTCCGCGCCGACCTGGTCGGCCGCAGCGACTTCGTCGGGCTGAACTACTACACCCGCATCACGGTCGACGGCCTGGGCTTCCAGCTCTTCGAGCAGACCCCGCTGTTCGACTTCCTGCCCGTCGGCGGCTTCTGGGAGAGCTACCCCCAGGGTCTGTACGAGGTGACGATGCTGGCGGCCGAGTACGGCCTGCCCATCTACATCACCGAGAACGGCACCAGCGAGTGGCAGGGCGACCCCACCGCCGACTTCCTGCAGCCCCACCTGTCGGCCCTGGCCGACGCCATCGACGACGGCGCCGACGTGCGGGGCTACTTCTACTGGTCGCTCCTCGACAACTACGAGTGGAACCACGGCACAGCCATGGAGTTCGGCCTGTACGACGTCGACGAGCAGACCAAGGCCCGGACCCTGCGCCCGATGGGCCAGGACTACGCCGCCATCGCCCGGGACAACGGCCTGCCGCAGTAGCCTCAGCCCGGCGCCAGCTCGACCAGGATCTCGTGGGTGTACAGGACCTCGCCGTCGCCCTGGACCTCGACCTCGACGGTGGTCTGGCGCTTGGAGCTGCTCGACGACGGCGCCGTCAGCGTGACCGTGAAGTCCAGCGTCGGCGTGTCGCTGGCGTCCACCGCGGTGTAGGTCGCCGGCGCGATGCCGGTGACCAGGCCGAAGCTGTCGGTGGTCGCCCGGGCCCGCACCAGGTCGAAGCGGCTGGCGAAGGCCCCGGTCTCGGCGATGAAGCCGATCATCTCGGCCACGTCCTCGCTGAGGTCCGTGGTGCCCGACCAGACGATCACCGCCTCGTCGTCCACGCTGCCGTCGCCGTCGTCGTCCACCATGGACCCGGCAGCCTCGGCGAGGTCGTTCATCTGGGCGCGGGGCAAGGTGCCGTTCACGCTGACCCCGATCAGCCAGGCGTCCAGGTCCGCGGCGGCGTCGAGGACCTCGGAGGCCCCGGCGTCACCCGGACAGCCGCCGGGCGTGCCGTAGCTGGAGACGTCGTCGTCGCGCAGGTAGTTGTCGGTGATGTAGACCAGGACCGGCACCGCGCCGTCGCGGAAGCCCAGCCCGCCGCGGGTGCCGATGCCCACCGTGCCCGGGTCGTAGGACTCGGCCGCGCTGCCGCCGAAGGGGTCGCTGGCGCTGGCCAGGAAGGGCGGCACGTCGTCGGTCGTGTCCAGGCGACCGTCGCAGTCCTGGTCGTAGCCGACCCCGGTCAGGGCCTGGTAGAGCGCCTCCATGCCCGACTCCGGCCCGTCGCCGCCCCCGTCGGCGCCCAGGTCCTCGACCAGGTCCTGCACCGAGGCGATGTCCCAGGTGCTGCCCGACTGGAACCGGAAGGGCAGGTCGGTGGACTCGCCATAGGTCGAGTAGCTGTAGTCGGCGTAGGTCGCGAGCGCGATCTGCGTGTCCATGCCCTCGGCCTCGAGCAGGGAGCCCAGCACCGTCGCGTCCAGCTCTTCCAGCAGCCCGGACATCGACCCGGTGGTGTCGACGACCAGGCCCACGTCCAGCGCCGCCGCCTCGGGCAGGGTCACGGTGAACTCCACCATGGTGCGCTGGCCCGGGTCCAGGACCAGGCCGTCGAAGCTGCGATCTCCGTCCTCGCAGTCCTGGTCGACCCCGTCGTTCGGCCGGTCGTAGGCGCCCGGGTGCACGTCCTCGTCCCGGTCGTCGCAGTCGCCGTCGGCCACCGTAAAGCCGTCGCCGTCCTCGTCGTCGGGCCCGCCGCCGCCGTCCCCGCCGCCGCCGTCCCCGCCGCCGCCGTCCCCGCCGCCGCCGTCCCCGCCGCCGCCGTCCCCGTGGACACCGGTGTCGTCGCTGGTGCCCAGGTCCCAGCCGCCGCCGCCACCGCCGTCGTCGTCGTCGTCGTCGTCGCTCGTGTCCTTGCCGAAGCAGCCGAGGAGCGAGAGTGCCAGGGTGGGCAGGAGCAGGGCGTGGACCAGGGGCATGACCGGTGTCCGGGTGTGGAGGGCGGCCGCAGGGTAGCCGAGGGCCGCGCCACCGGGAAGCGCAACGGTGTAAGGAACCGGGGCCGAACCCCGTTGTCGGGCAGACCGACCCCCGGCGGACCGTGCCCTCCCTGCTCGCCCTGCTCCTGCCTCCCGCCGCCCTGGCCGCAGCGCTGCCAGCGCCGGACCCGCTCGGCGACGACCCGGCGCCGCTGGTCGTCACGGTGGACCTGGAGACACTTCGTCCGCCAGCCCCGCCACCGCCCGCCCCGCCGACCGGCCTGCTGCCCGCGTCCCTGGACCTGACGGTCACCCCCGGCGACGAGACCGCCCTGGAGCTGGTCCTGGACCTGGACGTGCTCGCCGCCGGGCCGGTCCACCTGCCGGTCATCGGCGCCGATCTGGCCCTGTCGAGCGCCACCCTGGACGGCCGCCCCGTCGCCCTGCCGCCGGACCCCAGCGGCTGGCGCGCCCTGGCCGCCGTCCTGCCCGCCGGTCGCCACCGCCTGCGCCTGGCCGGCACCGTCGCCACCCCGCGCCCGGAGCTGACGCTGCCCCTGCTGCCCGCGCCCCGCGCGACCGTGCAGGTCCGGGGTCCCTGGCAGGCCCACGTGGCCCAGGGCCTGGCGACCGGCGCGGGCCACTTCAGCCTGCCGCCCACCGGCGCGGTCGAGCTGTCCTGGCGGCCGCCGACCCCGCCCGCCCCTCGCCCCGGCGTGGTCCAGGCCCGCCTGGCCGCCGCCCTGCGCGTCGACGGCAGCGGGATCCAGGGCCGCGCCCGCGTCCGGGCCACCGCCGCCCACCAGCCCGTCTCCCACCTGGACCTGCGCCTGCCCGCCGTGGAGGACCTGCAGGTCGAGGGCGCCGCCGTCGCTGGCTGGGAGCGCAGCGGCGACCTGGTCCGGGTGCGCCTCTCCCGCCCCCTGCTGGGCACGGTCGAGCTGTCCCTGGCGTGGCGGGCGCCCGCCCCCTCCTCGGACGGGGCGCCCGCCGCACTGCCCCTGCCCGTCACCACCTCCGGCCAGCTCGAGCAGGGCTTCGTCACCGTCCACCTGGGCGACCAGGGCACCGTCGTGCCCCGCCCCGACCGGGGACTCCAGCCCGTCGCCGGCCGCGACCTGCCGGCGTGGGGGCGAGGCCTGGTCGACGGCGCCGTCGTCTCGACCCTGGCCCTGACCGGCAACAGCCCGGCGCTCTCCCTGCGCGTGCTCGACCTCTCGCCCGTCGACGCGCCGCCCACCTTCGTGGACGAGGCCCGGATCGAGGTCGCCTACGCCGCCCACGGCCGCGCCCTGCTGCGCTGCCGCTACCAGGTGCGCAACGACCGCAACCAGTACCTGGCGCTCACCCTGCCCGACGGCGCCCGGCCGCTGGGCGTGCGCGTCGCCGGCCGCGTGGTCCAGCCCGTGCGCGACGGCGACCGCCTGTTCATCCCGCTGGAGAAGTCCGTCGAGACCCTGTCCGGCCTGGTCGCCTTCCCGGTCGAGGTGGCGCTGCTGGCGCCGGAGCGCCCCTGGGAGGCCCGCGGCCAGCGCACGCTCACCGCCCCCGCCGTCGACGCGCCCGTCGCCCACGCCCGCTGGGAGGTGGTCCTGCCCCCCGGCGCCCGCCAGCGCCACGTGGACGGTCGGCCCACCGTGGTGCAGGCCTGGACCGAGGGCGGCGAGGTGCTGGTCATCGACCGGGTCGCCGCGGTGGGCGACGGCACCCTGGCGCTGGAGGACGCCGCCGAGGCCCGGCGCGAACAGAGCCAGGAGACGTGGAACCTGGCCTACCGCGCCTACCAGGACAACCGCTTCGACGTCGCCCGCGGGATGCTGGAGCAGTCGCTGGCCTGGGACGGCGACAACCAGGCGGCCCGCGACCTGCTGCAGAACGTCGACGTCCTGACCGGCGAGGACCGCGCCCAGGACGACGACCAGGCCCGCCGCGTGCGCGCGATGGCCCGCGCCAAGACCAGCGGCATGGAGAGTGAACAGAGCGAGAAGAAGCAGGAGGCCGAGGAGGCCCTGCGCGCCGGGGACTACGAGGTGGCCCAGGAGGTGCTGGCCGAGCTGGAGCAGCTCACCCGCGACCTGGCCGTCGTCGAGGACACCGAGTCCGTCGACCAGAAGGTGATGCTGGAGGAGACCCGCAAGAAGCTGGACGAGGTCACGGTCGCGCTGAAGCGCAAGAAGGACGCCCAGGACAAGGAGAGCCGGAGCGAGGTCCAGGCGGTGGAGGTGGTGCAGGCCGAGGAGGTGGTGGAGTGGCCCCCCGAGCCTGCGCCGGTCCAGGCGTGGGAGGAGGCGGCGGACCTGCCCATCGAGCAGAGCGAGCTGGTCATCGAGCAGAGCGAGCTGGTCATCGAGCAGAGCGAGCTGCCCATCGAGCAGGGCGAGCTGGTCATCGTGGTGGACGGGATCCTGCCCCCGGAGCGCGCCGCGGCCGAGCAGGGCATCGCGGGCCTGCTGGCCGGCCTGCACGGAGCCGCCGCCGCGCCGACGCCCCAGGCCGAGCCCTCGCCCGACACGGCCGTGGCCGTCCGCGGGGGCGGCCGGGGGGCGGGCCTGGGAAGCCGTGGTGCGGGCCTGGGGGGCGGGGGCAGGGCCCAGGCCACCAGCGCCGAGTCCCGCCGGGCCCCGGCCTCCCCGAAGCCGGCCGAGGCCCCGCCTCCGCCTCCTGCCCCGCCGCCCACCCCCCCGGTCTCGACCTCGGCCCCCGCCGGATCCACCGTCCCCACCGCCCTGGCCATGGACCCCGCCGTCACCGCCGCCCCCCTCTCCGTGCGCCCGCCCCGCGCCGGCCAGCGCCTGCTGCTCGAGCAGAAGCTGCTGGCCCCCGGCGACGCCCTGGCCGTCACCCTGACCTACCGCCTGCGCGACTGAACCCACCCGGAGCCCGCCATGACGCTGCTGCCCGCCCTGCTCATCGCCCTGACCGTCCAGGCCCGCGCCCAGGACATCCCCGCCGCCCGCGTCGTGCTGCCCTGGCAGGACTTCAAGACCCTGTGGGAGCAGGGCCACGCCCCCAAGGAAAAGCCCCAGCCCTCGCCCCGGGCCTGGGCCATCAGCAGCGCCCGCTACGCCGGCACCGTGGACGGTGAGGCCACCCTGTTCCGCGCCACGCTGAAGGTCGAGGTGCTCAACGACCAGGGCTGGACCACCGTGCCCCTGCTGCCGACCAGCGTCGCCCTGCGCTCGGCGCGCATCGCCGGCAAGGAGGCGCCCATCTACCTGGACGGTGGCTGGTACACCTTCATCACCGACGACGCCGGCCCGGTCACCCTGGACCTGGAGTTCGCCGTCACCACCTTCGACGAGGGTGGGCGGTCGGGCTTCGCCTTCCCCCTGGCGCCCTCCGGCGGCACCGAGGTCGAGCTGACCGTGCCGGCCCGGGAGGAGCTGGACTTCACCGTGGCCGGCGCCCAGCAGGTCAGCGACCGCCTCCAGGGCGAGCGGCGGATCATGCAGGCCCTGCTGCCGGCCACCGGCAACCTGTCGGTCGCCTGGCAGCGCGCGACCGAGGAGGCCGTCGCCGCCGGCACCGCCCGGGTCTACGCCGAGCACCAGGCGCTGATCGGCGTCGGCGAGGGGCTGCTCTCGGGCCGCAGCACCGTGAACTACAGCATCCTGTTCGCCGGCACCGACACCTTCACCGTGGACCTGCCCGCCGACGTCACCGTGCTCGACGTCACCGGCCAGGGCCTGGGCGACTGGGCCGTCACCGACCAGGGCGACCGCAAGGTCGTGACCGCCTCGCTCAACTTCGAGGCCCAGGGCAGCTACGCCCTGACCCTGGACTACGAGAAGCCCATGCCCGAGGGCGGCGGCACGGTGACCCTGCCCGACCTGCAGGTGCGGGGCGCCGAGCGGGTCAAGGGCTTCGTCGGCGTCGACGCCCGCAGCAACCTGGAGGTCCGCGCCGGCCAGGCCGCGGTCGCCCGCCCCGTCGACGTGCGCGAGCTGCCCGCCGCCATCCTGGGCCAGACCGACTGGCCGGTCCTGCTGGGATACCGCTACGGCAAGGAGGGCTGGCAGATCCCCCTGGAGGTGCGCCAGCACGACGACGTCGACATGCTGGTCACCATCATCGACCAGGCGGCCGCGACGACCGTGCTCACCCCCGACGGGCGTCGCATGACGCAGGTCACCTACGCCATGCGCAACAACCGCGCCCAGTTCCTGGAGCTGGACCTGCCGACCGGCGCGACCCCCTGGTCGACCTTCGTCGGCGGCCGCGCCGTCAAGCCCGCCCGGGCCGAGGACGGCAGCTTCCTGGTGCCCCTGGCCCGCAGCCAGAGCAGCGGCGGCGACCTGGCGCGCTTCGCGGTCGAGATCGTCTACGTCGAGGACGGCGCGGCGGGCTCCGGCCGCTTCCAGGCCACCCTGCCACGGGCCGACGTGCCGGCGACCGCGGTGGCCTGGACGGTCTACGTGCCCGAGCAGGCCAAGGTCAAGGAGTCGTCCATCGAGGGCAGCCTGCGCCAGGTCGAGTGGTTCACCCCCATCGACCTGGGCGGCGTGTCCTCGGCCGAGGCGGTGGCCCAGGTCCAGCAGCAGGCCCAGGCCCTGTACGACAGCGACGCGATGGGCGCCGGCGTGCAGCCGGTCAAGGTCGCCCTGCCGCTGGACGGCACGCCCTGGTACTTCGAGAAGCTGCTGGTGATGGGCGAGGCGCTGGAGGTGGGCTTCGACTACAAGCTCAAGGACTGATCCCTCTGGGGCCGATCACTCCGCGTCGAGGCGGATGTCCCACCCGCAGCCGTCGGCCGCCGCCTCGGTCATGGCGGCTTCGTCCAGCTCGCAGTAGGCGCTGGACTCGAAGGTGTAGTCGAGCCGGGCGAAGCCCGTGTTCGTCGAGGTGCACAGGCAGGAGTACGCCCCGTCATAGGTCGAGTCGTCACAGGTCGTGATATAGCTGTGATCGTCCTCGCACCGCTCCCAGATGACCGTGCAGGAGGTGGCGCCCCCTCCCATCGGCGAGACCGTGATCAGCGGGTCCCGGCAGGGCACGCCGCCGCCGCCGCAGGCGACGAGCAGAGGGGGCAGGAGCTGGAACAGGCGGAGTGGGTGGCAGGGCGACATGGGCGCACTCTGGCACGCGGGCGGGTAGGCTGCCAGCATGATCCTGCTCCTCACCCTCCTGCTGGCCTGCGACGCCAAGTCGCCTCCCCCCGACGACACGGGCTCCTCCGATGGCGGCACCAGCGACGGCGGCGGCACTGGCGACGGCGGCGGCACCGGCGACGGCGGCGCCGATGTGCCCTTCTCGGAGGTCGAGGTCGCGCTGCACCCCGAGATCCGCTCCCTGTTGACCGTCTCCTGGACACAAGCCGAAGCGACGACGAGCTGGGTCGAGGTCGAGGTCGACCCGGGGGTCTGGAGCCCCTCGCCCGCGCTGCTGCGCGAGCCCGGCGGAGCCACCCAGATCGTCGTCGGCGTGCCCTACGACCACACGGTGAACCTGCGGGTCGTCGACGAGCACGGCCACGAGAGCGAGTCACAGTCTGCCACTACCGGCGTGCTGCCCGTGGGCTTTCCCGGCTGGAGCCTGCTGGCCAGCGAGCCCGACATCTGGGAGCCCACCGGCCACTTCCTGCTCGGCAGCATCAACGGTGACGCGGGTGGTTGGGACGAGGGGCACTACTGGATGTGGGTGATCGACCGGCAGGGCCGCCTGGTCTGGGCGATGCCCGGGATCGACGAGCACTTCACCATCTACCTGCGGCAGTCGCTGGACGGCGACATCCTGTGGGATGTGAGCACCTACTGGTCGGACTTCGACGGCGGCGCGGGCTCACAGATCCACCGCATGAAGCTGGACGGCGTGATCACACAGACCATCGACGCACCGGGCATGCACCACTGCTTCATCGAGCTGCCCGACCGCTCGATCCTGTGGGGCGCGGCCACCAGCAACAGCGAGGTGTTGCAGCGCCGCAACCCCGACGGCAGCGAGGACACGGTCTGGGACTGCCGCCCCTTCTACGCCGAGCTGGGCCTGACCGACTGGTGCCACACCAACAGCATCTTCTACAGTGAAGAGCGGGACACGCTGCTGCTGTCCTTCCCCACCGACCGCACCTTCGTCGCCGAGGTCGACTACGAGACGGGCGAAGAGCTGCGCTGGTTCGGCCACATCCCCGACGCCTGGGGCTTCGACCCGCCCGCCTCGGCCTTCGAGTACCAGCACGGCGCCACCTGGACCGACGCGGGCACCCTGCTGGTCTCCTCCCAGCGCAGCCCGGTGGACATCGAGGGCGTGGTCCGCGAGTACGAGCTGGACGAGGGCGAGCAGGTCCTGCGGGAGCTGTGGAGCTTCGGCGAGGGAGACGGCATCGAAGCCCGCTATGCCGGCGAGGCGCACCGGTTACCGGGGGGCAACACCCTGCACAACACGGGCACCACCCCGCGGGTGCGGGAGATCACGCCCGACGGGGTCGTGGCCTGGGACCTGGAGTTCCGCGGATATCGCCTGATCGGCCGCACCACCTGGGTCGAGGATCTGTACCGCCTTGCGCCGTGAAGGACGGGGCCGCACGGCCCCAGTGAAGTTAGCTCCCAGGGCAATGAGCAACTTCTTCTCCGCCCCCTGGTTCAGCCAGGCAGCCGCGCAGGTGCTGCTGCCCGGGGAAGAGGTGCGTCCGGGCACTGTCGAGGTGGCGGGAGGCAGGTACGACCTGCTGATCCGGGCCCGCGGGGGCGTGCCCCACCTGCCCCTGGTGGACTTCTACGAGGAGCGCGTGGGCCCGGCCGATGGTCCGATCCACCGGGTCGCAGGTCTGCCGGCGGTCAGCCTGAGCAGCCGGACCGTGGACGGCGAGCCCGCCGCGCGGTCCGAGCAGCACCGCGCCGCCCCGTGGATCGACTGGACGGCCTTCTCCACCTGGGAGTCCTTCGTCCAGGTGACCAGCGACCGGCAGTGGCGGGCCTTCCGGCAATCCGACCGCAAGATCCGCAAGATCGGGCGCGAGGTCGGAAAGGTGCGCTTCTCGCTGGACACGCCGGACCACGACCTGCTCGAGCGCTGCCTGGCCTGGAAGTCGCGCCAGCTCCGCCGGACCGGGCGCCTGGACCGCTTCGGGTCGGCCCGCAATCGCCAGCTCCTGCACCTGCTGTTGGCCCAGGGGCACCTCCGGCTGGCCGTGCTCGCTGCGGGTGGTCAACCCCTGTCGGCCGTGCTCATCCACCACGCGCCAGACCGCATGAGCTGCTGGGTCACGGCCTACGATCCTGCCTTCGCCATCTACAGCCCAGGGGTGCTGCTCTTCGAGCACCTGATGAAGGCGAGCTGGGACGCCGGCCACCGGGTCTTCGACTTCCTGATCGGCGATGAGGACTACAAGTACCACTATGCCACCCATGAGCGCCTGGTGGGCGCGGTCGGTCGCACGGGGCTGCAGGACTGGCTGGGGCGCCAGGGCCGTGCCGCGCTGCATCGGTGGGGCGCCGATCCGGGCGCCAGGATCGCCCACCGCGCGCGCACGCTGACCATGCGGACGCTCCAGGACCGGCTGCAGCGGGAGCGGATCACCCCCCTCCCCGGGCCCGAACCCGACTGGATCCCCACCCTTCATGCGAACAGCCGCGTCTGGCCGGGCGCCCGCCTGGCCGACCCCGCCGACTGTCAGCTCATCTCGTTGCTGGACCACGCCAAGGCGGACACCGCTCCCCTCCGCGTCGTCGTCGACCGGCTCCGCCACGAAGTGCAGCGGCTGCGGATCGGACTGCCCCGGCGCATCGAGCGGCGGCGGGCCTCGCATCCAGAGCCCATCGAGCCGCCCGAGCCGTTGAACCTGAAGGCCGGAGACACCGTCCGGGTCAAGGACCGGGCCGGGATCGGACGCACCCTGCAGGACGGCAAGCTGCAGGGTCTGTACTACATCCCCCAGGTGATGGACTCGTACGCGGGCCAGACCTTCGTCGTACAGGACGCGGTGGACCAGTTCTACGACGAAGCCTCCCGGCGCGTGGTCCGGCCGCGGCGCTCGGTGACCTTGAAAGGCGCGACCTGCGACGGGTCCCAGCTCCTCGCGCCCGGAGGCTGCGACCGCGGCTGCCCCGTCTTCTGGCACGACGGCTGGCTGGAGCGGGTGGACGCGGTGGGCGTACCCCCCGCACCCCCGCCGCGACCCGACCGCAAGGCGCCGGGGCGCTGGCAGGCTGGCGACCGGGTGCGCATCGCGTCACGGGAGCACATCCTGGCCACCTGCGCCGCGGATCCTGCGGGCGACCAGGGGATCCGCTACGTGCCCGCGCTCATGGCGGCCCATTTCGGGACCGAGGCGGTGGTCGCCCGGCGCATGGCCTGGGCCTATGACGAGCGCCTGCGGCGGCACTTCGCCGTGACGGGGGCCGTCGTGCTCGAGGGAGTGTCCTGCCCGGGCGCGGCGCTGCACACCGGCGGCAGATGCCAGCGGGGCTGCGCCCTGCTCTGGCGCGACGAGTGGCTGCTCCCCGCCTGACCCCCCTCCGAGGCCCCGATGGCCATCCGCACCGTCACCGACACCGTCGACCTCGCCGCCGGCCCGCCCGCCGACCTGCCCGCCCTGGAGGCGGCGCTCCAGGCGCTGCGGGCGCGCTTCCCCGGCGCCACCTTCCTGCGCTACCGCGACACCGTGCCCACCGTGGCCGACGACGGCTTCGTGGCGCCGGGCGCCGTCCTGGTGGGCGACGTGCGCCTGGGACCCCAGGCCAGCGTCTGGCCGGGCTGCGTCCTGCGCGCCGACCTGGCCCGCATCGAGATCGGCGCCCGCAGCAACGTGCAGGACGGCACGGTCATCCATCTGGGGGACCATGACCCGACCCTGGTCGGTGCCGACGTGGTCATCGGACACCGCGCCGTGCTGCACGGCTGCATGGTCGAGGATGCCTGCCTGATCGGCATCCAGGCCACCGTGCTCGACGGGGCCCGCGTCGGACGCGGCAGCGTGGTCGGCGCCAGCGCGCTGGTGCCCGCCGCGCGCCAGATCCCACCCCACAGCCTGGTGCTGGGCGCGCCGGGCCAGGTGGTCAAGACCCTGGACCCGGCGGCCGAGGACTTCCACCGGGCGCTGGCCGCCAAGTACACCCGGCTGGCCCACAACCACCGGCTGGGCTGATCAGTCGTAGTAGTAGCCGTAGTCGTAGCTGTAGTCGTACTCGTAGGCGTCACACGGGTCCAGGCCCTCGAAGGGCAGGGCGTTGGCGACGGTCCCGGGATCGGACAGGGGCGCCACGGTCAGGCCGGCGTTGCTGACGGCCATCGCCTGGTCTTCGAAGATGACGCTGCGGCGCACGGGCGCGCACCAGGGCTCGTAGATCCGGGCCAGCACCTCCTCCTGGCGAAGGCGGCCGGTGTAGGACAGGCCTTCGGGCGTCGCCTCCAGGATCTCCAGCGCCGGCTCCTCGGAGGTCGTCCAGGCCGGGATGGCCAGGGCGTCCTGGTCGGCGAAGTAGTTGAAGGCGTGCGGCTCGTACTGGGCTTCCGAGCCGTAGGCGTCCAGGCTCACGCGGTCGACCAGGCGGGGGTGCTCCAGGTCCCCCACGTCGAACAGCGAGACCTGCAGGTTCCAGTCCGCGTCCTGGCCGACGGCCAGCAGGTGCGTGGAGTCCATCGGGTGGAGGTAGTCGCTCCAGCCGTCCATCTCGAGCGCGCCGGCCAGGCGGATGTCGCCAGGATCGGACAGGTCGATGGTGAACAGAGGATCGATCTGCTCGTAGGTGACGACATAGCCGACGTCGCCCGTGAAGCGCGTGGCGTAGATCTCCTCGCCCTCGCCCAGGCGATCCAGGCTGTCGAGCTGGGAGAAGACGCCTCCCTCCTCCTGCAGGGTGGTGACGGTCGCCCATGAGGTGTCGCCCCACTCGGTCGTGGCCACCCGCAGCACGCCCTCGTGCTCGGACAGGCCGAAGCGGTCCTCCAGGGTGCCCATCACCTTGGCGCTGGCGGCGTAGCTGGGGTGGGGCTGGTCGGCCGAGATGTCGAACTTGTGCAGGATGGTCTGGATGCTGCCGTCGATGCTGGGGAAGGGCCCCTCCTCGTACTCGTTGGCGGCGACGTAGAGCGAGCCCGTGCTGGCGTAGACGGTCTCTGCCTCGCCGACGACGGCGGCGCCGTCGAAGTCGGAGCTGGGATCGTCCAGGTCGATGGACAAGGCCGAGGTGAAGAATGTCCCGCCCTCGCGCTCGCTGCCCCACACGTCCGTGCAGTCGCAGGAGGGCCGCTCGTCGCTCACCCAGGCCGCCCCGTCGAAGCGGTGGTCCTGGACCCAGGGCAGCCAGTCGTCGGAGACGGCGGCGTCCACCATCTGGCGCGCCTGCCGCGCGTTCTCGGCGTAGACGTCGACGCCGATGTCCTGGTAGGTGACCACGAACAGTCGCTGGCCGATCCGCCGGCTCTCGACCAGCTCGCCCTCGGCGTAGACCTCGCGGATGACGCGCGGGGCCTGCGGATCGGACACGTCGACCAGGGTGACCAGGGTGCGCGGCACCCACTCGTCGGTGCGGCGGGCCGGGCGCTGGCCGTCCCGGGGCTCGCCGGGGCCCCAGACCTGGCTCTCGGCGACCACCAGGTCTCCGTACAGGTAGATGCCGCGTGGCGCGCCGTCCAGCTTGACGGTGGCGGCCATGGCGAGCTCGTCGACGGGCCAGGCCCGGCTGATGACCAGGTGGGTGCCCGACAGGCTGTACAGCCAGGTGCCGTCGGTCTTGACCAGGTCGGCCTCGTCGACGCCGGCCTCCTGGATGTTGGTGGTGCTGTAGCTGGTGGCGCCCTGGGTGCCGCCGGCGTCCTCGCTGAGCGCGTAGTCCTTGGAGGCGCCGGGGATGATCGCGTAGTCGCCGGGCTCCCAGCGGTAGCGGTAGAGCACCTCCTGCCGCGCCATGCGGCGCATGTAGTCGGTCAGGTCCTCGCAGGAGGAGAAGGGGGTCAGCGCGACGTCGGGGTCGACGGGGGCGCAGCCGACGGCGAGCAGGGCGAGCAGGGGGAGAGGGGTCATGGCGCGCTCCAGGCTCAGAGGGGTTGGTTCACGAGGTCGAGGCCCCAGGCGACCGCGTCGGGCTCGCCGGGGACCGGGAAGCTGCGGGGCACGGGCACCGACAGGTGCACCCGGCGGCCCTGGGTGGACAGCAGGGCGGTGGAGACGGGCAGCCCGCCGGCCCCGTCGAAGCGGGTCGCCAGCACCCCGCCGACGACGCCGCCGGCCAGCCCCGCCCCGCCGACGATGGCGGCGACCGAGTGCGGCGTGTACCAGATGAGCCGGCTGGTCATCGCGGCGAAGCCGTAGGCCGCGCCGGCCCCGATGGCGCCGCCGGCGTTCACGCCGCGCACCTGCTGCGCGGAGACTGGCAGGACGCTGGTCAGCGCGTAGCCCAGGCCCGCGCCCAGGTCGGCGCCGCCGGCCATCACCAGGGGCACGCGGTCCTCCAGGCGGTCGAAGCTGTAGGTGTAGGCCATCGCGCAGGTGGTCAGGCCGAAGCCCCAGAAGGCGCCGGAGTGCAGGCCCAGGGTGCGCACCGGGTCGGGATCGGACAGCGCCCAGGCCGCGCCCAGGCCCGTGCCCAGGGCCGCGCCGCCCAGCAGGGCCGCGCCGGTCACGTGCTCGTCCTCGGCCAGGGCGCCCGCGGCGACCAGGTTGAAGGTGACCAGCTCCTGGGTGGCGACCAGGGCGTGCACCCGGCCGGTGTGGAAGTCGTCGTGGCGCGCCAGGGCGATGCCGCCCACCGTGCCCGCCGCGCCGCCGACCAGGGCGGTCGCGAAGTACAGGCCGCCGGCGTCATCGAAGAGCTCCAGCAGGGCGGGACCCGCACCGAGGACGGTGGCGCCGGCGGCGGCCTGGAAGCCGATCAGCCGGACCTTGGGCCAGGTGTCGACCGCGCGGGGGGCGCTGCGCGTGGCCAGGTCGGTGGCGGGGGCGGAGAAGGCCTCAGCGTCGGGCTGGGCGGCGATCCAGGTGGAAAGGGCGTGGGCGGCGGGGCGGTCCCCCTCGCGCCGCAGCTCCTGCGCGACGTCCAGCGCCAGGGCGTAGTCGTGGGACGCGGGCGGGGCGGGGGCGGGCGGGGCGGGGGCCACCGTCGCGGTGGCGGGGGGCGCCTCCTCCGCGGCAGCAGGCGGCGCCTCCGCGGGCGCAGGCGGCGCCTCCTCGGGAGGAGGAGCGTGGGCTTCGTCCTGCGCGAGCGCCAGGGAGGGCAGCAGGGCCAGCGAGAGCAGCAGGTGCAGCATGGGGGCCTCCGAGGCTCAGAACCGCAGGTCGACGACGTGCACGTCGACGTCGGTGCCGGCGGGCGAGGGGGTGACGGCCGGCAGGGGCAGGGCCAGGCGCAGGGCCCCGGGCTGGCCGGTCAGGGCGGCGTGGGCGACCGGCGTCGCCTCGATCCGCCGCGCCTGGCCGGCGCCGCCGCCCCGGTCGGGGTCGGTGAGCCAGGCCGCGAGCACGCCGCCGGTGACGCCGGTCAGGGTGCACAGCGTCGCGCCGGCCTTCGGGCTGACGTCGTCCTCGGCCGAGGCGATGCCCACCACCAGCAGGCCGGCGCCCACGCCCAGGCCCAGGCCCAGATCGGCGAAGGCGAGCTGTCGGGTGGTCAGGCCCAGCGGCCCCGCCGCCAGGGCGCCCAGCAAGGCACCCACGTCGGCGCCCACGGTCAGCGGGACCAGGACCCCCTCCGGCTCCTGCCCGCCCTCGACGAAGACGATGCCGGCCGTGGCCAGGCCCGTGCCCCACAGGGCGCCCGACTGCGCCGCGAAGGCCGCGGTGGGCGAGGGATCGGTGCTCGCCGCCCACAGCCCGACGCCGACGCCGGCGCCCACGCCGGCCAGCGTGCCCCAGGCCGGGCCCTTCTGGTCGTACTCGTCGACCACCAGGCCCACGGTGGCGCCGGTCAGGCCGCCCAGCACCTCGGCCGTCAGCATCGTGCGCGACTCGCCCAGGTCGAAGCCGGGCCGGCTGCCCAGCAGGATGCCGCCGCCCGCGCCCAGCGCCGCGCCGCCCAGGGCGCCCAGGTAGTAGGGCGTGGCCGAGCGGGCCGGGTCGTAGGAGATGCGCGCCAGGTGCGGGCCCGCCAGGTAGCTGCCCAGGATCGCCTGGCCGACGGCGAGCTGGGTCATGGCGTCGAGCTGGCCGCGGGACATCGGCAGCGCGCGGCGCAGCTCCTCGGCGCGGGCCCGCTGCGCGGGCGGCAGGCCGTCGCGCAGGGCCAGGTCCAGGGCGGCGCGGGCGGCCTCGGGCTGGCCCTGGGCGGCCAGGGCGGCGGCGGCGTCGACCAGGGTGCTGGCCGCGTCGGCGGAGGGGGCGGGCGCGACCGACGGGGGGGGATCGGACGCCAGGGCGAGCGAGGTGGCGAGGAGCAGGGGCAGCACGGGGGCCTCCGGGGCGCGGCCATCATCGCAGCAAGGGCCGTGCCGGCGCGCCGACGCCGACGGCGACGGGCTCCTCGCCGGGACGCGGCGGCCGGGCGCGCGGAAATGCGACATCGCGGTCGCGGTGCGGGTAGGCTCTGCCCTCCTCGCCGGAGCCCGCATGCGCCGCCGCCTTCCCCTCGCCGCCCTCGCCGCCCTCCCGACCCTCTGGGCCTGCTCCTCGCTCCTGGCCTGCAAGGGCGCGCCGCCCCCGGCCAACCCCGAGTTCAGCGACGCGCTGGCCTACACCTTCCGCAGCTTCGAGGGCGAGCCCGCCGACCTGGCCTTCGCGCTGCGCGCCCTCGAGGAGCAGGTCTACGGCTCGCTGGACGTCGAGGCCAACAGCACCAAGGACCGGGCGCTCTCGCCCGCCGACCTGACCTGGGAGGACGTGGCCGACGTCGACGGCCCCGACCGCGACCCGGCCCTGTGCATCGGGGTCGCGGTGGCCGCCGCCAGCGCCCACGACGTCGACGCGCACGCCGGCTTGCAGATGATGGCCGACCAGACGCCGGTCGAGCCCTACTCGCCGAAGCTGTACCAGCGCACCTTCCTGGAGGGACAGGACTGCTGGCTGGACGGCGAGTGCGAGTTCCTGCGGACCGAGAACCTGCTGCAGAAGAAGAACTTCCTGATGGACATCACCTACACCCTGTACAAGGACCTGCGCTGGGTGGACCTGGGCCTGCCCGACCCGGCGGAGGTGCCCGAGGGCGAGGAGGCGGTCAACCCCGGCGCGCCGCGCTGGGCCATCGCCGCGCGCGCCTGGACCACCGAGGCGGCGGTCGGTGAGGACGGGACGAACACGATCCACCAGTCCTACACCGTCGAGATGTGGATCCCCCGCGAGCAGGACGGCGGCACCCTGCGCATGCTGAGCCTGTGGTCGGAGACCGAGCTGGGCGGCCTGGACATCAGCGAGGAGACCATCGCCGGCACCACCGAGACGGGCATCGACAAGAACTTCGAGGCCGCCGAGGAGTACCTGGACGCGCAGGCCGGAGGCTGATGGCGCCTCCGGCCCCCGGTCGTGACCGCTCAGGCGTGGTGGTCGTCCAGCTCCCAGGACTTCTTGGGGCGCAGCTTGCGGAAGAGCAGGGCCGCGCCCAGGGCGAAGGGCGTGAGCACCATGGCCAGCAGGTCCAGGCGGTGCTGGAGCACGTAGTCGACCTGGTGGGCGGCCGTGGGGGCCCAGGTCGCGTCGGGGTAGCGCGCGCCGGCAACGGCGGCGGACAGCGTCGTGGCCAGGGCGGGCTGCTCGACCTTGGGGCCCACCGCCCAGGTGGCGAAGGCCGCGGCGCCCGTGGGGCTGACGGCGACCATGACGGCGTTCTTGCCCTGGCTGGGCAGGGTGTAGGTCAGCACCGGCCGCCCGGTGGCCGTGTCCAGGGTGGGTGCGGCGAACTCCGCGGCCGGCCCGCCGAAGACGGCCTGGCGCACGCGGGCGTCGACCGCGGCCAGCGAGTGTTCGTCCACCACGCCGAAGTCGACCGCGGCCGGGCAGCCCTGGAGCAGGCCCGTGCCGCCGTCGCCCGTGGGCTGGATCGCCAGCCAGCAGCGCGTCGGGTCGGGCACGGCCAGGAGCTTCTCGGCCGCCGCCTTCTCCCCGTCCAGCGGCGGGCGCCAGCCCTCGGGCAGGGTGATGGCGACCCCCTCGGGGCTGCTGACCTCGTGCGGCAGGGCCGACAGGTCCTGCGGCGGGCGCTCGGCCGACATCGAGGCCAGCCAGGCGTCGACGGCGGCGGCGGCGCGGTCGCGGTTGGCGGCCAGCGCGCTGACGTGCACCATCGCGGCGGCGACGGGCACCGAGCGCTGCACCAGCACCACCTCCTTGCCCTTGAGCAGGCCGCGGGCCTCGACCGTGTTGGTGGACCGCCCGGCCACCTCTTCGACCGCGGTGCGGGTGACCGAGACCTCCTCGGTGCCCAGCCGGTACAGCCGCTGGCTGGCCAGCTTGCCGGAGGCGGCGGCGACGGTCTCGGCGACGGGGAGCTGGTAGGGCGTGGTCGAGATCCACAGCCGCCCGTCGTCCCCGCGCACGGCGGCCTCGGCGGAGGACGCGCCCTCGTCGGGCTTCCAGCCGACCGGCGCCTGGCCGGACACGCCGGCGGACTCGAGGGTGAGCAGCTCCCCAGGGGAGCCGGAGACGGCCGCGGCGACGCCGCAGGCCAGGAGCAGGCCGAACATGGTTCACCGATGGCGGGCGCACGCAGGTGCCCGAGGGCTGCGTGGGAGCGCAGGGACGCGAGAGGACGGGCGCGCGAGGTGCTCGGGCCGGCCCTGTTCCGTCGTCGCCGGTGGCACCGGGACACAGCGTGCCCCGCGGCCTGCAAGCCGTTGGTGAAGCTGCGTCAGGGAACTGTGAAGGCGGCCCGCTCTTCAGCCCCCGCCGTCCCCCCGGAAGATCAGGAAGCGCCCGAAGGGCAGGTAGTCCTGCGTCGGATCTGCGTCCCAGTAGAACTCGCCGACCAGCAGGTCGGCCAGGCCGTCCCCGTCCATGTCGTGGCCCGGGATGATGGACGAGCCGAAGCCAGCGTAGCCGTCGATGTCCTCATCCGTGACGATCTCCCGCTCCACCTCGTCCATCGTCATGACCCCGGCCTCGGGCAGCTCGTAGATGCGGACCCGGTGCAGGGTGGAATCCCCCTCCACGGCTGCGGGGATGCCCACCTCGTCCACCCCGTCTCCGTCCACATCTCCCAGCAGCGCCGGCTTGTACCACGAGAACCCGGAGTCCTCGGTCGCCTCGATGCGCGCGTAGGCAGCCGCGCTGTCGACGACGGCGCCGGCTCCCCACGTGGTCGGCTCGATCAACCACAGCGTGTCCACCTGCCCCTCGAGCTGCGCCTGGTCGCCCACCATGACCGTGGTGTGACCGTCCCCGTCCCCATCGCCCACAGCCGCCAGGGTCAAGCTGAGGCGGTCGACGGGCAGGCCCGTCTCGAAGCGCTGGTCCGCGTCGTCGAAGCTGATGTCCGGCGAGATGGGCCCCTGGAACACGAGCACCCGCCCGATCGGGTCGGGCCCCTTGTAGTTGAAGGTTCCCGAGACGATGTCCCGGACCCCGTCCCCGTCGAGGTCCTCGACCGTGAAGCTGGAGTCGCGAAGCTCCCACCCGTTCGCCGTCCAGATGGCGGGGGCGTCCATCCAGTCTTCGGCGCCGGAAAAGTGCTCTGGGCCCACCAGCATCACCGCCTGGTGGAGCTGCGACTCCATGTGATCTTCGGTTGGCCAGACGTACACCGCTACCGTCCAGTCCCCGTCGGACGGCGGCACGAGCAACCGCGGCGGGCCCGGAAAGCTCAGCGTGTCATTCGCGCGCAACGACATCAACGCATCGAGGTCCACATCACCCGCGACGGGACCGAGCGTCAAGTACAAGCGCGCGCCATCGCTCGCCACCGGGTAGATGCCGGCTGTCAGGATGTAGTCGAGATAGCCATCCCCATCCAGGTCGACATCGGCCATCGACAGCGCGTTGGTCATGTGCGTCGCGCCACCCGAACCATCCCGCGGAACATCCCAGGTCGCTGTGATCAGATCCTCCAGGAGCACCTGTCCACCCGCAGTCTCGGAGGGCAGCTCGAGCAGGTGGTACCGTGAGTAGTCGTCCTCACCGACGATTCCCACCACCTCGGCAAGGACCTCGGGGCGGCCGTCGCCGTCCCCATCCCCCGCCCAGGCGAGGTTGTTCCCGAAAAACGCGCTGTCGGCCGTATCCTCGTTGTCCCGGTACACCGTGAGCCAGGCGTCCCCCGGGTCCGTCACCTCGTCAAGACCACAGGCGTCCAGGCGCCCGTCGCAGTCCTGGTCGATGTCGTCGCCGCACAGCTCATAGGCCATCGGGTGGATCTCGGGGTCCGTGTCATCACAGTCCTCGCCCTCGACCCCTGCCCCTCCCTCCCAGTCGTAGCCGTCGCCGTCGCTGTCGTACTCCCCGACCAGGCCCATGCAGTCCTGGTCCACGCCGTCGTACAGCACCTCCGAAGCGCCCGGCCAAACGTCCGGGTCCGCATCGTCACAGTCCGTGTCGTCGTCCACCAGCCCGCCCGTACAGTCGCAGGCCAGGACCCGCACCAGGGGGTCCCCGAAACCGTCACCGTCCGCATCCTGCCAGCAGGTGCGGATGTCGAGCGAGGTCTCGGGGTCGACCGATCCGTCGCAGTCGTTGTCCACGCCGTCGCACACCTCGTCCGCGCCAGGGTGTGCCGTGGCGTCGCCGTCATCGCAGTCCTGGGCGTTGGCGACGTGGCCATCCGGTCGCTCGCAAGAGGCGCCCGTCGACTCGCCCGCCCCGAAGCCGTCCCCATCTGCGTCCACGTACCAGGACGACGGCGTCGGACAGTCGACCCCGCCGGTCCCGCCGGGGTCGTCCCCCGACTTGTCGCCGCAGGCCAGCCACAGCGTCGGCAGGAGCAGGCGCATCAGCCGCAGAACGCGTCAGGAAGGTAGTAGCTGCAATTCGTGTCGAGAACGCCACCGTTGCACTCGTCGCCCGGGTTGGGGAGCCCCCAGGAGGCGGTCAGTGACGCCAGGCACAGCAGCGCAAAGCGAGTGAGTGAGTGAGTGAGTGAGTGAGTGAGCATCTGACCCTCCACAAGCTCGACGATGCTCGCATGTCCGCGTCATGCGTGCAAGCACCTCCCCCGATTCGAATGTGAAAACCTTCGCGACCCGCACGGAATCCAGGGCCCGGGCGGTTCGTCACCCCGCCGGGCCCCTCCTGACCTCTGCCGCCCTCAGCCCCGGACGTCGCGCAGCCGGTGCGAGATCAAGAACGCCATCTCCAGCGCCTGCTCGTAGTTCAGGCGCGGGTCGACGTCGCTGTCATAGGCCCGGCAGAGGTCGTCCTCGGTGAGCCCGCGGGCGCCGCCGACGACCTCGGTGACGTCCTGGCCCGTCATCTCGAAGTGCACGCCGCCCAGGAAGCTGCCGCAGGCGCGGTGCACCTCGAAGGACTGCTCCAGCTCGCGCAGGATGGCGTCGAAGTGGCGGGTCTTGGTGCCGTTGGCGGTGCTGTAGGTGTTGCCGTGCATCGGGTCGCTGCACCAGATGACGCGGCGGTCGGCGCGGCGGATGGCCTCGATCAGCGGCGGCAGGTGCTTGTCGACCTTGTCCGCGCCCATGCGCACGATGAGCGTCAGCCGCCCGGGCTCGTTGTCGGGGTCGAGCACGCGCACCAGGTCGACCAGCTCGTCGACCTGCATCGAGGGGCCGACCTTCATGCCGATCGGGTTCTTGATGCCGCGGAAGAACTCGACGTGAGCGCCGTCGATGGCCCGGGTGCGGTCGCCGATCCACGGGAAGTGGGTGCCCAGGTCGTACCAGCCGTCGCGCAGGGGCGGGTGCTCGCTGACCGCGGTCTCGTACTCCAGGTGCAGGCCCTCGTGGCTGGTGAAGAAGTCCACCGCCGCCAGCTCGGACATCGGCCGGCCGACCGTGGCGTCCAGGAAGCGCACCGAGGCCTTCATGCCCTCGATCAGCCGGACGTAGTCGTCGTTCTTCGGGGCGTGCTCGACGAAGGACAGGTCCCAGACCTCGGGGTGGTGGATGTCGCCGAAGCCGCCGGAGAGCAGGCTGCGGATGAAGTTCAGCGTGATGGAGGAGCGCGAGTAGGCCTCGACCAGGCGGGCCGGGTCGGGGCGCCGCGCCTCGGCCGTGAAGTCGATCCGGTTGACCAGGTCGCCGCGGTAGCTGGGCAGGGTGACGCCGTCCCGGGTCTCCACCGGCGAGGAGCGGGGCTTGGCGTACTGGCCGGCAATGCGGCCCACGCGCGCGACCCGCTTGCCGCCGCCGTAGGTCAGCACGGCGCTCATCATCAGGAGCACCTTGAGCTTGGCGTCGATCAGGTGGGACTGGCAGTCGGCGAAGCGCTCGCTGCAGTCGCCGCCCTGGAGCAGGAAGCGCTCGCCGCGCTCGACCTCGGCGAGCTGGCGCTTGAGCTTCTCGACCTCCCAGCTGGTCACGATGGGCGGCAGGCGCCGCAGGACCTGCAGCGAGGCCTCCAGCTCGGCGGGATCGTCGTACTCGACCTGCTGCTTGGCCGGCTTGTGCTTCCAGGAGGTGGGGGACCAGGTGTGGGGCATCGTCTCTCCGCGGGGGCAGAGCCTACCCGGCTGGCGCGGGGATGGCAGCGACGGGCGCGGGTCGGCGCCCGGGCGCTCAGGCGACCCCGGCGTCCAGCAGCATCATCCCCGCGAAGCCGAAGAGCGTGCCCCAGGTGGCGGCCAGGGGCTCACCGGTGGCGTGGGACTCGGGGATGATCTCGTCGCTGACGACGTAGATCATGGCGCCTGCGGCGACGGCCAGGGCGGGTCCTTGCAGCGGCTGGACCGTCGCGACCGCCAGGAAGCCCGGCACCGCGAAGAGCGGCTCCACCAGGCCCGTCAGCAGGGCCACGCCGACGGCGCGCCCGCGGCTGCTGCCCTGCTGCACCAGGGCCGAGGCGACGACCAGCCCCTCGGGCAGGTTGTGGACCGCGATGCCGATGGCCAGCGGCAGCGAGACCGCGTCCTGGCCTGTCGCGAAGCCGATGCCCACGGCCATGCCCTCCGGCGCGTTGTGCAGGGCGATGGCCAGGGCGAAGAGCCAGGCGCGGGCCAGGCGGCTGCGCCCGCCCTCGCGGCCCATCGCGAAGTGCTCGTGCGGCAGGAAGCGGTCGACCAGGCCCACCAGCAGGGCGCCGGCGAACAGGCCCAGTACCACGCGCAGGCCCGGGACCAGGCCCGCGCCGGCCAGGTGCAGGGCCGGCAACAGCAGCGAGAAGAAGGCGGCGCCCAGCATCACGCCCGCGCCCACGCCCATGAGCGCGCAGCGCAGCCGCTCGGAGACGCGGGCCATCGCCAGCACCGGCAGGCCGCCCATCCCCGCGGCCAGGCCGGCGAGGGTGCTGGCCAGCAGGGCCTGGGCGAAGGGGGAGAGGGGGGGCATGAGGGGGGAGGGTCAGGCCTGGCCGAAGCGCCGATGCAGACCGGTGGAGACCAGCTCTACGATGCGGGCGACGCGGGTCACCAGCTCCACGTCAGCGGGCCCGTCATCCAGGCGGATCTCGTACAGCTCGCGGTTCTCGGCGATGGACAGGCCGTTGTCCGGCCAGCGGGACCCGCCGACGGCGAAGCCGCTGAGCAGGTCGATGGCGTCCTGGGTCACCAACGGCAGGTCGGTGCGGCCGCCGGGCTGGAAGCGGTGGGCCAGCGTGACCACGACGCGTGCCAGCTTCTCGCTGGGGCCGGTCAGGACAGGGGTCTCCGGCCGGCCGCCCAGGCCCAGCCACTGGCCGACCGCCTCGGCGCAGCCGCCCAGGCCGCCGATGATGTAGACGGGGCGGCCCTGGATGAGGGAGAGCAGCACCTCCTCCAGCACGCCGGGCATCCGGCCTTCGTAGCGCTCGCCGGTGCCGTCGGGTTGGAGCCCGGCTTTGCCGGAGAGGGCGATGCGAGCGATGGCGCCCTGGCTCTCCATCCACCGCATGCGGAAGAGCTGGGCGGGGCGGGCCAGCTCGTCGGGCGAGGCGGTATCGTCCCAGAGGTGGCCGTCCGCGGGGATGCGCATGCGGACCAGGCCATCGGGAGGGGGACCCGGCCGCTCGTCGTCCGCCTTGTACGCGTCGTACCACAGCAAGCGGGTGGCAGGCCCCCTGCCGCCCAGCGGTGCCGGAAAGTGGTCCAGGGTGTGGGCAAGCAAGTCTGTCAGGCCGCCGGCCCCCGAGTGCCCCCCGTAGCTCACCGCGCCACCCGCCTCCCAGACTGCCCGGGCCAGCCCCTGCCAGACCTGGTCGCGTGGTGACGACCTGGACGGATCCGGCGTCCCCCCACCGCTCATCGCGACCGGCCCCCCCACCAGGTCCGGGTCGAGCGGGCCCAGGTCGACGTGCTCGGCCAGCAGGTGGGGCGGGGGGAGGTCCTTCGCCTCGATGACGCCGAGCGACCCACCCCGAACAGACGCGGCCGCCGCCATCTCGAGCACCGCGTGCAGCGAGCGGGCGCCGTGTCGGAACCGGCCGGCCTGCAAGAGCTGCTCGAGCAGGTCGTCGCGCACGACCCGCGCGCCGCTCCGGGTGCCCGTCCGGCTGTCTTCGACCCTCTCCAAGGCGTCGCGGATCAGCACCGCCCGGCGCTGGGTGCGGGCGGCCAGCGCGTTGGGACCCTCCACGTCCAGGTAGCCGCGCAGCCGCGAGACGAAGTCGGGTCCCTTGGCCTGGCGGAAGCGCTCGCCCTGCCGGGCGCCGAAGTCGGCCATGCGCGAGGCCGTCCCCCCCGCGAAGACGTAGATGGCGCGCTTCAGGGGGCGAAGCTGGTGCCCGTCTCGGAAGACCCCGTCCTGCATCGGGGCCAGGAACCAGGACAGCCAGCCGAGCGGCACCCCTTGGAGCGGCGCGTCGAACTCGTCGAAGAACACGAGCGGGACCGAAGCCCGCGAGGTGGAGCCACCCACCAGGGTCCGCTCCCGCAGCTCGCTTCCGAGCTGTTCGGGCGAGGCGAGCTGCGTCAGGTTCAGCTCGACCAGGGGCAGATCCAGGTCGGTGAGCTCCTTCGCCAGGTTCTTCCCGATCTGCTTGACCGCGTAGCTCTTGCCGCTGCCCGGAGGCCCGAACACCGCCAGGCACAAGGGGCGCGGTGGCTGCGCCAGCCGCAGGTAGTCCCGCACCAGGTCCTGCAACGCCACCAGGTCGCGGTACTCCTTGCCGGTCCAGGCCCGCATGCTTCCCAGCGTCCAGGGTCCCACCTCTGCGTCCGGGGTGTGGGCATCCCACTTCTTGACATGGGCGTCGAGCGCACCGAAGCCCTGGCCGACCACCGCGCGTTCGAGGGCGTACTTGTCGGAGCCGGTCGACATCCTCACCTCCTGGTCGCTGACCTATCGCGGGTGCAGCAGCGCCGTCGGGCGATGGAGGCGCCGGTCCGCGGTAGGATGGGCGCATGACGCTCGCCCCGCGAACCCGCATGACCATCCAGGAGTACCTGGCCTTCGACCTCGCCCACGAAGGCAAGCACGAGTACGTCAACGGCGAGGTGTGGTCCATGGCGGGGGGCGCCCTGGCGCACAACCTGGTCACGATGAACGTGGGCATCGCCCTGGGCCTACGCCTGCGGGGCACCCCATGCAGGGTCTACTCCTCGGATCAGCGCGTGCTCATCGACGAGACCGGGCTGTACTGCTACCCCGACCTGACCATCGTCTGCGGCGCCCCCGAGACGGTGCCCACCTCGCCACCCACGCTGACCAACCCCAAGGTCCTGATCGAGGTGCTGTCCGGCTCGACCGCCGCCTTCGACAAGGACGTGAAGTTCGCCCACTACCGTCGGCGCACCTCCGTCGCCGCCGTGCTCTTCGTGAGCCCGCCCGACCGGCGGGTCGAGCGCTACGCCCGCGCCGCGGACGGGTGGGTGCTCACCGAGGCCCGGGACGAGGGGGTGCTGCTCTTGCCGGAGCTGGGCGTCGAGCTGCCGCTGGTCGAGGTCTTCGCCGGCCTGGACGAGGCGCTCCTGGCCGACGCCGGGGCGCCGACCACCTGAGCAGTGGGGCTCCTCGCCCTGGTAGCCTGGGGCCCCTTGGAGCGTCCTTTGACCCGGCGCATCTTCCTCTCCTACGACGCCCGCATCCCCAACGCCCGGGACATCATCCGCGACCTGAGGGCGAATTCGCGGCTGTCCCAGATCCAGTTCGCCGCCGTGCTCTCGGACGACCCGGCAGGGGACGCCCTGGCCGAGCTGCTGGGTGCCAAGATCCGGGACTGCGACGGGCTGCTGGCCTTCGTCGACCGGGCCAACGCCTTCGTCGGGTGGGAGCTGGGGGTCGCCCTGGCCGCCGGGCGACCGGTCGCGCTGAGCCTGTGCCAGTCGGACGCGCCGCGCTGGCTCCAGGAGGGCCCGTTGCAGGAGCGCGTGAGAAACGGGCGCGGGCTCGCGCCCAACCGGGTGCGCGAGCTGGCCTTGACGCACCAGGAGTGGCGCCCCTCACCGGGGCCTGCCCGCAAGGGCCTGCGGGCGGTCGTGCTCTGCCCCGGCGACGATCTGTGGACCGACCTGCAGGCGGATGTCAAGCAGGCCCTGCCCGACGTGCAGGTCCTGGACATCCGCGCCTGCCCCCTCGACGCCCTGGCACAGCACCTCGCCGATGTCGGACACTGCGCCTGGGTCATCCCCGAGGACGCGCCACCGGACGACGCCCCCCACAGCGACGAGACCGCCTGGCTGGCCATCGTCGCCGGCTACCTGCACCAGGGGGGAGTGCCCGTCACCCTGCTGCGCAAGGACCGGGCGCTCCGCATGAGCTGCCTGCCTTGCCACACGCCCTGGACCCGCAGCGATGAGCTGCTCGACCAGCTCCGCGCATGGGCGGCAGATGCCGCCGGGCTGGCGCCGCCCCCCGTCGACCCCGCGACCGCCTTCCGGGCGCGCCAGCACCTCGACCACCGGCCGCGGTTCCCCTGGCTGCGCCGCGGCGTCGGCGCACCCCTGGATCTCGTCCCCGTCGAGCTGGAGATGGTCGAAGGCGCCGACCCGGACTGCATGGACGTGGGCCGATCCGTCCCGCACGGCCCCCCGGCGTCCATCCTGGACCTGCTCTCGCCGGCGCGCTGCCGACCCGGCCCCGATGGTCGCGCACCCCGCTGGCTGGTCGCCGCCGAGCCCGGCGCCGGCAAGACCACGATGCTGCGCTGGGCGGTGCACCGCATCTGCGCGCCCGACAGCGGGGACGCGCGGCTGCCCGTGTTGCTGGCCCTGGCTGGGGCCGAAGGTGCCCGCGACCCGCTGCAGGCCGCCGCCGGTGAAGACGAAGCCCTGCTCGCCACCCTGCGCGCCGCCGCGGCCGAGGGGCGCCTGCTGCTGCTGCTGGACGGCTACGACGAGGTGCGCGAACCCTCGGCCGTCTACCGGCGCCTGCAGTCTTGGGCCGCCACTCCCGCGCTGGCCCACGTGCCCATGCTGGTGACCGCCCGGCCGGTAGCGGTGGACGCGGAAGGCTGGCCGGGCTTCGTCCGGGCCCGCATCAACTACCTCGATCCCGGTCGCCAGCGGGAGCTGGTGAAGCACGTGCTGGTCGAGGACGAGGACTGCAAGGACTTCTGGGCGCAGGCCGATCGCTTGAGCGGCTTCGCCGTCCTGGCCCGCAACCCCTTCCTGCTCACCCTGGCTGCCGTGCTGTTGGTCCGCGGCGAGGCCGGGCAGGCGCCCATCCGCTCGCGGGCCGAGCTGCTGTCACGGGCCATCGACGACTGCCTGCGGCGCGGCTGGGGGGCCGGCGAGGGTGATGAGACCGGGGGCGGCGTGGTCTCGCCCGGGGCGGCGCGGGAGCTGCTGGCGCCCCTGAGCCTTGCCCTACAGCGGGCGGGCGGCGAGGCCTGGAAGCGGGCCGAGGTAGAGCAACATGCCCGCTCGCTGCTGGGGCAGCCGGCGCTGGCGCGGTACTTCCCGGGCTACTGGCGCTCGGACGCCGACCTGCTCGATGACCTGCACCACCACGCGGGCCTGATCGGGCCGCTGGACGGCCTGGGCGGGCGCTGGCGCTACCTGCACCGCAGCTTCCGGGAGCTGCTGGCCGCCGAGGCGCTGGTCGCCGACCCCGGGCGGGAGCAGATCGTCGACGAGCTGGTGACCGAAGAACAGGAGCGCCGGAAGGCGGGACGCGAGACGGGGCCCGCCCGCTCCGGCGAGGTGGTGGCCCTGATGGCGGCCCTGTTGGGGGAGCAGGGGCGGTCCTGGCTGGAGCGGCTGAGCGGCAGCGCGCCGGAGCTGGTGGCGCGCGCGCTGCCGACCTGCGACTGGATGGATGGGTGGGAGCGGGTCCGGCGGCTGGTCGAGTTGGAGGAAGGCTGGGATAACGACAGCCTGGACGCGGTGGTGGATTCGCTGGCCGAGGTCGACCACGCGTCGTTGTGGGAGGCCGCGGCAACGGAGCGCAGCCGGTTCCGCCTGGGCGTGCTGTGGTACACGCTGGAGCGACGCAAGGACGGCGACTGGCCTCGCTTCCTGGCGGTCAGCGGGCTCGGAGAGCTGGTGCGGCCGACGCTCGACCTGGTGCCCGTCCCGACGACAGAGGGCTGGGTGGGCAGCCCGGAAGGCGTCGGTGATCCAGATGAACACCCGCGGCACCGGGTGCGCTTCTCTCGGCCCTACACGCTGGGCCGCACGCCGGTCACCGCGGGGCAGTACGCGGCCTTTGATGCGGAGCGCGGACGGGACGATCCCGCCGACATGCCCGTGACAAGGGTGACCTGGTTCGAGGCCCGCCTGTTCGCGGCGTGGGCCGGGGGCCGCCTGCCCACCGAGGCGGAGTGGGAGGTCGCCTGCCGGGCCGGGACCCAGGGCCAGTGGTGGTTCGGGGATGACGCGCGGGAATTGCCCCAGCACGCAGCGACAGAGGCCCCTGAGCCCGTCGGCAGGCAAGGCCGCAGCAACCCTTGGGGACTGTCCGACCTGCACGGCAACGTGTGGGAGTGGACCGAGTGCCGCGCCTATCGGACCTACACCAAGGACGCGGCCGACGACCCATCGGGTCCCCCCGCGGGCGGCGGGCGCGTGGTGCGTGGCGGGTCGGCCTGGGGCGTCGCGGGCGGGGCCCGCTCGGCCTGCCGGGACGGCGGGCGCCCGGGGGTCCGGGACGTCGACGTCGGCTTCCGCGTCGCCCTCCCCAGCGAGGGTTGATGCGGGGCCTTTGATCATAGAGTGTGTGGCAAGTGGCGGACGCCCGGCCGTTGCCGGCCGACCGGCGACCGCATCCGGGCCCGATACCCCCTGCGGCGCCGCAGTCTCGCTCGTCGTGCGCCATCCCGCGACCCTCCGGTGGCCGCGTTCAGCCGTCGTCGGCCGCCTGATCCGGCCGCCAGCGCTCCGCCTGGGCATCGACGCGGTCAGCGACGGCACCGAACATCGCCAGGCCGACCGTTGACGGCAGGCTGCGGCCGACTTCGGCGCCGCTGTGCCCCCCGGCGACCGCGTAGTGGACCCGACGCTGCATCCGTCGCAGACCGCGGGCCCGGGGACGGAGGCCGTCCCGCCGCAGGCGGTGTCCCAACGCATCCAGGGTGCCGCTGCAGCTCAGCACCCTGGCCAGCGGGTGCTTCAGGCGCCCTCCAGCTCCGGCACCAGCTCCGCCGGCAAGGCCGCACCCAGCGCCCGCGCCCCACGCGCCGCGTCCCGAACCAACACGAACGCCTCCAGATCGCCCAGTCCCCTGTAGCGGTCCCCGGTCGAGCGCGCGTCCCGTCCTGGGAGCGCCGCCTCGACCACCGCGCGCACGGAGTCGGCGCGTGCCTGGACGGCGCGGCGCTGGGTCGGCGTCAGGGGCACCCCCTCCGAGACGATGAGCCACTGCCGCCCTCGCTTCACGGCGGGCAGCTCTCCCCGTGCAGCCTGCGCACGCACCGCCCGGGGGCTCCGACCCAGCAGGGTGGCCGCCTCGCGGACCGTGAGCTCCATCCTGCACCTCCATGCCGACAGCGGTCGTCGACACCCACAGATGGCCGGACCCGGCCGGTTGTGATTCCCCCGCGGCCGCGGCGGGTACTTTCCGGTACACGCCCGGCCGCGCTGCCTTCCGCTGGCGGCCGCTGACGGCCGGTGGGGCGACACACCACCCCGCCGCTCCAGGCCCTTGAGCCTCCACGCCGCCTGGTGGAACCTCCCCACGCGGCCGCTTGCGGCCGACAGCGGCCACCCGACCGGACCTTGCCACACACTCTATGATCAAAGGCCCCGCATCAATCCCCGCTGGGGAGGGCGACGCGGAAGCCGACGAGGCCGTTCCGGAGCCACGGGTGCCCGACGCTCCGGAAGGCCGAGCGGGACCTGAACGCGAAGTCCCAGGCCGACCCGCCACGCACCACGCGCCTGCCGCCCGCGGCGGGGGTCGGCCCCACAGGGTCGACCTGGGGCTCCGGAGAGTAGGGTCGCGGCCCGTCGGCGCACCACTCCCAGACGTTGCCGTGCAGGTCGTGCAGGCCCCAGGGGTTCGCCGGCTTACCGCCCACCGGGTGGAGCGTCATTCCACTGTTCTGGTCGTACCAGCCGACCCGCGCCAGGTCGGCCTCCGAATCGCCGGACCACCAGGCCGTGGTGGTGCCAGCGCGGCAGGCGTACTCCCACTCCGCCTCGGTGGGCAGGCGGCCGCCCAGCCAAACGCAGTACAGCCGGGCTTCATACCAGTCGACCCCGACGACCGGCAGGTCATCGGGCCCGGGCCCCACCGCCGGGTCGAAGGCCCGGTACTGGCCTGCCGTCACCGGGGTCCGGCCCAGTCGGAAGGGTCTCCCGATGCGGACCCGGTGGCGGGGTCGTTCGTCGGACCCGCCGACACCGTCCGGGCCGCCCATGTCGAAGGCGCCCGCCGGGATCCGGCAGGTCGGCACCAGGTCGACCGCCGGCAGGACCCGGCCTGCGCGGGCGAAGAACTCCGCCCGCGCCGCGGGCCGCCCCAGGACCTCCAGGGTGTAGTGCACCGCCGCCAGGGTGGCCGTCGGCGCCTGGGGGTGGACCTGGGCCCACAGCGCCTCCACGAAGTCCGCGATGCCGTTCCGGTCGGCCAGGGCCAGCAGGTCGTCGGGCCCCCAGCCGGGTGTCTCCACCAGGAAGGCGACACCCTGCCGCGCCGTCAGCCCATCGACCGAGGGCAGGGCCCGCAGGGCCAGGGCGCCGCCTCCGTCCACCTGTCGGAGCTGCGCCAGCCGCTTCAGCGGCTCGGACACCATGCCGCACAGCAGGCTGAAGACTTCGCCCCACCGGGCGGGCTCAGCGGTCCGGGCGCCCTCGGCGCCTTTGGCGCCCCGATGTCCCGCCTTCTCGCGCGACCGAAGGGCCAGGAGCCAGCCCTGCACCCACTCGTCGATGGCGGCGTCACCGCGCCGGGCCAGGGCCTCGGCGGCCAGGAATTCCCGCAGGGAGCGGTGCAGGAAGCGCCAGGGTGCCCCGGGGCCGTCGTGGGGGCCCAGCACCCCGCCGTTGAAGCCCAGGTCGTCCAGCAGCTCGTCGTTGCCGCGGGGCCAGGTCTGCTTCAGGCGGGAATTCAGCTCCTCGTCGGCGCGGCGAAGGGTCCAGATGGCCTCGTCCAGCGCCGACCGCGGCCAGGCCTCGCCGCCCTCTCGCTGGAGCTGGAGCGCCAGGGCCTGCAGGATCCGCCGGGCCAGCGCGGGATCCTGCACGCCGCGCTTCTGCACCCCGTGCCCTCGCCGCAACACCAGGCTCACGGCCTGGTCGTACAGGCTCAGCCGGTGCCGCGGGGGGCCCTCGCCTCGGGCGCCCGTCTCGCGGGTGACCAGGGCGATCAGGGTCAGCATCAAGGGGTTGCGGCCCAGCTCGGCCAGGGCCCGGTTGCCGGGCGCCGCCAGCATGGCCAGGACCGAGTCAGCGTCGGCGGGGTCCAGCAGCCGGCGGAGCAGCTCCTCCTGCGCGGCTGCGCCCAGCGGCAGCAGCGACGCCCGGACGAAGCCTGTGCCCGGTCCGTTGCGCTCCAAGGCGATGGGCCGACTGGTGACCACGATGACGACACCAGGCAGGGAACGGGACAGGCCGCGGATCCAGCCGACCGTCTCTTCCATCTCGGCCGGCGCGACCTCGTCCAGGCCGTCCAGCAGCAGCCACAGGCGAGAGGGCCCGCCCGGGAGTGGCTCGGACAGCCGCCGCAACGCCTGGGACAGCGAGCCGGTCAGCGGACCCGCGTCTGCCAGCTCCTGTTCGGCCAGCAGGAAGGGGTCGCGCAGGGACCCAAGGCGCGCCAGGGACAAGTAGACCGGGACCGGCTGGTCGTCGCCGCCCGCCAGGGTCCAGGCCAGGTGCCGCAGCGAGGTGGTCTTGCCTGCGCCGGGCTCTCCGACCAGGACCCAGCGGGCGCTGCCTCCACCCTCCCCCGGGCTGGCCAGCAGGTCCGACAGCGAGCAGGCGCCTCGCGTGACCTCGATCCGCCGCTGCGTGTCGTCCGCCAGGTCCCGCCCAGACCGGTCCTGCACGGACCGGTCCTGCACAGACAGATCGAGCGCGACGTAGACCTCGGCCAGGGCCTTGGAGTCGGCGTCGGGCAGGAAGGGGATCAGCTCGGCGTGGGCCTTGCGCAAGTGCTCTCGCCAGGCCACGACCGGGTCGCGGGCCGGCTGCAAGGGGGTCGGACGGGCACCGGGCGCCTGGTCGAGGGCGGCCAGGATCTCAGCGGCGACCTGGGAGGCAGGCAGGTTCACCGCGTGGATGGCCGGCGACTGCGCCAGGGACGCTGGCAGCACCCCCCCACGCTGCACCGGCAGGATGCGACGCGAGGGGTCGGTCTCGGTGGCGCCCTGGAAGCCCAGCAGCTCGATCTGCTGCCACCGGCTGCGAGCGGACTGCGCGCCGCACAGGTAGACCATGTGGCGGCTGGTCTGCAGGGCCTGCTCGATCGCGGGGAAGAGCCGGTCGCCCACGCCGATGCCGCCGCCGTCCATCCACACGCGCGCGCCCAGGCCCTCCAGCAGCCCTCGCAGCTCGGCGGCGTAGGCCTGGTCGGACTTCTCGTAGCTCAGGAACAGCTCGTACTCGAAGGCGCCCCGTCGCCCCAGGAACTGGGCCGCCGTGCTGGTCCGGACGAAGCCGTCCCGGTTCTCGGCCAACAGGTCGCTGCCGTGCAGGCGCCGAGCAAGCAGGGCGGTGATGGTCGCCACCCGGTGGCTGATGGTGGCCGGGTCGTCGATCTGCTCGTCCATGACCGGCAGATCCTCGCCGAAGCTCCACCGGGAGCGGTAGTCCAGCCGCAGGAGCTGGAGCAGGCGGTCATATGACACCGACTGATGGCGCCAGTCGTCGTAGAAGCGGCCCAGCTCGGCAGCGAAGGTAGCCATCCACTTGTTCGCCAGGTCCCCGTGGTCATCGAAGTCGCAGCGTGAGGGCACCGGCAGCACGCGGAAGGGCGGCCGGTCCAAGGGCAGGCGATCCCGCTGGCGGCGGGCCTGGTCGACCACCCGCACCACCCCGTCCAGGCTCTGCTGGTTGGGCGTGAACATGGCGACCAGCACGTCGGGGAGCTGGGAAGTGCAGACCCCCTGGATGTCGGTGAGGCCCGTCCGGGAGTCGACCAGCACGAAGTCGAAGGCCGGAACCGAGCTGCCTGGGAGCTGCCCGCCCAGGCCCTCGACCCACTCCTTTCGCCAGCGCTCCAGGACCGGTCCGAAGCCATGATCGGAGTACAGGCGATCCCAGTCCAGGTCCCGCAGCAGGCCCGGGTAGGTGGCCGAGGCGGACTGCCCGGCGCCCAGCAGGTGCAGCCGGTCCACGCAGCCCTCGACGAGTACAGGCTCCAACAGCTCGGGCCAGGCGATCGGGCGACCCTGCGCGTGGGCAAGGATCAGCTCGACCATCCCCGCAGGGGCGGGGCCGGACAGGTGCGGGCGGAAGTAGTCCCGCAGCCCCGGCGCCTCCAGGTCGAAGTCGATGCACAGGACGCGGAAGCCCCACCGGGCCAGCAGCACCGCGGCGTTGGCCAGCAGGAAGGTCCGGCCGACGCCGCCCTTGAAGCTGTAGAAGGTGATGACGGTGCCAGGGGTCATAAGCGGCTCGGGTTGCGCCACGGCTGGTGGGTCGTGGAGGGGGGCTCGACGGGGAGATTCGCCTGCCAGTCGGGCGCGGCGGCGACCCACCGGGCCAGGTCTTCACAGAGCTTCACCACCTCGCCCCGCAGCTCGGTCAGCGCCACGTCGCCGGGCGCGTCCTTGGCCAGGTGGGCGAAGCGCCTGAAGCAGCGCTGCTGGAGCGTTTCGCGTGCCTCCAGGGGGAAGTCGTCGCCGTCGCCGTAGACCACCGGGTAGACGATGGCCGGCCCCTGGCCCACGGGGCGACCGAAGAGGCGCTCTCGCGCCCGCATCGACTGCCACTCCGCCGTGCACCAGTCGCTGGCGAAGTACCGGGGCGACCACACCGTCACGATCACCGCGGAGCTGCGGAGGCCATGGGCGAGGCGGTCGGGCAGGCTGCCGCCGCGCTCCATCTCCTGATCGAAGAACACCGGGCCGAAACGGGGGGTGCAGCAATCCGGGTATCGCTTCACCAGCTCCGGGTGGAACAGGTCGCGCACCCAGTCCCCGATGGCGCCCGCTCGCGGGTAGCTCAAGAAGATGTCGTACTCGTAAGGCATCGCGCGACGATATCAGGCAGCCGCCACGCCAGGAGCCCCGCCCATGTCCCTGCGCCACCGCGTCTTCGTGAGCTACCACCACGCGCTCGACCAACAGTGGAAGGACCTGTTCTACCAGCTCTTCCACGTCTCCACCGAGGCGCTGGTCGATGGCTCGGTCTGGGACGGGGACATCGATCCGAACGTGTCCACCGACACGGCGCGGCGCATCATCCGGGACCGGTACCTGCGGGACACGACCGTGACGGTGGTGCTGGTCGGCGCGCAGACCTGGCAGCGCAAGCACGTGGACTGGGAGATCTCCGCCAGCGTGCGCGACACCGAGGCCAGCCCGCGCTCGGGGCTGCTGGGCATCCTTCTTCCGAGCTACCCGATGCTGTGGGGCACGACCTACGACGCCCACACCATCCCGCCGCGGCTCTTCGACAACGTGCAGTGCGGCTACGCCAGCCTGCACCGCTGGTCCAACGACCCGGTGGCGGTGCAGACCTGGATCCACGACGCCTTCCTCCGCCGGCGGACCCACCTCCCGGACAACTCGCGTGTGCAGTTCGCCCGGAACCACTTCGGCAACGCCTGGAGCGACTGAACCTCTCCCCCGCTATCCTCCGCCACATGACCGACCCCTCCCTCGCCCGTCTCCGCGCCCTGCTCCTCTCCTCGCTGGTCCTGCCGGCGGCCGCGCTCACGCCGGCCTGCGACGACAAGGACGAGGAGGACGACACCGGCACGGGCCTCACCGACGGCGGCGCGGACGACACGGGCACCAGCGACCCCGGCTGCGTGGGCGAGGAGATGATCCTCGACGAGGCGGGCGCGCCCACCGGCTACGTGGTCTGCGCCGACGGGGCGATCAACCGGGTCGAGGCGCGGGCCTGGGACCCGACCATCCTGGCACCGCGCTGCGAGGGCACGGAGATCGACCGCGCCTGCGAGGTGGACGCCGACTGCACCGCGAAGCCCCATGGGGCCTGCATCGCCTACAACTACAAGGGCGGGGCGGCGGACGCCTGCGGCTGCGTCTACTCCTGCGAGAAGGACGCCGACTGCGGCGCGGGCGAGCTGTGCATCGGCCAGGGCGTGAAGCCGGGCATCGTGGAGTGGTCGGAGTGCGTGCCGGCGAGCTGCGAGGTGTCGGCGGACTGCCCCTCGGGCGAGTGCGGGCTGTCGGCCTGGGACGACGGCTGCGGCTACCTGGTCGAGCTGAGCTGCCGCAGCGACGCCGACGAGTGCCGCGACGACGGGGACTGCCCGGAGATCGCCTGCGGCCTGGGCTACGGCGAGGACTTCTTCTCCTGCCAGGAGATGAGCTGCACGCCGGGCCGGCCGCTGAAGGTGGACGGGCTGGCGCGCACGGCGCCGGTGGGCGCGGTGCAGGGCTGGGCGGCGGCGCTGGCGCCCGCGGTGCCGGCCTCGCGCAAGGCGCGGCGGGCCCTGGCGGCGGCCTGGGGCGAGGTGGGGGCGCTGGAGCACGCCTCGGTGGGCAGCTTCGCGCGCTTCAGCCTGGAGCTGATGGGCCTGGGCGCGCCGCCCGAGCTGCTGCGGGAGGCGCAGCAGGCGGCGGCCGACGAGGTGGAGCACGCGAAGCTGGCCTTCGGGCTGGCCAGCGCCTACGCCGGGCAGCCGGTGGGCCCGGGGCCGATGTCGCTGGCGGGGGTGGCGCCCGAGGGGCGGGCCGAGGCGGTGCTGGCCGCGCTGATCGAGGATGCCTGCGTGAACGAGGCGCTGGCGGCGGCCGAGGCCGAGGCGGCGGCCGAGGGCTGCGCCGACCCGGTGGTGGCGGGCGTGCTGCGCCGCATCGCGGCCGACGAGGCGCGGCACGCGGCGCTGGGCTGGCGCTGCCTGGCCTGGCTGCTGGAGGCGCGGCCGGAGCTGGTCCCGGCGGCCGAGGCGGCCTTCGCCGCGCAGGGGCGGCGGCTGGCAGCGCGGACCCCCGGGAGCGGCCACGACCTGGCGGCGCTGGGCCTGCTCTCGCCCGCGGCGCGGGCCCGGACGCACGAAGCCGCCTGGCAGGAGGTGGTGGCCCCCTGCCAGGCGGCGCTGCTCTCGCCCGCCGGGCGCCAGGCGGCCTGAGCGGGGATCAGGCCGTCGGCAGGCCCGAGGCCTTCCAGCCGTAGATGCCGCCCTCCAGCGAGGCGACGCTGGTGAAGCCGGCGCTCTCCAGGGCCCGCACGACCCGGCCGCTGCGGCCGCCGCTGGCGCACATGACGACCAGGGGGGCGCTGCGGTCCAGGCCCTGGGCGGTGTCCATGAAGCTGCCCAGCGGGATGTTCTCGGCCTGGGCGACCCGGCCGACGGCCATCAGCTCGGCGGGCTCGCGCACGTCGACCAGCCGGAAGCGGCCGAAGTTCTGGACGACCCACTGGGCGCTCACCTCGGGCAGGCCGTTGGTCCGGTAGATGGCCTGCGACAGGTTGTGGGTGTTGGCGGCCTTCTCGTGGCTGAGGATGTCCTTCTTGCCCAGTACGTCGGTGTTCCAGGCGATCATGCCGCCCTCGACCGAGGCGACGGTCTGGACCCCGGCGCGGCGCAGGGCCTCGGCGGCGCGGCCCGAGCGGCGTCCGGAGCGGCAGATCAGGACCAGGGGCTGCTGGGGATCCAGGCGGCCGGCCTGGGCCAGCAGGCTGAGCAGGGGGACGTTCTCGACGCCCTCGATGGCGCCGAGCGGGCCCTGCAGCTCGTGGGGCTCGCGGATGTCGACCAGGCGGAAGGCGTCGCGGTGGGCGGCGGTCCAGGCGGCGCTGACCTCGAGCTCGCCGGTGGAGGTGGAGATGGCCGAGGCGAGGACGCTGGCGTCGGTGGGCATGGGAACCTCTGGGGGAGGACGGTGGGGATGGACGGGGCGACAGCCCCCGGGAGCGGATGTGAACCTGTATGGCAAGAGCCGGGCCAACGCGCGAAGGTCCTGATGACGCATTCGCTCGCCGGCATGTGACCGGAAGTGACCGATCCAAACCTCGCCCTCTCGCGCCAGATTGAGTCATCTTGACACAACGTGGACGCGGCGCGCCTGCGTGGCTTAGCCCAGCCGCCATGACCGGCAGCCCCCTTGCTGGACCTCCCCCGACGCCGCGTCGCGGAGGTGTGGTGCCTGCGCTGCTGGCCGCCGCCGGGGTGACGACCACGGTGGCCTGGCCGCTGGGCGGGGGGGCGCTGCCGTTCCCGCTGCACGCCGGCCTGGCGGCCCTGTCCGGCGCGGCCCTGCTGCTGGCCGCCGTCGCCGAGCTGCGCCGGGACCGCGCGGGCACCCGCGCCATGGTGGGCACCGGCGCGACGCTGGGCACCGTCCTGGCCCTGGCCCAGCGGCCCGAGGCGCCGGGCAGGGGCCTGGTCCTGATGCTGGCGGCCGGGATGCTGGTCGCCGGCGTGCTCGACCTGTGGGGAGAGGGGGACGCCCCCGGCGCCGCCGCCGGGCGCCCGCCGGCGCGAGAGCTGCCCGTGGCCGCCCTCGCGGTCATGCTGGGCGGCGTCGCGCTGCTGGACGCGGATCGGGTCGGCCTGGACCGGCGCTGGGCGGCGGGCGCGGCGGCGGTGGTGCTGGTGGGCGCGGCGGTGGTGGACTGGCGCAGGGGGAGGAGCAGGTGGGCGCCCGCGGCCCTGACCGCCCTGCTGGGCGCCCTGGCCCTGGGCGTCGCAGGCCTGGGCGGAGACGGCGCCGTCCGCGCCCTGGTGGCCCTGCTCGGCCCGGCGGCCCTGGTCGCCTCGGCGGTGAGAGCGCCGGAGGAGGGCGCGCGCCTGATCGGCGACTACGTCCTCTCCTCGCCGGCGCGGGCCATGGTCGTGGGCTTCGCCGCGCTGTGCACGGTCGGCGCGGTCCTGCTCTCCCTGCCCCTGGCCGCCGAGCAGGGCCGCGTGGCGCTGATCGACGCCGCCTTCACCGCGGTGAGCGCCGCCTGTGTCACGGGCCTGGGCGTGGTCGACACGCCGGGGACCTTCTCCTTCGCGGGCGAGCTGCTGATCCTGCTGCTCATCCAGGTCGGCGGCCTGGGCATCATGACCTTCGCCTCGGCGGCGGCCGTCTTCCTGGGCCAGCGGCTCAGCCTGTCCCAGGAGCGCGCCACCGCCGACATGCTGGGCCCCGGGGCCCGCGGCGACCTGCGAGGATCCCTGCGCGTGGTGCTCCTGGTGACCGCGGTCACCGAGCTGGCGGGCGCGCTCCTGCTGACGCCCAGCTTCCTGCTGCGCGGCGACGACCTGCCCACCGCCCTGTGGCGGGCGCTGTTCACCTCGATCTCGGCCTTCTGCAACGCCGGCTTCGCCCTGCAGAGCGACAGCCTGGTGGGCTACGCCGGCGCGCCCGACGTGGTGCTGGTCGTCAGCCTGCTCATCGTCCTGGGGGGGCTGGGCCCGCCGGTGGTGGTGGCGCTGCCGACCCTGCTGCGCGGCCGCGGCAGCCTGCAGGGCAAGCTGGTGCTGGTCACCACGGCGCTCCTGCTGGTCGTGCCGGCGCTGCTGTACGCGGGGCTGGAGTGGCGGGCCAGCCTGGCGCCCCTGTCGACCGGCGACAAGCTGGTCAACGCCTGGTTCCAGTCGGTGACCCTGCGCACGGCCGGCTTCAACTCGGTGGACCTGACCCAGGTGACGCCGGCGACCTGGTCGCTGATGGTCATGGCGATGTTCATCGGCGGCAGCCCGGGATCGACGGCGGGCGGCCTGAAGACGACCACCCTGGCCGTGTTGATCCTGGCCGTGGTGGCGGCGGTCCGGGGGCGCGCCGAGGCCCTGGCCTTCGGTCGCCGCCTGCCGCACCGCACGGTCTACGAGGCCGCCGCCATCGCCAGCGCCGGCCTGCTGGCCGTGATCGGCGCCCTGATGCTCCTGCAGATCACCCAGCCCATCCCGCTGGACCGGGCCCTGTTCGAGGTCGTGAGCGCCCTGGCGACCGTCGGCCTGACCGTCGGCGCCACCGCCGAGCTGGACAGCGTCGGCAAGATCATCATCATGGGCTGCATGTTCGCGGGCCGCGTCGGGCCCCTGACCCTGTTCGTGTTCCTGGCGGAGCGCCAGGGGGACCACCTGGGTCCCCGTCCGCCCATCGAGGCCGTGCCCGTCGGCTGAGGAGGTTGCATGGAGAAGCAGCAGGCGATCGTGATCGGCCTCGGCCAGTTCGGCATGGCCCTGGCCCGGGCGCTGGCCCGCCAGGGGGTCGAGGTCGTGGCGGTGGACCGGCGCATGCCCCAGGTCGAGGCGGCGGCCGAGTTCGCGGTCGAGGCGCTGCAGATGGACGGCATGAGCGAGGACGACCTGGCGCGGCTGCGGCCCGCCGAGCGCGACCTGTGCGTCTGCGCCATCGGCGACGACGACCGCGAGGCGAGCATCGTGGTCACCACCCTACTGCGCCAGATGGGCGCGCGCCGCGTGGTGGCGCGGGCGACCGACCCGCTGCACGAGCGCATCCTGACCCTGGTGGGCGCCCACGAGGTCGTCATGCCCGAGCGGCACTTCGGCGAGCGCCTGGCCGTGCGCCTGGCCCAGAAGCGGGTGCTCGACGTCCAGGCGCTGGGCGCCGAGCTGCACCTGACGGAGCTGGTCGCGCCCCCGGCCCTGCAGGGGCGCCCGCTGGCCGAGCTGCGCCTCCCGCAGCGCTTCCGCCTGAACATCGTGGCCGTCCGCCGCCCCCACGGCGGCGGCACCATGGTGCTGACCCCCACGGCCGACCTGGAGCTGCAGCCGGGGGACGTGGTCGTCGTGGTCGGCCCGCCGGGCGCCGCCGCCGACCTGGCCGGAGGCGTCTGAGATGCGGCTGCACACCGAGAGTCGCCTGGGCATCGGCGCCCTGCTGGCGCTCCAGCTCGCCACCAGCTTCGCCGCCATCGGGCTGCTGGCCCGGGTGAGCCCCGCGGTCGAGCGCATCCTGCTCGACAACGTGCGCTCCGTCGAGGCCGCCGAGCAGATGCTGGCCGCCCTGGCCCTGCCCGAGGAGGACGCCGGCGCGCGCTTCGAGGCGGCGCTCGGCGCCGCCCGGGCCAACGTGACCGAGGCCGAGGAGCTGCCGCTGCTCGAGGACCTGGACCGGCTGGGGCCGGCGGCGCTGGCCGGCGACCCGACCGCCCGGCGCCAGGCGGTCGCGGCCCTGGAGGCGCTCTCCCTGGTCAACCGGCGCTCGATGCAGCAGGCCGACGACGAGGCGCGCTTCCTGGGCCAGGCCGGCGCCTGGACCAGCGCCCTGGCCGGCATGGCGGGCTTCGTGCTCAGCCTGGTGGTCTACGACCGCACCCGGCGCCGGATGGTCCTGCCCGTGCAGGAGCTGCACGCCACCCTGGCGGCGGCGCGGCAGGGCGACCACCTGCGCCGCTGCACCCACACCGAGGGCCCGGTCGAGACGGTGCGGATCGCCGACGACCTGAACTGGCTCTTGGAGCAGCTCGGCCAGACCCGCCGCCCGAAGCCCGGGATGACGGGCCTGCGCCCGCACCTGCTGGCCCTGCTGGAGCGCCAGCCCGGCCCGACGCTGGTGCTCGACGCGCGCGGCGAGGCCCTGGCCCTGAACCAGGCCGCTCTGGACCGCATCGCCGCCGGGGACCGCCCGCGGGAGCTGGGTCGCGCGCTGGTCGAGGGGCGCCCGCTGCCCGCCGGCTGGACCGCCAGCCGCGGCGCCGAGGGCTGGATCTGCGCGTGGTCGCCAGCGCCGACGGCCCCGGTCACGGCCGCAGCAGGCGAGGCCGCGGCAGCGGCACCAGCAGCCGACCCACCTGCCCCCTGAGCTGCTCCCGGACCTCGGCCAGCAGGTTCCAGGCCAGCAGCAGGACCACGTCGGGCCGCTCCTGCGCCACGCGCTCCGGCGGCACCACCACCGTGCGGGTGCCGGGCAGCCACAGGCCCTGCTTGCGGGGGTTGGCGTCGGCGACCCAGGGCAGGTCCTCGACGCCGCACCACTGCAGCAGGACGGCGCCCTTGGCCGCGGCGCCGTAGGCGGCCACGCGCAGGCCCCGGTCGCGGAGGGTGGCGATCCGCGCCGGCAGCTCCTGGCGGACGCGGTGGGCGGCAGCGGCCAGGGCGGCCAGGCGGGCGGAGGAGATCCGGCCCCGGGGGGCGCCGACCGCGGCCAGCGCCTCCGGCGCGTGCGGCCCCCGCGTCGCCGTCACCCGCAGGCTGCCGCCGTGCACGGGGATCTCCTCGACCCGGGCCAGCCCCAGGCCGGCCTGCTCGAAGGCGGCTCGCAGGCTGGCGGGATCGAAGACGCAGAGGTGCTCGTGGTACACGGTGTCGAAGGCGCCCGCCCGCAGCAGCGCGTCCAGCGAGGGGACCTCGACCACGACCTGCCCGCCCGGGGCCAGCAGGCGGGCGGCGCCGCGCAGCAGGCCCACCGGGTCGTCGACGTGGGCCAGGACGTTGGTGGCGACGACCGCCTGGAAGCTGCCCTCCTCTCCTCGCAGCCGGTCGGCCAGCGCCTCGTCGAAGAAGGCGGCGCGGGTGGGCAGGCCCCGCGCGTTGGCCTCTGCGGCCAGCGACGGGGCGGGCTCCACCCCCAGCGGGCGCAGGCCGGCGGCGGCCAGGGCCGCCAGCAGCGTGCCGTCGTTGCTGGCGATCTCCAGCACCCGCCCGCCGGGGTGGGCGCTTGCCAGGGCCTGCGCCAGGCCGTCCAGGTGGGCGACCATCGTCCGGCTGTGGCCGGTGGCGTAGCGGTAGTCGCCGAAGAGCAGCGCGGGGTCGACCACCTCGGGCACCTGGACCAGGCCGCAGCCCTGGCAGCGGCACAAGGTGAGCGGCACCCGGGGCCCGCCCTGGCCCGGCGGGCGCAGGTCGTTGGCCAGGGCGACGGGCCCGTAGTCCAGGACCTGCTCCAGGCCCTGCCCGCACAGGCGGCAGCCCGCGCGCCGGGTCCAGGTCACGGGTGCTCCCCTCGCCAGCGGGCCAGGCTGCGCGCCAGCTCCAGGCAGGTGGTGGCGCGCACCTTGGAGCGACCGCCCTGCCGCGGGCGCGCGGGCACGTCGCGCTCGACCACGGGCAGGCCGGCGGCCCGGGCGCGGACCAGCACCTCGGCGTCCAGGAACCAGTCGTCGGAGACCAGCGCGGCCGGGTCCAGCGCCCGCCGGGGCCACAGCTTGGGGTTGCCGTTGACGTCGAGGGCCCCCAGGCCGCCGAAGGCGGCATTGGCCAGCAGGTTCCAGCCCAGGCTGGCGAGCTTGCGGTCGGCCCCGTCGCGGCGGAAGCGCCGGCGGACCTTGAACAGGCCGGGAGCCGGGGCCGCCCGCAGCACCTCGAACAAGGCGCGCACCTCGGCGCCGGCGACCTGCCCGTCCGCGCACAGGACGCCCACCACCTCCCCGCGGGCCCGGACCAGGCCGGCGCGTACGCCGTGGCCGTAGCCGCGGTTGACCGCCACCCGCACCGCCGTGACCGGCGCGCCGCGCCGGACCAGTCCGTCGATGACGGCGCCCGTGCCGTCGCGGCTGCCGTTGTCCACCAGCACCAGCTCCAGGTCGACCCCGGCGAAGGCCTGGAGCAGGTCGGCCGCGGTGCCGGGCAGCGCCTGCTCCTCGTCGTAGCAGGGCAGGACCAGGGACAGGGCCGTCACGGCGCGGCCTCGAAGGTGCGGCGCAGGCCCTCCTCCAGGCCGGTCGGGGGCGCCCACCCCACCAGGGCGCGCAGGCGCGCGACCGGCACCGCGCCGTGCGCGGGCTCGTCGGGCCGCTCGGGCAACGCGCCGAAGGCCAGGGCCCCCGCCGGCAGGCCCAGCAACGCCGCGGCCCGCTCCACCAGCTCCCGCACCGGGGTGTTCCGGCCGGTGGCCAGGTTGACCAGGGTCCCCCCGGCGGGCGCGGCCCGCGCCAGCGCGAGCAGCCCCTGCACGACGTCGCCGACGTAGGTCAGGTCTCGCCGCTGGTGGCCCTCCGTGAGCGGCAGCGGCCACCGGCTGGTCTCTCGCGCCGCGGCCTGCAGCTGGGGCAGCAGGCGGTGGGGCGCCTCGCCGGGGCCGTAGACCGAGAAGAGCCGCGCCACCACGGCGCGCTGCCCCCGCGCCGCGGCCACCTCCAGCACCGCCCGCGTGCCGGCGCGCTTGCTCTGGCCGTAGGGGCCGGCGGCCCCCTCGCAGGCGACCCCCTCGTCGGCGTCGGCGCCCGCGCCCAGCTCGGCGGCCGAGCCGGCGTGCACCAGGACCGCACCCTCGGCCAGCTCCTCGGCCAGCAGCCGCGGCAGCCCCTCGTTGATCGCGCGCAGGCGCGAGGGCGCCCGGTCGGAGGGGTGGACCCCCGCGGCGGCCAGGTTGAAGACCAGGTCGGGGCGCAGCGCGCGCAGGGAGGCCCGCACGGCCGCCGGGTCGGCCAGGTCGAGGTCGGACCGGGCGGGCGCGCGCGCCGCCGGCAGGGCGCTCCGGAGGTGCCGACCGATGAAGCCGCTGCCGCCGAGGAGGAGGACGTTCACGGGGCCAGCATGACACCGCCGCCCGGCGCGGGCGAGGGGCGCCTCAGCGCGCGTCGAGCGCCGGGACCGGCGCCCAGGGCAGCCGCACCGTGAAGACGGTGCCCTGCCCCTCCTGGCTGTCCACCTCGATGCTGCCGCCGAGGTCCGCCACGATCTGCCGGGTGATGGCCAGCCCCAGGCCCGTGCCACCGGCGCGCTTGGTCGTGAAGAAGGGCTCGAAGATGCGCGCCTGCAGCTCGGCGGGGATGCCCGGCCCGGTGTCGGCCACCCGCAGCACGGCCGCGCCCTCCTCCGCCCCGACCGTCACGGTGACCTGGTGGGCGCTGGGATCGGCACCCTCGGGGATGGCCTGGAGCGCGTTGACCAGCAGGTTGAGCGCCACCTGGCCCAGCCGGGTGCTCGAGCCCCGCACCTGGGGCAGGGCGGGCAGGTCGTAGACCAGCCGGGCCCGCCGCTGCAGCGACCCGCGCAGGCTGGTCAGGGTCAGCCGGACCACCTCCGAGAGGTCGGCCGCGACCTCGTCGTCGCGACGCCGGTGCGCCAGGCTCATGCCCTCCATGATCTCCCGGACCCGCACGACGGAGCGGCGGATCGCCTCCAGCCGCTCCTCCAGGGCCAGGGCCCGGCGCGGGTCCACCCCGAGGTCGAGCCCGAGCAGGCGCGCCTGCTCCCGGGCCAGCTCCAGGTGCCCCATGAGCACCATCATCGGGTTGCGCAGCTCGTGCGCGACCCCCGCCGCGACGACCCCCAGCGCGTAGACCCGCTCGCTCTCGAGCATCTTGTGCTCCATCGCGGCCAGGCGCACCCGCAGCTCGTAGCTCTCCAGCCCCTCCAGCAAGGCCGCCCGCAGCTCGTCGTGGTTCCACGGCTTGCGCAGGTAGCGCCGGATGTGCCCCTGGTTGATGGCGTCGATGGCCTCGGCCAGGTCGGAGTAGGCCGTCATCAGGATGCGCACCGGCTCGGGGTGCTCGGCCCGCACCCGCGTCAGCAGCTCGACGCCGGTCATGCCGGGCATGCGCTGGTCGACCAGCAGGACCCCGACCTCGTGCTTGCCCAGCAGCTCCAGCGCCTCGGCCCCCCCCGCCGCGGTCAGCACCGGGAAGTCGTCGCCGAAGGCCACCTCGAAGACCGTGAGGTTGGCCAGGTCGTCGTCGACGTAGAGGACCGCGGGCGTCAAGGCGAGGCGCCCGGCTTGCGGGCCAGCAGGTAGTGGTAGGCGCCCCCGGCCTCGGGCCGGACCTCGACCTGGGCGCTCTCGGGCAGCAGCGCGCCCAGCCGCCGCATGTCCTGCTCGGTCCGGTAGATGAGCGTCCAGTCCAGCACCATCTCCGGCGACCAGAAGTCCTCGGCCGGGGCGATGGCGTTGCCGATGGCCAGCAGGCCGCCGGGGGCCAGGCGGTCGTAGAGCGCGAGGATGAGCGGCTGGGCCGTGGTGTCGCGCAGGTAGTCGAAGAGGCCCGAGCTGGCGACCAGGTGCTGCCCGCGGGCCAGCGGCAGGATCTGCGGGTCCTGCAGGAGCTGGCTGAACGAGAGGTTCAGGCAGCGGGCCGTGCCCCCGCCGTCGGCCCGCGCCAGGGCCGTCTGGGCGGTGCGGTAGGCCACGCTCAGGGCCTCCTCCTCCTGGTCGATCAGGGTCCAGGTGACGCTGCCGCCCCAGCGGGGGCGCTGGTCGACGAAGGCGGGCACCTCGCGCGCCGGGCCGCAGCCCAGGATGCCGACGCGCAGCTCGGCGGCGTCCCCGTCCCGCGCCAGCAGCGCGTCCTGCTCGGCCAGCGCCAGCTGCACCACCAGGTCGCGCCGGGTGCGCACGCCGGCGGGCATCGGGTGCTCGATCCACAGCTTGTGGAAGACCCGCCCGAAGACCGTGTCGCCCTCGAGCGCGTCGTTGTAGCAGTAGAGCATCACCTGGTAGTCGCCCGGGTAGCCCAGCGGCTTCTCGTAGGAGCGCCGCACGCAAGGCGCCTCCAGCAGCAGCGGGGTCAACAGGGTCTCGGTGAGCTGCTTGGCGGCGTAGCGGCGGGAGCGGTCGGCCATCAGGGGCTCGGCGGCCTGGCTGGCCTGGATGCGCAGCGCCCGCCAGGGCTCCCGCAGCGCGGCCAGGGCCCGCTGCTCCAGGTCGTGGATGGCCTGGCGCCCGCGCAGCCCGCCCTCGGCCTTGTACCGGGCCTCGTGCCGCCGCAGGCTCTCCCGGTAGAACTGGACGAAGCTGACCACCTGGTTGAGCGCGTCGTGGTAGGTCGCGCCGACGGCGTCCCGTCCGGGCCGCCCCCCCTGCGCCAGGGCCCGCGCGAGCTGCGCCTCCTCGTCCTCGCGGGCGATGGCGGGCAGGTCGATGAAGCCGCGGGTCAGGGCCAGCCCCACCCGCTGTCCAGCGCTGCTGGCCTCGATCCGCGCGATGCGCGCCCGCCCCTCGAAGACCGCGCGGCCGTGCATCCACAGCGCCACGTCGGCCTCGGTGTCGACGGGGGGCAGCGGCGCCCCGCGCGGCGCGAGCACCGACAGGCCGTTCATGCTCAGGTCGAAGACGGCCAGCTCGACCGACCCGACGCGCAGGACGGGCTGGGCGTCGGGAGACAGGAACTCCCGCACGCGGGCGCGCTCGGGGCGAAAGAACACCGAGCGTCCCGTCGCACCGATCAGCTCGTCGTAGGTCTTCGTCATGCCGTGGGCCTCGCCAGGGATCGCGCCACCGCGAACAGGTGCGGCGGGGGGCCCGGGCGGCCGGCATCATGCCACGTTCCCCGCCACCCTGCCGCGACAACCTGAGGAGTCAAGCCCCGCTTGACGCGCTCTCGCCCGGTAGCTCCAGGATGAAGCGAGCGCCTCCCCCCTCCCGGGCCTCGGCGGTCAGGCTGCCGCCAGCGCGCTCGACCAGGTCGCGGCTCAGGTAGAGCCCCAGGCCGGTGCCCTCGCCGGGACCGGCCGTGGTGAAGAAGGGGTCGAAGATGCGCGGGAGGACCTCGGGGGGGATGCCGCGGCCGTCGTCCTCGACCACCAGGCGTACCCGTGGGCCGGTGGCGTCCAGCCGCAGCCACAGGTGACGGGCCTGGGCCTTGATGGCGTTGTCCAGCAGGTTGACGAAGACCTGGTTGATCGGCGCCGGCTGCACCCGGGCGCGGGTCTCGCCCCGCAGGTCGCGGATCACCTCGACGCCGCCGAGCCGGTGCTGCATCAGGCGCAGCGTCGAGTCCAGCCCCTCCGCCAGGTCGCAGAGGGCGGGACCGCCTCGCTCCGCCGGGCGCGTGTGGGCGTCCAGCGTCCAGGTCAGGGCGTGGATCCGCTCGCCCGCGTCCTGCATCACGGCCAGCAGCCGCTGCTGCCCGGTCTCGCCCACCTTGCCGGTCGACAGCGTCCGGGTGGCCGACAGCAGCGCGTTGAGGGGGTTGCGCACCTCGTGCAGGATCCCCGCCGCCAGGCTGCCGACGGCCGCCAGCTTCTCGCGCTGGGCGAGCTGGGCCGACATCGCCCGCAGCTTGAGCTGGGCGTTGACCCGCGCCACCAGGATGCGCGGGTGGAAGGGCTTGGCGACGAAGTCGTCGGCGCCGTGCGCGTAGGCGTGCAGCGTGTCGTCGAAGCCCGCGCGCGCGGTGAGCAGGATGACCGGGGTCGCGGCCAGCTCGGGCTCGGTCTTGATCGCCCGGCACAGGGACAGCCCCGACCGGCCGGGCATCATCACGTCCGAGAGCACCAGGTCGGGGCGCTCGGCCTGGACCATCCGCCAGGCCTGCTCGCCGTCGGCGGCCTGCAACACCTCGCAGTCCACCGACAACAGGTCGGTGACGAAGCGGCGCAGCGCCTCCTCGTCCTCGGCGACCAGGATGCGGGCCCGCCGGCCGCTCTCCAGGCGCGGCGGGCGCTCGTCCGGCAGCAGCCCCGGATCGGTCGGGGGTGCCGCCTCGACCTCCACCGGCGTCGGCGGCGGCGCGTCGGTGGCGCGGCGGCCCGGGCGCTGCCCCTCCCGCTGCCCCACGCGCCGCTCGGCCACGCCGCCGCGGCGCTCGATCACCTCCGGACGGATGTGGTCGCGCCCCAGGGGGATCTGGAAGGAGAAGGTCGAGCCGCGGCCCACCTCCGTGTCCAGGTCCATGGTGCCGCCGTGCAGCGCCACCAGCTCCCGCGCCAGGGAGAGGCCGATGCCGACCCCGCCCGCGCCGACGCTCAGGCTGCCCTCGGCCTGGAAGAAGCGCTCGAAGACCTGGGACACCTCGTGCGGCGGGATGCCCGGCCCGTCGTCCTGGACCTCGACGCGCACCGCCGCCCCCGCCTGCCGCACCCGCACCTGGACCCGCCCGCCGGGCGGCGTGTACTTCAGGGCGTTGCCGACCAGGTTCGTGACGATGATCTCCAGCCGGTGCGGATCCCCCAGCACCGGCGGCGGCTCGCCCTCCACCTGGACCTCCAGCCGCAGGTCCTTCTGCTCGGCGGCGGGCAGGCTGCGCTCGACGTTGGAGCGGACCAGCGCCGGCAGCTCGACGGTGGCCAGGCGCAGGCGCAGGCCGCCGGCGTCCAGGCGGGAGAGGTCCAGCAGGTCGTCGATGAGGCGCAGCAGGCGCTCGGCGTTCTGGCCCACCGTGGCCAGGTCCCGCTGGCGGCGGCGGTCGGCCTCGGTGGCCTCCAGCGCCTGCACCGGCGCCAGGATCAAGGTCAGCGGCGTGCGCAGCTCGTGCGAGACGTTGGCGAAGAAGCGGTTCTTGAGGCGGTCGCTGGCCTCCAGCCGCGCCAGGGCCTGCCCCAGCCGCTCGGTGGCGGTGGCCAGCTCCGTGCGCGTGAGGAAGTCCCGGCGGGACAGCGAGTACTTGAAGGTGGCCATGACGACGCTGGCCGCCGCGCCGGTCAGCACGAAGAACAGCCCCGACACCAGGTCCCGCGGGTCGGAGGTCCAGGGCCAGGCCAGGAAGGCCAGGGGCGCCGCGACGACGATGGCGACGATGTTGCTGACCGCCCAGACCGGGCGCCAGAAGGGCAGCAGGCCGGCGCCGTACAGGATCAGGCTGTAGCCCAGGATGTACTGCAGCACGCTGTCGCCCACGTGCGGCAGCATGGTGGCGATGCCCGCCCCGCAGGCGAAGAGCCAGACCCAGAAGGCCTCCCAGGTCAGCCGCTGCAGGCCGGGGCGGCGGCAGGCCAGGGCCACCCCGACGCCGAAGGTGGCCACCGGGAGACGGATCGCCAGGAAGGTCGCCCACATCTCCGGGGCCAGCAGCCAGTCGAAGACCGTCCAGCCCAGGTACAGCGCCCCGAAGACCGCGGTCGACCAGGTGAGCACGCCCTGGTTGCGCAGCCGCAGCTCCTCGTGGAACTGGGAGAGCAGCTCCGCCGCTGGCGGCTCGGCCGGAGCGGGACGGGGTCCGGGCGAGCCCGGCGCGGGGGGGTCGGCCGTCTGCACACGGGCTCCCGACAGGTGCGGACTCCGAGCGTAGCCCGCCGGGGCCCCGCGGCGGCGCGGCGGGCGACCGGGTAGGTGCCGGCGGTGCACAACCCCTGCCTGGCATGCGGCGCCTGCTGCGCGACCTTCCGGGTCAGCTTCTACCGGGGCGAGGCGATCCCCGGGGACGGCGCGGTGCCCGAGGAGCTGACGACCCCGGTCACCCCCTTCCGGCTGGCCATGCTCGGCACCACCGCCGAGCCGGTGCGCTGCGTGGCGCTGGAGGGCGAGGTCGGCGGGCGCTGCGCCTGCGCCATCCACCCCCTGCGCCCCAGCCCCTGCCGGGACTTCGAGGCGTCCTGGGAGCAGGGCCAGCCCCACGACCGCTGCGACCAGGCCCGGGCGCGCCACGGCCTGCCCCCCCTCTCGCCCGCGGACTGGGCGTGAGCGCCGCCCCCGACCCCGAGCAGGCGCCGCTGGGCCTCACCGCGGTCTACACCTCCCAGGTCGCGCGCGCCGCCGGCCTGCCGGGCGCCCACCTCTTCGACGCCGGCCCCGCCCGGGTCGTGTATGGGGTCGCCTCGGTGGTCATGGCGCTGGCCCGCCTGTTCGACCGGCGGGATCCGCCGCTGTCCACCTCGATCCTGCACCGCACCACGCTGATCGACGCCCTGGTGGCCCGCGACCGCGCCACGGCCGTGCTGGAGCTGGCCTGCGGCCTGTCCCGCCGTGGCATCGCCCTGAGCGCCGACCCGGCGACCCAGGTGGTCGAGGTGGACCTGCCGGCGGTGATCCGCGCGCGGCGCGAGCTGCTCGACCGCACGGAGCAGGGCCGCGCCGTCCTGGCGCGCGAGAACCTGCGCATGGTCGGCGCGGACGCCGCCACCGCCGACCTCGCCGGCCTGGCCCCCGCGGACGGCCCGCTGCACGTCGTGATCGAGGGGCTCTTCGTCTACCTCGACGCGGAGGCCCAGCGCGCGCTGTGGCGCCGGGTGCAGGACCTGCTCGCCCCGCGCGGCGGGACCCTGCTCTTCGATCTCCTCCCCGCGGTCGAGGAGCCGCCGCCAGGGTGGGTCGGCCGACTGCTGGGGCGGCTCTTCCGCCGCGCCACCCAGGGCCACGGCTTCGTGCGCGACGCCCGGACCCGCCTGGACATCGAGGAGGAGCTGCGGCGCATCGGCTTCACCGAGGTGCAGGCCCTGCCCACGGCCCAGGTGGCGGCCACCTTCGGCCTTCCTCTGGCCCGGCGCCCCTCGCGACAGCTGGTCTGGTGCTGCCGGGTCCCCGCCCCGGGCCGTCCCGATCCCGACAATCATCGGTAAAAGGATTGTCGCAGGCCGCCCGGCGCCCCTGTGCCCGTCTATCGTGACCGGCCTTTCGCACCCCGGCCGGCCGATGCCCCTGCCCGCAAGTCGCACCCTCGCGCTGACCCCCTTCGAGCGCCCGGACGCTCGCCTGGTCGCCGCGCTGGCCCACGCCGGGGTGCCCGCGTTCCTGGACCTCGGCGACGACCTGCTCCTCGCCCGCCGGGCGCTGGAGGAGCTGGCCCTGGGCCGCGTGGCGCCCTTCGGCGTCCGGGTCTCCCCCGCGCTGCGAGAGGCGCTGCGCCCCGCCGACCTGCCCGAGGCGGTCGCCTGGGTGCTCCTGCCCGCCGGCGCGCCGCTGGCGCCGTGGGCCGGCCGGACCTGCCTGGTCCAGGTGCGCAGCCGGGCCGAGGCCGAGGCGGCCGTGGCCGCGGGCGCCGAGGGGCTGGTCGCCAAGGGCTGGGAGGCCGGTGGCGAAGTGGGCGAGGAGACCAGCTTCGTCCTGACGCAGCAGCTCCGCGGCCTGTCGGTGCCCTTCTGGGTCCAGGGCGGACTGGGGCCGCACGGCGCGGCGGCGGTGGTCGCCGGCGGGGCCCGGGGCGTGGTGCTCGACGACGCCCTGGCCCTGGTGCGGCAGGCGCGGACCCCCGCGGCGCTGCGCGAGGCGCTGGCCACCATGGACGGCAGCGAGACCACCGTGACCGACGGACGCCGCACCTGGACCCGCCCCGGCCGGGCGGGCGCCGGCGCGGCGGTGCCCCTGGGCGCCGGAGCGGCGCTGGCCGCCCCCCTCGCCCGGGCGCACCGGACCGCGGCCGGCGTGGTGCAGGCCGTCGCCCGCGCCATCGACGAGCACCGCGTGCTCGCCCGCGACCAGCGCGCCCTGGCCCAGGGCAGCCCGCTGGCCGCCGGCTGGGGCCTGCCCTGGCCCATCGCCCAGGGCCCGATGACCCGCGTCTCCGACGGCCCCGCCTTCGCCCAGGCCGTCAGCGACGGCGGCGCCCTGCCCTTCGTGGCCCTGGCGCTGATGCGCGCGGACACCGCCCGCCCCATCCTGGTCGAGACCGCCCGCCGCCTCTCCGGCCGCGCCTGGGGCGTCGGCGTCCTGGGCTTCGCCCCGCCCGAGCTGTACCGCGAGCAGGTCGAGCTGCTGCTGCAGGTCAAGCCCCCTGTGGTGCTGATCGCCGGCGGCCGCCCCTCGCAGGCGCGGGCGCTGGAGGAGCACGGCATCGAGACCTGGCTGCACGTGCCCTCCCCTGGCCTGCTCGACCTGTACCTCAAGGAGGGCGCCCGCCGCTTCGTCTTCGAGGGGCGCGAGAGCGGCGGCCACGTCGGCCCGCGCGGCAGCCTGGCCCTGTGGGAGGCCCAGGTCGAGCGCCTGCTGCGCTTCCCCGCCCTGGACGAGGTGCGCCTGCTCTTCGCCGGCGGCGTGCACGACGGCGCCTCGGCCGCGATGGTCGCCGCCCTGGCCGCGCCCCTGGTCGCGCGCGGCGCGCAGGTCGGCGTGCTGATGGGCACGGCCTACCTGTTCACCCGCGAGGCCGTGCAGACCGGCGCCATCCAGCCCGAGTTCCAGGCCCAGGCCCTGGCCTGCCGCCGCACCGCCGTGCTGGAGACCGCGCCCGGCCACGCCACCCGCTGCGTGGACACGCCCTTCGTCGGCGCCTTCCAGGCCGAGCGCGCCCGCCTCGAGGCCCAGGGCACCCCGCCCAAGGAGGTCTGGGCAGCCCTCGAGCAGCTCAACCTGGGCCGCCTGCGCATCGCCGCCAAGGGCCTGCGCCGCGAGGGGCCCGCGCTGGTGCCGGTGCCCGTCGAGGAGCAGCGGCGCGACGGGCTGTACATGATCGGCCAGGTCGCCGGCCTGCGCGGCGAGGTGACCACCATCGAGGCCCTGCACCGCGAGGTCTGCGAGGGCTCCGTCGCGCACCTGGCGGCCGTCGAGGGGGCCCTGCCCGCGGCGCCCCCCGCCCCGGCGCCGCCGCCGCCCGCCGACGTCGCCATCGTCGGCCTGGCCTGCGTCTTCCCCGACGCTCCCGACGCCGAGACCTTCTGGGCCCAGGTGCTCGACGGCCACGACGCGATCCGCGACGTGCCGGACAGCCGCTGGAGCGCCGAGATCTTCTTCGACCCCCAGTCCCGCGGCGCGGCCGGCGGCCAGACCTACGCCCGGGCCGGCGGCTGGCTGCCCGCCCTGCGCTTCGACCCGCTGCTCTACGGCATCCCGCCGCGCTCCCTGGTCTCGATCGAGCCGGTGCAGCTCCTGGCACTGGAGGTGGCCCGCCGGGCGCTGGCCGACGCCGGCTACGAGCACCGGCCCTTCGACCGCAACCGCGCCGCCGTGATCTTCGGCGCCGAGGCCGGGACCGAGCTGTCGGGCGCCTACGGCTTCCGCACGCTGTACCGCCAGTACGTCGGCCCCCTGCCGGCCGAGCTGGACGCCGTCCTGCCGCGCTTCACCGAGGACAGCTTCCCCGGCGTGCTGGCCAACGTGATCTCCGGCCGCATCGCCAACCGCCTGGACCTGGGCGGCGCCAACTACACGGTCGACGCCGCCTGCGGCTCCTCGCTGGCCGCCGTCGACGCGGCCGTCAAGGAGCTGGTCACGGGTGCGGCCGACCTGGTCGTGGCCGGCGGCGCCGACCTGCACAACGGCATCAACGACTACGTCCTGTTCAGCAGCGTGCACGCCCTCTCGCGCGCCGGGCGCCCGCGGGTCTTCGACGAGGACGCCGACGGCACCGTCATCGGCGAGGGCGTGGCCGCGGTGGTGCTCAAGCGCCTGGCCGACGCCGAGCGGGACGGCGACCGGATCTACGCCGTCATCAAGGGCGTCGGCGCCGCCAGCGACGGCAAGTCCCTGGGCCTGACCGCGCCCCGGCGCGAGGGCCAGGTGCGCGCGGTCGAGCGGGCCTGGGCCCAGGCCGGCGTGCCCGCACAGCGGGTCGGCCTGGTCGAGGCCCACGGCACGGGCACCGTCGTGGGCGACAAGACCGAGCTGCAGGCCCTGACCGAGGTCTTCCGCGACCGCCCGCCGGGCACCATCGCCCTGGGCTCCGTGAAGTCCCAGATCGGCCACACCAAGTGCGCCGCCGGCATGGCCGGCCTGATCAAGGCCGCCCTGGCCGTGCACCACGGCGTGCGCCCGCCGACCTGCAACCTGGCCCGCCCCAACGCCTTCTGGCAGGCCGGGCACAGCCCCTTCGCCTTCTCCGGCCACGCCCGCCCCTGGCCCGCGGAGACCCGCGCCGCCGGGGTGTCGGCCTTCGGCTTCGGCGGCACCAACTTCCACGTCGCGCTGGAGCGGCCGGCCGACGCCGCCCCCCCCGACGTCTCCCGCCAGCGCTGGCCCTCCGAGCTGTTCCTGTTCCGCGGCCAGGACGCCGCCGACGCCCGGCTTCGGGTCGCCGCCCTGCGCCGCCTGCTGGACCAGGACGAGCCCTGGCGCCTGCGCGACCTGGCCCGCTCCACCAGCACCGGCGGCGAGGGTCCGGTCCAGGTGGCCGTCGTGGCCGGCGACCTGGCCAGCCTGCGGACCCGCCTGGACCGCGCGCTGGAGGGCAGCGTCGACCCGCGCGGGGTCTTCCTGCGCGACGAGCGCGGCCCCACCGTCGAGGCCGGCGCCCAGGTCGCATTCCTCTTCCCCGGCCAGGGCAGCCAGCGGCCGGGGATGCTGGCCGACCTCTTCGTCGCCTTCCCCCCGCTGCAGCGCCTGCTGGACCTGGCCGGGCCGGCGGCCGACCTGATCTTCCCGCCCGACGCCTTCGACGACGGCGCCCGTGCCGCCCAGCGCGCCGCCGTGACCGACACCCGGGTCGCCCAGCCGGCCCTGGGGATCGCCGGCCTGGCCATGGCCAGCCTGCTGGGCCGGGTCGGCGTGCAGCCCGACCACCTGGGCGGGCACAGCTACGGCGAGCTGGTCGCGCTGGCCGTCGCCGGCGCCATGGACGCGCCCACCCTGCTCTCCCTGTCGCGGGACCGCGCCCGCCGCATCCTGGAGGCCGCGGGCGAGGACCCTGGCGCCATGGCCGCGGTCGCGGCTCCCGCCGAGCAGGTCGCCGTCCACCTGGCCGACCTGCCCGAGGTGGTGGTCGCCAACCACAACGCGCCCGACCAGCTCGTCCTGGCCGGTCCCTCCGCGGCGATCCAGGCCGCCGTCGCGCGGCTGTCCGCCGCCGGCCTGCGCGCCCGCCCCCTGCCGGTGGCCTGCGCCTTCCACAGCCCGGTCGTCGCCGACGCCGCGCGCACCTTCGGCCAGGACCTGGCCCAGGCCCCGCTGCGCGCGCCCGCCCTGCGCGCACCGTCTCCACAGGTCTGGTCCAACACCACCGCCACTCCCCACGACCCCGACCCCGCCGCCCTGCGCGACCTGCTGGCCCGGCACGTCGCCCTGCCGGTGCGCTTCGCCGAGCAGCTCCTGGCGATGCACGACGCCGGCGCCCGCATCTTCGTCGAGGTCGGCCCCGGCACGGTGCTCACGGGCCTGGTCGACCGGGTCCTGGCCGACCGCCCCCACCTGGCCGTCGCCACCGACGACGGGCAGAACCACGGCCTGCACCGGCTGCTGCTGGCCCTGGCCACCCTCGCCGTGCACGGCGTGCCCGTCGACGCCGAGGGCCTGTTCGAGGGCCGCGACTGCCGCCGCTTCGACCTGCTGCACCCTCCCGCCCCGACCGTGCGCCCCACCGACTGGTGGATCGACGGCCACAGCGCCCGCCCCGTCACCGGCGACCTGCCCGAGGGCGCCATGGTGCCGGTCACCGCGCCCGTCGTGCGGGCCCCGGTCCCCGGCGCCGACCCGGCCACCGCCGCGGGCGAGCGCGAGCGGGTCATGGGCGACTACCTCGAGACGATGCGCCGCCTGGTCGAGGCGCAGCGCGAGGTGATGCTCGGCTACCTGGGCGCCACCCCCGCCCCGCGGGTCGTCGATGCCCCCTCGACCAGCGTGCCCGCCGCACCGGCCCTGGCGCCGCCCCCCGCCCCGGCCGCTCCCCCGGCCACCGCGCCCGCCCGCGCCTCGGTCCAGGACGTGCTGCTCGGCATCGTCAGCGAGCGCACCGGCTACCCGCTCGAGATGCTCGACCTCGACCTGGACCTCGAGGCCGACCTGAGCATCGACTCCATCAAGCGCATCGAGATCCTCGGCGTGCTGGGCGACCAGGTCGGGCTGACCACCAGCGACCCCGGCGAGCGGGACGCCGTGATCGAGCAGCTCGCCGCCGTGCGCAGCCTGCGCGGCATCGTCGGCTGGCTGGAGGCGCGCCTGGAGGGCAGCGCGAACCCCGCGCCGTCGCCCGTGCCCTTCGCCCCCGACGAGCTGGCCCCCGACGAGCTGGCCCCCGACGAGGAGACCGCGGTCGTCGACCTCCCCGGCGCCGACGAGCCCGACGCCCGCACCGAGGAGCTGCCCCGCCTGCAGCGCTGGGTCGTCACCGTCGAGCCCGCCGACCCGCCGGCCCCCGAGCCGCGGGCGCTCGACGGTCGCCACATCCTGCTGGCCGACGACGGCCACGGCCTGGCCTCCGCCCTGGCGGCGCGCCTGCAGGACCGGGGCGCCCACGCCCGCATCGTCGGCCCC
>JAKLKF010000329.1 GCA_023150805.1 Myxococcota bacterium | reverse complement strand
AGCCGCAGCCGCCGTGGTTTTTCCACTGGGCCTGATTGCCGATGGAGCCGTCGGCGGCCTGCTGGGCGATGATCCAGGCGATGCCCTTCTGGACGTTGCCCTTATACTTACCGATCTTCTCGGTGTGGCCGGCGCCCAGGAAGGCCAGCAGGGCCAGCCCGGTGATGCCCGGATCGTACTTGGCCGAGAACGACGCCTGGTAGCCCCAGCGCGTGGCCTTGTTGTCGAGGTACTTGTCGCAGTCCCAGGAGCCGTCCTTTTCCTGGTGGCGCGCCAGCCAGGCCAGCGCCGCGTCGACGGAGGACTCGGTGGCTTTGCCGCCGCCGCCGGCCACCGCCCGGCGCAGCCTCCCGCCCGCGCCGTTGGGACGGCCAAAGGCGCCCGCGCGCCCGCCGCCGCCGACGCCGATGGAGCCGACAGTGCCCTGTCCGCCCAGCCAGATGTCGCTGATGCCGTCTTCGCCCTTGCTGTCCTTCGCGTCGCTGTCGTTGTCGGTCTCGACCTGCTCGGCGAACTCGACGACTTCATGCGTGTCGATGGGCTGCTGGTCGCTGACGACCTCGCTCTCCTGCACGATCGGGATGGGCTTCTCGATGATGTCGCGTTCGAGCTTCTTCTCGGGC
>JAKLKF010000328.1 GCA_023150805.1 Myxococcota bacterium | reverse complement strand
GTGAGCGTGCCGTCCCCGTTGGCGTGGGAGACGATGTAGAGGTTGCCGACCGGCCCGGGCAGGGCGCCGACGTAGCTCAGCACCTCGCGCAGGCTGCGCTTATCGGTGAGCAGGGTGGCCCCGGGCAGGTGGGCGCGGAAGTAGCTTTCGGCGGTGCCGTAGAAGCGCCGGTCGCGGGGGGCGTCCGGGGCGTCCTGGCCCATGATGAAGATGTAGTCGGGGCGTGCCACCGGCGGGCTGGCGGGCGCCGCGACGGCTCCGCCGGACGGAGCGGTGGCGGTTGCGGGGGTGGCGGCCGGCTCGGGGCCTTCGCGCTCCCGCTGCAGCGGGGCCGGCGCCCCGGCCGGCAGGGCGCGCTGCTGCAGCACGTGGCTCAGCTCGTGGGCCAGCAGGCGGCGGCCCGGGTGGGTGTGGGGGGCGTAGTGGCCGGGCCCGAAAACGATGGCGTTGCCGACGGTGTAGGCGCGGGCCTCGACGGCCTTCGCCGAGGCGGCGGCCTGGGCGTCGGCATGGATGCGGACGCGACCGAAATCGTGGCCGAAGCGGGTTTCCATGAAGCGGCGGGTGCCGTTGTCGAGGCTTTGGCCGGCGCCGGCCAGGGTTTGCCGGACGGCCTCCGGCACCTGCCCGT
>JAKLKF010000327.1 GCA_023150805.1 Myxococcota bacterium | reverse complement strand
CCTCCGCATCCACGCTGCAGCACTCACCACAAGGAAATCCAAGATGGCCAAGAACTATTACCTGCCCAGGGACGACAGCGGCAAGGCACGACTGCTCGAGCACCTGGCGCGCCGCCTGCCGGCCTATGCCGAGACCCTCGAAGTCAGCGCCGCCGACATCGCCAGCCTGCAGGCCGACGCCGCGGCCTTCCGCCACGCCATCGCCGCCACAGACAGCATCCAGGCCAACGCCCGGCAGTGGACGGCCTACAAGAACCTCCAGCGTGACGGCGGGGTGCGCGTGAACCCGCGGCCCCAATTGCCCCACCTGCCCGTGCCGGCGCGGGACGTCGCTCCGGGCATCGTGCCGCGGCTGATCGCCCTCGTCTCCCGCCTCAAGACGGCCCACCAGTACAGCGAGGCGATCGGCCACGACCTGCAGATCATCGGCCCCGAGCCGCGCGTCACCCCCGACGACTGGAAGCCCATCCTGGACACCCGCAGCGTGGCCGGCCAGCCGGTCCTCAAGTGGCCGAAGGGCGACGCCGACGCCATCGAGATCTGGGCCGATCGCGACGACGGCCAGGGCTTCCGCCTCGCCACCATCACCAGCGGCACCGACTACACCGACACCAGCGCCCGGCCCGCCAGCGGG
>JAKLKF010000326.1 GCA_023150805.1 Myxococcota bacterium | reverse complement strand
CGAACGGCGCCGGCAAGACCACCACCATCAAGATGCTCACCGGGCTCATCGCGCCCTCCGCTGGCACGGCGACCCTGTTCGGTCATCCCATTCCCAGCGCCAAGGCGATGGAGCGCGTGGGCTTCATGCCCGAGAACCCGTACGTGTATCCCTACCTCACGCCCGTCGAGTTCGTGGAGATGTGCGCGCGCCTCTCGGGGCTCAGCGGCAAGAAGGTCCGCGATCGGTCCCGCGCGGTGCTCGAACAGGTCGGCATCTGGTACGCCGCCGATCGGCCGGTGCGCCGCCTGTCGAAGGGCATGCTGCAGCGCACCGGGCTCGCCGCGGCGCTGGTCGCCGATCCCGAGCTCCTGATCCTCGACGAGCCGATGAGCGGGCTCGACCCGGTGGGTCGGAAAGAGGTGCGCGATCTGATCTTCGAAGAGCGCAAGGCCGGCCGCACGATCTTCTTTTCGACCCACATCTTGAGCGACGTCGAGACGCTCTGCGATCACGTGACCATCTTGCGGCAGGGCCTGGTGGTCGTGAGCGGGCGGCTGGCCGAGCTCTTGAAGAGCGAAGTGAAGCGCACCGATCTGGTCCTCTTGGGCGCCGACGAGGCCTTCGAGGCCAAGGCCACCGAGCTCGGGCACCGAG
>JAKLKF010000325.1 GCA_023150805.1 Myxococcota bacterium | reverse complement strand
AACGTGCGCGGCGCGGCGAACTACCACTGACACCACGGGTGGCGCCAGCGCCACCGACTCCATTGAGTTCAAGGATCCCGTACATGATGATGAACAACACCCTGGCGCAGCTGCGCGAGCTCAAGCTCGTGGGCATGGCCACCGCCGTCGAAGAACAACTCTCCAGCACCGCCAGCACGAGCATGAGCTTCGAGGAGCGGCTGGCCTTGATGGTCGACCGCGAGGTGCACCTGCGCGCCGACAAGCGCCACGCGGCGCTGCTCAAGCGGGCGCGGCTGAAGTACCCGCAGGCCTGCATCGAGGACGTCGACGGCCGCGCCGGGCGCGGCTTCGAGCGCTCGGCGTTGATGAGCCTGGCGCTGTCGCGCTGGGTCGACGACGGTGCTGCCATCCTCGTCACCGGGCCCACCGGCTCGGGCAAGTCGTGGCTGGCCTGCGCGCTGGCGCAATACGCCTGCAGAAGGGGGCAATCGGCGCTGTACCTGCGCGTGCCACGCCTGGCCGAGGAGCTGCGCATCCTGCACGGCAACGGCGGCTTCACGCGCTGGCTGACGGCGGTGGCGCGTACCGACGTGCTGCTGCTGGACGACTGGGCACTGGCGGCCATGGACGGGCCTACCCGGGCCGACCTGATGG
>JAKLKF010000324.1 GCA_023150805.1 Myxococcota bacterium | reverse complement strand
TGAGCCCCGGCCCGGTGACCCGCTGGCACGCCGGCGAGCGGGACGCGGAGCGCGCCGCCAAGCAACTGCGGCGGCTCGGGCGCTGGAGCGTCCCGGGGGATGCGCGGCAGCTGGCCCTGTCGTGGGTGCGCCTGCCGGACAACGGCGGCTTCCGCTACCACCTGGGCGACGGCACGACGCGGCAGTTTTTGTTTGCGACGGCGTTGGAGGGCCACTACGGCGGCGACACGACCCCGCGCGTACTGTGGGCGGGCGACCTGGACGGGGACGGCCGCGCCGACCTGCTGCTCAGCCTGCCCGACGACAACTGCGGTTTCGATGAGCGGCTGTACCTCTCGTCGGCCGCCGGGCCCGGGCAGCTGGTGGGGCTGGCGGCGCGCTTCGCCGGGCGTCATCCGGCCTGCGGGTGCTAGCCGGGGCAGAGCCGCCGGGCCCGGCGGGCGTCAGGGCGAGCAGCTTGCGTCGTTGAGCACCTTGCGGGCGGTGGTGGCCGGCGTGGTCTCCGCGGCGCCCAGGCGGGCCCTGGCGGCGGCCAGCTCGGCGCGCAGTTCGCCCACCCGGGCCTTCAGCTGCTCCTGCTCGGCAGCCTGGGTGCTGCATTCGGCGCGCTTGCGCTCGGTGTACAGGCGGTCCCGCTC
>JAKLKF010000323.1 GCA_023150805.1 Myxococcota bacterium | reverse complement strand
CTGTTCGCGCAGCCGTCGATGGGTGACCTGGATCAAGACGGCGTGCCCGACATCGTCTCGAGCGGCGGCTCGCTGAGCCTGGCGCAGAACCTGCTGTCGAGCCAGCCCGCCAAAGACATTCCCCAGAACCTGCTCTCGATGTGGAGCGGCAAGACCGGCCAGATGCTGGCGGGCAGTCCGGTGGTGCTCGAGGACTTCACCTTCCTGAACAACCAGGCGATCGCCGATCTGGACAACGACGGCTACCCCGAGGTGCTGACCGGCACGGGCGCCTACTTCGTGCACGCCGCGGACTCGTGCGGCCGCGAGCCCGAAGGCTGGCCCAAGTTCACCGGCCAGTGGGTCATCGCCACTACGGCCGTGGGCGACATCACCGGCGACGACCTGCTCGACGTGGTGGTCAACTCGCGCTCGGGCTGGCTCTATGCCTGGAAGACCCCCGGCAAGACCGACGGCGTGGTGGCGTGGGAGAGCTTCCACCACGACAACCGCAACACCGGCTACTACGGCACGCCGCTCGAGCAGGGGAAGCTGTCGAGCGGCGTGGGCCCGCGCCCGCTCGACGCCGACGGCAAGTGCATCGTCCCCGACGGCCCCGCCAAGAAGCCGACCTCGCTGAACGCGGCCGGCGGCTGCGGCT
>JAKLKF010000322.1 GCA_023150805.1 Myxococcota bacterium | reverse complement strand
TCCATCAGTCCCGTCAGTGTGGACTCGCTGAACGCCTTGCTGCCGTTGATGCGAATCTCGCTGATCCGGGCTGCGTCGCCCTCGGTCATCGTGAACGTGACGTTGACGCGATTGCGCTCGGTGGGCGTGATGGTGGTCACCACCTCGGCGCCATACAGGCTGCGCGACAGATACTGGCGCTTGATCTCCTGTTCGGCCCGGTCGACCAGGGCCTTGTCGAATGGCAAACCCTCGCCTATGCCCGCATCCTTGAGCGACTTGACCAGCACGTCCTTGTCGAATTCCTGCAACCCGACAAAGGTGACCGTCTGGATGACCGGCCGCTCTTCGACCACCACGACCGCAACCTTGCCGTCGATCTCGATGCGTACGTCCTTGAACAGGCCCGTTGCAAACAGCGCCCGCAGGGCGGCAGCGCCCTTGTCGTCTGTGTACGTGTCCCCAACCCGGAACGGCAGCGCAGCGAAGACCGTTCCAGGGTCGGTGCGCTGAAGGCCCTCGACCCGGATGTCGGTCAGCACGAACGGCTCGACTGCGCGCGCCGGCGGCACAGCGACGGCCGCGATGACAGCCACGGCCACAGCCGCGGGACGAAACAGGCACGGCGAAGGAAAAGCAAGCATTCGGTGGGTTCAGTGCAGGC
>JAKLKF010000321.1 GCA_023150805.1 Myxococcota bacterium | reverse complement strand
CGGCGGCACCGAAGGTGGAAACAACGGCCATTTGGGTGTCTAAGCAGACCTGCCGGTAGTGGTCGTGGTTTGTGTAGGGGCGCACGCAGGGCTGTGGGCCTTCGGGCGTGAACGCCGTTGAACTCGGCCATCACCAGTCCGAGGCTGCGGCGCGCGATGCCTTGGCGCCCGATGATCCAGTCGGGCAGCGCGGCGAGGAACTCAGACCAAAGTCTGCGCCCTGGGTGCTCAGTAGGCGAACCTTGGCTTTGATGTGCACGAAGGCGCCCGTCTCTACGGGGCACCCCGCGGGCCCGGGCGCGCATCTTTGCAAAGTTTCCTGCGGCGGGCAGTTCGGTCGGGAATTGCGGCGCGGTAGCGCTCGGCCTGTACGATGCGCGGTGCCAGGCTGAGCGGCGAGTGGCCACGATGAAGGACAACCCCATGCGATCGATGAGACTGCCCTGTCGGCTTGTGCCGGCTGTCATGGCCACCGTGCTGGCGGCGCCGCAGGCGCTGGCCGCGCCGCAGACACCCACCGCCACCGAACTGATGGACTGGGCCGAGCGCACTTACTCGCAGTTCTTCCCGGGCCATCAGGCCGACCAGACGTTGACGCCATACGTCTACCGCTACTACGCAATGACCGGGAACTATGTCGGTGTGGC
>JAKLKF010000320.1 GCA_023150805.1 Myxococcota bacterium | reverse complement strand
GAGAAGCCGGTGCATCCGGTGACGGTCTCGCGCCCGATCGCCATGGGCCGGTTCGAGGTCACCTTCGCCGAGTATGACGCCTGCCTGGCCGCCGGCGGCTGCCGCAGCAACGTCAGCGACCGCGGCTGGGGCCGCGGCAGCAACCCGGTGATCCACGTCACCTGGAACGACGCCCAGGACTATGTGCGCTGGCTGAGCGCCGTCACGGGGCAGCGCTATCGGCTGCCGACCGAGGCGGAGTGGGAGTACGCCGCGCGCGGCGGCAGCGGCGCCGAGAACGTCTTCGGCGTCGGCCAGGCCAATTGCGAGGGCTGCGGCAGCCCCTTCGACGGCAGGCGCATCGCCCCGGTCGGGCGCTTCCCGCCCAACGGCTTCGGGCTCTACGACATGCTGGGCAACGTGTGGGAGTGGACGCTGGACTGCTGGAACGACAGCTACCGCGGCGCGCCCAACGACGGATCGCCCTGGCTTGCCGGCGACTGCTCGCGGCGGTCCCTGCGTGGCGGCGGGTGGAACAACGACAAGGACAAGGCCACCGCCGCCTACCGCAACAAGGACCCGATCACCGACCGCGACCCCGACAACGGCTTCCGCGTGGTGCGCGAGCTGCAGTAAGTCAGGAAGACCAACCACAGAGGCCCAGAGACAC
>JAKLKF010000031.1 GCA_023150805.1 Myxococcota bacterium | reverse complement strand
CCGCCGCCGCCGGTGGTGCTGGCGAGGGCGAGACCGTCTACAAGCAGTACTGCGTGGCCTGCCACCAGGCCGACGGCAAGGGCATGAACGGCACCCTGGCCGGCGACTTCACCAGCGGCCGCCTGGGCGAGAAGACCGACGAGCAGCTCCTGACCAGCATCCGCGAGGGCTTCACCGGCACCATCGGCGCGATGCCCGCCTGGAAGGGCGTGCTGACCGACGACCAGATGAAGGCCGTCCTCGAGTACGTCAAGGCGACCTACCACCCCAAGGGCTGATGCCCGGCGCCTCCGGGCGCGGCTCGTGAAGGCCAGCCTCCCCACCCCGGGGGGCTGGCCTTCGTCGTGTCGGGCCGCCGGGCCAGGAGTTGTTCACAGGAGCTTCACCGGGCCGGGCCCGAGGGTGCGACCCTCGGCAGCGCAGGCCGCGCCGGGCTGGGAGCGGGGACCCCGCCGATCCACCCGCTCCCCCGGCGGGCACCCGGGGTGGGTTTTCCACAGGCCCCTGTCGACAACCCTGGGGACGGTCAGCGGCGGCGCCGCCGCAGCGCCACCAGGGCCAGCAGGCCCCACTCCAGGCCGCCCGCGACGCCGACCACGCCGCACTTCTTGCCCTCGGCCCCGCCCTTCTTGGCGCAGCCCTTGCCGCCGTCGTCCTCGTCGTCGTCGGCGCCACCGTCCCCTCCGTCGCCCGTGCCGTTGGCGGCGCCCGGCGTGGGGCTGAGCGCCCCGGAGAAGTCGACCGCGTTGTCGTCGGTGTCGGCACCGTCGGGGACCCGGCCGACGCTCAGGCCCGACTCGCTCATCGGGGCCATCGACTGGCCGCCGGCGTCGTCGAGCAGCTCCAGGTCCTCGGCGGTCGCCGCCGCCTCGCCGTAGAGCACCGTGTCCTGGGTGCTGCCCTCGCAGTCGACCAGGCGCACGCCGTCCGGCGCCGTGCCGGCGTTGCCCAGGCCCAGCGACGAGGCGACCAGGTCGGCCGTGGGCACCGCGGAGCCGCCCACCAGCAGGAAGTCGCCCGGCTGCAGCTCGACGCCGCCGGGGAAGGTGAAGTCGGCCCCCCAGGAGCTGGTGGCCGTCTCGATGACCCAGCCGTCCAGCCGGACGGCCGCGCCGCCGGCGTTGAACAGCTCCACCCACTCCTGGTCGGTGTCGGTGCCGTCCGGGTCGGGGAAGATCTCGTTGACCTTGACCGAGCGGTCGCCGGGGGTGCAGACCACGGGCTCGATCTCGGGGTTGCTCTCGCCGGGCGAGGGCGACTCCGAGATGGCCCAGTCGACCCCGCTCTCGTCGGTGTCGTAGCCGTCCCGCACCCGCTGCAGCGTGTCGCCGTCGCCCGGGTCGGGGGCGAGGGAGCTCGCGACCATCCCGCTGTCGTCGGTCCAGGCGTCGTCGTTGGGGCTGCCGTAGACGACCGTGTCGGCCGTGCCGGGCCCGCAGTGCCGCAGCTCCAGCCGGTCGCTGTTCGACGAGGCGGCGCCCATGTCGATCTCGACCACCAGGTCGACGCCGGCCGCGCCCTTCTCGCCGACGACCAGGTGCTGGCCGGGCTCGATGCTGCCGAGCGCGCCGATGTCGATGGTCTTGGTGCTGGAGGGGGAGGTGCCGTAGCGCAGGCCCCAGCCGTCCAGCGAGACGGCGGCGCTGCCGGCGTTGTACAGCTCGATCCACTCGGGATCCTCTTCCTCCGCCTTCTCCTGCTTGGCCGGGTTCGGGATGAACTCGTTGATCTTCACGTCGTCCATGCCCGGGCAGTCGCCCTCGCCGCTGGTGGCGTTGCTCTCGCCGGGCGTGGCGTACTCGAAGCTGACCAGGTCGACCGCGCAGTCGTCGGTGTCGGCGCCGTCGATGGCGCGGCCCAGGCTCCAGCCGGTCGCCGGGATGGCGGCGACGGTCGCGACCTCGCCGCCCTCGTCCAGCCAACCCAGGTCGTTCTTGCCGCCGTAGGCCGCCAGGTCGACGTAGGCCTCGCCGCAGTACAGCTCGACCGTGTCGATGCTGCTGCCGTCGTTGCCCAGGTCGAGGTCGACCACCACGTCGGCCTCGGCCACCAGCTCCTCGCCCAGCACCAGGAAGCCGCCCGGCGGGAGCGTGGTGCCCTCGGGCAGGGTGATGGTCTTGCTGGAGGACTCCGACTTGCGGTTGACCAGGGTCCAGCCGGACAGGTCGACGGCCGCGCCGCTGGTGTTGAACAGCTCCACCCACTCGTAGCCGCCGTCGCCGCCCTCGCTGTCGGGGTCGGGCATCAGCTCGTTGATCTTCACCGTCAGCCGCGAGCAGTCCGCCGTGCTGGTGCCGCCCCCGTCTCCGGCGCCACCGTCGCCCCCGCCGCTGTCTCCGCCGCCGTCGTCGACGTTCTCGGCCCCGGGGGTGGCGCTGCTCAGGTCCGCCCAGTCCAGGCTGCTGTCGTCGCTGTCCTCGCAGTCGGGGATGCGCGCCAGGACGTGGCCCTCGCTGACGTCGGGCGCGAAGTCCGTGCCCGCCGCGCCGCTGTCGTCGACCAGCCCGTTGGTGTTGGGCGAGTCGTAGAGCAGCGTGTCGCTGGTGCCGCCGTCGTCCATCACCAGGCGCAGGCCGTCGGTGTCCGAGCCGCCGTTCTGCATCGTCCCGGACAGGGCGTAGGCCGAGCCCGCGCCGATCAGCAGGTGCTCACCGGGCGCGATCGACAGCGCCGGGAAGGTGTAGATCGTGGACCAGGAGGCGCCGGCCGCCTGGACCGTCCAGCCCGTCAGGTCGACGGAGGCGGACGAGGCGTTGCACAGCTCGATCCACTCGGCGCCCGTGTCCGACCCGGAGGGGTCGTAGAGCACTTCGTTGAGCAGGACGTCACCGGCGAGGGCGTGGCCGAGGCCGAGCAGGGCGAGGAGCACGGGTGCCTCCGAGGAGCAGCGCGCACCTTAGCCGACGCTCAGGCCCGGCGGCTCGCGGACGGGGGAATGCCCGGTGACAACGGGTCGACGCCGTTGTTGAAGGGCGTGGGGAAGGCGTCGATCTCGACCTGCCCCGGGCCCTTGCGGGTCACCGTGAAGCGCCGCCACTTGTGGTCGGCGCCGGGGTCCCGGGCGCTGAACACGGCGGCCACGTTGGTGACCGGCGGGCCGTCCACCCAGCCGTCGACCAGGTGGTCCACCCACGGCTGCGTGCGTGGATCGACCGACACCTTCAGGGGCTGCCCGTCGATCTTCGCCTCGCCCAGGGAGCGCACCAGCTCCGAGATCGTCTGACCCTTGCGAAACCTCTCCAGCACGACCTGCCGCATGGCCTGACCTCTCCGCGCTACGATTGCGGCCCGCTCGGGGCCCGGAAACCGCGCCCGGGCTAACCCGTCTCCCCGCCCGCGACCCGGACGCATCCGTGGCCGAAGTCACCAGCACCATCGGGACCCCCAACCCCCGCCAGATCCACGTCCGGCGCGCCCGCCTGGCCTGCGAGGTGGGCCCCGAGGCCGGCCAGAGCTGGATGGTCGACCGTGACGTCGTGCAGATCGGCGCGCTGGACAGCGGCGACGTGGTGCTGACCGACCCCACCGTCAGCCGCCGCCACGCCGAGATCGTGCGCACCTCGGGCGGGACCCTGCTGCGCGACCTGGGCAGCACCAACGGCACCTTCGTGGGCCCGGTCAAGATCCGCGAGGTCTACCTGGCGCCCGACACGCGCTTCAAGGTCGGCCGGACCGAGCTGGTCTTCACGCCCGACGACACGGTCATCGACGTGGCGCCCTCGGCGATGGACCACTTCGAGGGCCTGGTGGGCTCCAGCATGGCGATGCGCGAGGTCTTCGGCATCCTGGAGCGCATCGCGCCCACCGAGCTGACCGTGCTCATCACGGGCGAGACCGGCACCGGCAAGGAGCTGGCCAGCCGCGCGGTGCACATCCGCAGTCGCCGGGCGCGGGGCCCCTTCGTCGTCTTCGACTGCGGCGCCGCCCCCGACAACCTGATCGAGAGCGAGCTGTTCGGCCACCAGCGCGGCGCCTTCACCGGCGCCATCGAGGCGCGGCCGGGCGTCTTCGAGCTGGCCGACGGCGGCACCATCTTCCTGGACGAGGTGGGCGAGCTGCCGCTGGACCTGCAGCCCAAGCTGCTGCGGGTGCTGGAGCAGCGCGAGGTGCGGCGGGTCGGCGGGACCAAGACCAAGGCCGTCGACGTGCGCGTGGTCTGCGCGACGAACCGCGACCTGCGCGAGGAGGTCGAGGCCGGGCGCTTTCGCGAGGACCTGTACTACCGGCTGGCCGTCGTCGAGCTGACCCTGCCGCCGCTGCGCTCGCGGGTCAGCGACCTGCCGCAGCTCTGCCAGCACCTGCTCAAGCGCGCCGATCCGGGGCGCAAGGTCCTGGGCGTGGCGCCAGAGGTCCAGGCCATCTTCGAGGCCTACCACTGGCCGGGCAACGTGCGTGAGCTGAACAACGTGGTCGAGCGCGCCATCCCCTTCTGCCGCACCGACCACATCACCATCGACGCCTTGCCCCAGGGCCTGCGCGCCGCCGCCGAGAGCCGCCGTGCGCGCGGGGAGGCCGGGCCGGCGGCCGCGTCGTCCGCCGGGGGGGGCCTCACCTCGCCGGCCGAGGCGGCCAGCGCCCTGGGCGACCTGCCCTTCAAGGACGCCAAGGACCAGATGATCGAGGCCTTCGAGCGCGAGTACCTGCTCGACCTGCTGGAGCGGCACCAGGGCAACGTCAGCAAGGCCGCCCGCGCCGCCGACATGGACCGCAAGTCGATCACCCGCCTGATGAAGAAGCACGGCATCGTCCGGCCGGGCTGAGCCGCGGAGCGCAGGGGCCGCGCGCGCGGCTACCGGCGCAGCAGCCGATCCAGCAGGCCGCGGGGGGCCGCCTCCCCCGCGCGCACCGGCCGCTCGCCGGCCAGGACCGCGCGCACGAAGGCGACCAGCTCCTCGTCGGGCAGCTCCAGCCCCAGGTAGCCGTCTGCCAGGCTGGCCTGCACCGCCTGGTCGGGGTGGGAGAGCCGGCGCGAGGGGTCGACCAGGGCGACGCAGGGCGGGGCGCCGGCGTCGGTCTTGATCGCCCGGCAGGCCCGCAGGGTGTTCTGCACCTGGTGGCGGGGCACGGAGAGCAGCACCGCCGCCGGGCGCTGGGCGCGGCAGGCGCGGAGCGGATCCTCGCCGGGCGCCAGGGGCATGAGCTCGAAGAGGTCGCGCAGGGCGGAGAGCAGGCGCAGCCGCTCGCGGGCGTCGGGGGTGGCCAGCAGGACCCTCGGCCGCTCGCTCACCCCGCGCCCTCCGGCCCGCTGCCGCGCAGGGCGCCCACCGAGGCCGGCCGCCGCAGGATCTCCTCCAGCACGGGCGCCTCGACCGGGTGGCCCGTGAACAGCTCGAAGGCCAGGGCGGCCTGGTGGACCAGCATTCCCAGGCCGGTGTGGAAGGCGACGCCGTGCTCGCGGCAGGCCTGGCGCTGGGGCGGATCGTCCATCCAGTAGTTGACGTCCACCCAGGTGGCGCCCGGGCGCAGCGCGCGCGGGTCCAGGGTGGCGACCACGCGCGCCCCGTCGCCGGCCGTGCAGTTGACCACCAGGTCCGCGTCGGGGGCGACCTGGGCGAAGGCGGCGGCGGAGAGGGGGCCGGCCCGCAGGTCCACGTGGCCGAAGCGCCGCTCGAGCGCGGTCACGGCGAGGTGGGCGCGGGAGAGGGTGCGGTTGAGGATCACCACGCCGGCGGCGTCGCGGTCCAGCAGGGCCGAGGCGACCGCGCGCCCGGTCCCCCCGGCGCCCAGGATGACCGCCCGGCGCCCCGCCATGTCCAGGCCGACCTGGCCCAGGTAGCGGACCAGCCCCTCGCCGTCGGTGTTGTAGCCCTTCAACGCGCCGTCCTGCTGGATGAGCACGTTGACCGCGCCCGCCTCCTCGGCCGCGACCGTCGCCTGGTCCAGCTCGGGCAGCACCCGCTCCTTGAAGGGCACGGTCAGGTTCACCCCGACCAGGTCCAGCGTGCGCACGGCGTCGGCGACGCGCTCGGCGCGGTCGGGGTCGACGTCGAAGGCCAGGTAGACGGCGTCGAGGCCGTAGCGCTCGAACAGCTCGTTGTACATCGCCGGCGAGAGCGAGTGGCGGACGGGGTGCCCGATCAGCCCGTAGACCCGGGTGCGCGCGCTGATCACGACGGCTCCGCCTTGCGCAGGATCTGCCGGGCGCGGTCGATGTCCTGTCGGATCTGGGTGATCAGGGCGTCGGGGCCGTCGAAGCGCCGCTCGCCGCGGATGCGGTCGACGAAGGCCACGTGCAGCTCGCGGCCGTACAGGTCGGGCGAGCCGTCCAGCAGGTGGACCTCGAGCACGCCCACCTGCCCCTCGAAGGTGGGCCGCACGCCCAGGTTGGCGACCCCGGGCACGGGCGGGCCGTCGTCCACGCGGACCCGCACGGCGTACACGCCGTGGGCGGGGACCAGCTCGGCGTCGGTCTCGACGTTGGCCGTGGGGTAGCCCAGCGCGCGGCCCCGCTGGTCGCCGGGCACCACCGTGCCGCGGACGAAGGGGGGGCGGCCGAGCACCCGGGCCGCCGCGGCGACGTGCCCGCCGGCGACCAGCTCGCGCACGGCCGAGGAGCTGGCCACGACCCCGTCCAGCTCGGCGGCGGCGACCTGTTGCACCGGCAGCGCGGGCAGCAGCCGGGACAGCAAGGCGGCGTCGCCGGCACGCGCCCGGCCGAAGCGGAAGTCGTAGCCGACCACCAGGGCCTGGGCGCGCAGGCGGCGGGCCAGGACCTCCTGCGCGAACCACTCCGGCGGGTGCTGGGCGAAGGGCCGGGTGAAGCGCTCGACCACCACGCGATCCACCCCCGCCTCGCCGAGCAGGCGGACCTTGTCGGGCCAGGCCAGGATGCGGGGCATGGCCTGGTGGGGGGCCAGCACGACGCGCGGCGAGGGCTCGAAGGTGTAGACCACCGCGGGCGCGCCCAGGCCGCGGGCGCATGCGACCAGGGCGTCGAGCAGGGCCCGGTGCCCCAGGTGCACCCCGTCGAAGTTGCCGATGGTCAGCACGGGCCCCGGCCCGTCGAGCGGGTATGCAGCGCTGCCGGCGATCACCTCGGGCATCGGCTGGCCCTACCACGTTTCGGGCGCGCGCTCCCGGCCCCGCGCGCGGGCCGCGCCGCGATCACCCCCGCACCGGCTCGGGCTGCGGGCGTCCGAACAGGTAGCCCTGCAGCAGGCTCACGCCGATCCGGGCCAGCGTGTCGGCCTCCAGTCGGGTCTCCACGCCCTCGGCGATGACCTTGGCGCCCGTGGTGTCGGCGAAGCGGCACAGCAGCTCGACCAGGCGCTGGCGGGCCGGCTCGGCGTCCACGTCGCGCACCACGCTCATGTCCACCTTGACGAACTGCGGCTGCAGCTCGGCCAGCATGCGCAGCGAGGACTGGCCGGCGCCCAGGTCGTCCACCGCCACCGCGAAGCCGCGCGCGGCCAGCTCCTCGACCGTCTCGACCCAGCCGCCCTCGGGCAGGACCGCGCCCCGCTCGGTGATCTCGACCACCACGCGGTGGGCGTGCGGCGCCAGCGGCTGCAGCGCGTCGACCACCTGGTCGGGCCGCGACAGCTCGCCGGGGTGCAGGTTGACGAAGAAGCGGCCGGCCGTGGGCGTGCGCGCCAGGGTGGCGGCCAGGCGCTCGACCACGGCGCGGGTGAGCAGGGGGAGCTGCTGGGCGCGCTGGGCGGCCTCGACCAGGCGGCCGGTCGTCGGGAAGGCCGGGTGGGGGGTGCGCGCCAGCACCTCGTGGGCGACGATGCGCTCGCTGCCGGCCTCGACGATGGGCTGGAAGGCGATCTCCAGGGCGCCGGCCGACAGCGCCTCCTGCAGGTGGCGGGCCTCGGTGTCGTGCTCCTCCTGGCGGCGCTGCTCCAGCCAGCCCGCCAGGCCCTGGCGGCCCGTCAGCACCTCGCGCAGGGCGCGGGCGACGCCGGCCATGCCGTCCGCCTCGGGCACGATGCGCGCAACCTCGGCCCGGTTCACGGCGTCGAGCAGCACCGCCGGCTCGGTCGGAGCGCCCAGCAGCACCCGCCCGCAGTCGGGCTGGGCCGCCCGCACCCGCGCCAGCAGCTCCACGCCGGCCGCGCCGACGCCCCGCGCCGCGACCGCCAGGTCGAAGCGGCCCCGCGCCAGCGCCCCGGCCAGGCCCGCCGCGTCGACCTCGACCACCTCGTGACCCTCGCGGACCAGGGCCCGCCGTCCCTCCTGGCGGAGCGAGGGATCGTCGTGCACAAGCAGGACACGGGCCAAGCGGGACCTCGGTGGGCGGGGGGGGATGCGCGGTCGCAGGGGCGATGCCGCGCCGGGGGGCCGGCGATAGGGGTCGCGGGCGACCGCCGGAGGTCCTGAGTCTACCCGGCGCGGGCCCGCAGACTGCCCCCCGCGCCCCGATCCCCCGCCCCGATCCCCTGACACGACTCCCTCGCCGGCCGCCGCCCCGCCCCTCCCTGGAGCCCCCCGTGCACGTGCTGATCGCCGACAAGCTCTCCTCCGAGGTCGTCACCGCCCTGCAGGCCCTGGGCTGCCGCGTCTCCGTCGACGCCGGCCTGAAGGACCAGGCGCTGTCCGAGGCGCTGGACCGGCTCGACCCCGACGTGCTGGTCGTGCGCTCCACCAAGGTCACGGCCGCCCAGCTCGACGCGGCGCGCAGCCTGTCGCTGGTCATCCGGGCCGGCGCCGGGGTGAACACCATCGACCTGGACCGCGCCAGCGCCCGCGGCGTCTACGTCTCCAACTGCCCGGGCAAGAACGCCATCGCCGTGGCCGAGCTGGCGATCGGCCACCTGGTCAACCTGGACCGGCGCATCGCCGACAACGTCATCGCCCTGCGCGCCGGCCAGTGGCAGAAGAAGGAGTTCGGCAAGGCCCGCGGCCTGGCCGGGCGGACCCTGGCCATCCTGGGCTGCGGCGCCATCGGCCGCGAGGTCGCCCGCCGGGCCCGCGCCTTCGGCATGGTCGTGCGCGGCTGGGACCGCAGCATGGACATCTGCACCGCCGCCGAGCTGGGCGTCACGCCCTGCGCCTCGGCGCTGGAGGCCTGCCGCGACGCCGACGCCGTCACGATCCACCTCTCGCTCAACCCCGGCACCCGGGGCCTGGTCGACGCCGAGCTGCTCGCCGCCCTGCGGCCGGGCGCCTACGTCATCAACACCAGCCGGGGCGAGGTGATCGACCAGGACGCCCTGGAGCGCGCCATCGCCGAGCGCGGCCTGCGCGCCGGCCTGGACGTCTTCGCCGACGAGCCCGCCGTCGACGGCGAGTTCCCGCACGCCATCGCCCACAACCCGGGCGTCTACGGCACCCACCACATCGGCGCCAGCACCGACCAGGCCAGCGAGGCCATCGCCGACGAGGTCGTGCGCATCGTGCGGATCTACCTGCAGACCGGCTCGGTGGAGAACTGCGTCAACGTCGCCCTGCGCACGCCGGCCACCCACCTGCTGGTCGTCCGCCACCGCGACCAGGTCGGGGTGCTGGCCAGCGTGCTCGACCTGATCAGCAAGGCCGGCATCAACGTCCAGGAGATGGAGAACGTCATCTTCTCCGGCGCCGCCGCCGCCGTCGCCCGCATCCAGCTCGACCAGGCCCCGCCGCCCGCGCTGCGGACCACCCTGGACGAGCACCCCGCCGTCTTCGCCACCTCGCTGGTCGCGCTGGACGCCTGAGCCTCCTCCCTCCACCAGCCTCCCCACTCCGGAGCTGCCCATGTCCCGCTGCCACAACTTCTCGGCCGGCCCCGCCGCCCTCCCCCTGCCCGTCCTGCACGAGCTGCAGGCCGCCCTGGTCGAGTTCGGCGACACCGGCGCCGGCATCATGGAGATCAGCCACCGCAGCAAGCCGTTCGAGGCCGTGCTCGCCTCGGCCGAGGCCCGCCTGCGCCGGCTGATGGCCATCCCCGACGACTACGTCGTGCTCTTCCTGCAAGGCGGCGCCAGCCTGCAGTTCTACATGCTGGCCCTGAACCTGCTCGGCGACGAGGGGGCGGCCGCCGACTACGTCGTGACCGGCACCTGGGCCAGCAAGGCCCTGCAGGAGGCCCGCCGCGTGGGCGACGCGCGCGCGGCCTGGGAGGGCAAGGCCGTCGAGTACCGCCGCCTGCCGACCGACCAGGAGCTCACCGTCCGCGAGGGCGCCCGCTACCTGCACTACACGACCAACAACACCATCTACGGCACCCAGTTCCACCGCACGCCCAAGGTGTCGGTGCCGCTGGTCGCCGACATGAGCAGCGACATCTGTTCTCGGCCGGTCGACACCGCCGCCCACGATCTCATCTACGCCGGCGCCCAGAAGAACCTGGGCCCCAGCGGGGTTACGGCCGTCATCCTGTCGCCCTGGGCCCAGAGCCAGTCCCGGCAGACCGCCAAGGCCCTGCCCGGCGGGCTGCCGGCGATGCTCGACTACGGCGTCGCCGTCGACAACACCAGCATGTACAACACGCCCAACACCTTCGGCATCTTCGCGCTGGAGCGCGTGCTGGCCTGGCTGGAGGGCCAGGGCGGTCTGTCCGCGATGGAGGCCGTCAACCGGCAGAAGGCCGAGCGGCTGTACGCCGAGATCGACCGCAGCGGCTTCTGGCGCCCCCGCGCGGACAAGGCCGACCGCTCCTGGATGAACGTCGCCTGGCGGCTGCCCACCGAGGAGCTGGAGGCCCGCTTCGTGAAGGAGGCCAGCGCCGCCGGCCTCAAGGAGCTGAAGGGCCACCGCAGCGCCGGCGGCATCCGCGCCAGCCTGTACAACGCCACCGGCCTGGACGCCGTCGACGCCCTGGTCGGGTTCATGCGCGAGTTCGAGCGCAACAACGGCTGAGGACCGGCCGGGGAGGGGCCCCTCTGTTCAGGGGCCCCCCTCCTCGCAGATGCGGTCCGTGTCCTTGTCCCAGTCCTCCATGCCGTTGAGCAGCAGGCGCTGGACCCCCTCGTCCTCGCTGGTGAAGCCCGAACCCCAGTCGGCCTGCCGCCACATCGCGTAGGCGTGCAGGGTCTCGGCCGCGCCGCGGTCCCAGTAGATCTCGAACTGGTAGTCCTGTTCGAAGGTCTTGTTGGAGCCCTCCTCGAACTGCGCGGGCTCGGGCGCGTGGAAGCGGGCGAGGTAGGCCTCGGCGAAGGCGGCCTGCCCCTCCTCCAGCAGCCCCTCCTCGACGGCGGCGGCGGCGGAGACCCGGCGGACGTAGGCCAGGGTGTGCGCCGTGTACGACGAGCCGAGCACCTTCGACTCGTAGTCGATCTGGAAGGTGAGCACGTCCGTCTCGCCGTCCAGGAAGGCGTCGAGGTCGCCGTCGTAGGTGCGGGTGTAGCTCTCGTACACGCCCTCGTACAGCTCCTCCTGGTCCGGCCAGGTGACGATCTCGGCCACCGTGGGCAGCGCACAGTGGATCACGTTGCCCAGGAAGATGCCGGCGGCGTCCGCCGGGTCGCGGTCCGTGACGCCCAGGGGCTCGACCTCGTCGGCCGACAGGCGCGAGATGCTGCCGTCGGTCGCCTCCTGCAGCGCGTCGCCGCCCAGGGCGGTGTGCAGGTTCTGCACGCCCGCGCCCAGGGTCGCGTCCTCGCCATCCTCCAGCTCCTGCCACAGGTAGTGCATCACGCCGTCCAGGTCGGCGGGGATCTCCTCGACCTTCTTGCAGGCGAGCAGGCCGGGCAGGGTCAGCAGCAGGGCGGGCGAGGGGACCATGGCCGCACCATAGCAGGGGCCTTCACGGCCACACCATCGCCAGCGAGATCCACACCGCCGCCGTGAAGTAGGGCGTCATCCAGGTCGCCTCGGCTGCGCGCTCGGCCCGGCGCCGCCGCAGGTACCGGGGAAGTCCAGGCCCATCATCACGAAGGCGCCGCCCGCGCGCAGCAGGGTCCACCAGCGCCGGGTGGGCGCGTCGGGCCTGGGGCCGCCGCGCGAGGGACCCACCTCAGGGGCAGGGCGGCAGGGCCGCGACGGCGGGGCTGGCCTCGAGCAGGGCCACCGTGCCCGTGGGCGCGACCAGGTGGCCGTGGCGGGCCTCGACCTCGACCTCGACCTCGGCGACGTCGGCGTCGGTCAAGCCCAGCGCGCCGCGCAGGTGGCGGTTCCACGCCTCGGTCTCGGCCTTGGCCACGTCGAGATCGCGCGGCTGCCAGGCGTAGCTGGACAGGAAGACCGGGCCGCCGCGGATCGGCTCGTCGGCGGGTGGCAGGGTGCCCTCCTCGCGGTGGCGGGCCGCCCAGGCCGCGAAGCGCTGGGGGTGGGCCAGCCGCGAGGGGCCCACGAAGACCGCCCAGGTGGCCGTCGCCGTCGCCAGCGTGGCCAGCTCGGGCCCCGGGCTCCCCGTCCCGATGGCGCAGCCGGAGATCCCGGCCACCAGGGCGCGGTACCGGAGCAGGGCCTGGCCGTGGGGCGTCGAGGGATCGGGGGGGCCGGCGGGCGTCTCCTCGGCGGACAGCGCCCGGGCCGCCACGACGGGCTGTCCTTGCGCGTCCAGGGCCCCGCCCGCGCGGGCCGCGCGCAGCGCCAGGTCCCGCCGCGTCGGGTCCGTGGACAGCACCGCGTCCAGGTAGGCCACGCAGGTCGCGTCGTCCTCGGCGTCCACCTGGTCCAGGGCCATCAGCGTGGCCTGGGCGGCCAGCAGCGCCCGGACGCGATCCCGGTCCGGCCCTGCCTGGGCCCGGGCCTGCTCGACGCGGGCCAGGCGCTCGGACGGGGTCCCCTGGCACAGGGCGGCCGGGTCGTCGGCCAGGGCCAGGGGCAGCAGCACCAGCCACAGCACCTCAGCCGCCGCGCCGGGCCGCCACCTGGCGGGCGTGGGCCTCCTGCTGGGCCTGGCGCGCAGCCCGGCGCTTGCGCGCCCGCCACAGCTCGTGGCTGGTGCCGACCAGGCAGAGCGCGTGGTGCAGGCCCAGCCAGGCCCAGCCCCGCAGGCCCAGCGAGGGTCCGATGACCACGGTCAGCCCGACCGCGATGGCGATCCAGGTCAGGGCGGCGGTCTCGCCGAGGTCGATGCGGGTGCGCGGGGGGGAGGGCATCGGGGCCAGGGTACACCGCGGGCGAGGGGGTCGGTCTTCACTCCCCCGCGGTGGACGCCAGCGGCAGCCGCAGGACCAGGTCGCCGCGAAGGGGGCGGTGGGTCGGGATCAGCGGGCCGGCCACCTCGCCTCGATCCGTGACGAGGCTGACCCGCAGCGCGCAGGCGTCCTCGTGGAGGGACAGGACGAAGGAGCCCTCTTCGTCCACCTCGCCCAGCCCCCGGCAGGTGCCCGACAAGCGCACCTGCTGGCCCGGCACCCAAGGCTCCACCGTGCCGAGCACCGTCCACGCCGCGTGGGCCTGGCGGGCGTCCGTGCACATCACCAGCTCGCCCGCCGCGCCGTCAGGCCAGGTGACATGGACGGTGCCGAGCTCGGGCAGGATGAAGCGGCCCTCGGTCACACCGGGGGGGACCAGGGCCAGCAGTGTCTGGTCCAGGATCTCGGCGCCGCGCGGATACCGACCGTGGACGTCCGCCCACTGTCCTGCGTCGACCCAGAGCACCGCGGAGCCTGGCCAGGCGTCCGCGGGGAGAGGGCAGAACAGCCGGCGCGCGCCGGGCACGCCGGTCTACTGGATGCCCATCAAGCTGCGAGCGAAGAGGCGCTCCACGGCGGAGTCCGCGTGGGCGGGCGGCGCGGCCTGGGCGAGGGGGGAGAGGAGCAGGCCCACCAGCAGGGTCCGCACGTTCACGGTGCTGCAGAGGTCCAGGCACTGGCCCGACTGGCACAGGGTGGCGGTGAGGGTGAGGATGGAGGGGGTCATGTGCGTTCCGAGAGGCGGGAGGTCGCCCGGGGTCGCCTGACCAGCGGCCGATGAGCGACATCGCCACAATCCTACACCCACGAAGGCCCTCTTCGCCTGGACAGCCGGAGTCTTGTCGCCCACTCTTCGGACCCACTGCATCGTGCACCGCATCTACCCCTCGATGGGAGCACCGGGCCAGGAACCATCGGGACAGGGCCGAGGGACCACCCGTCCCGCGATCCCACTTGCCGGACCGGTTCGCACCGGTGGCACCAAAGGCTCGTACTCTGCAGCACCGAGGAACTCCCCGCGAGACCCCGCGGGAGGACTGGCGCTGTCGACCACCAGCAGCCGTGGAGAGGAGACTTCATCGACCACACATTGAATCTCTCCTCGGAAGCCGCTCTCGGTGGGACCGAACATCCAGAAGGCGTCCGAACCGTCAGGAGGGCGCGCAAGGGCGCAGTGTCCCGTGCCGGTGCCCGCCCAGGTGCCGGCAAGCGCGGCGCCAGGCGCCAGTCGTGCCAGAGCGAATCCCGCCAGTGCCGGAACCACCAACGCCACGCGGCACCGCGGCGGCGGGCCCGGCACAAGGACCAGCTCAGCCGGCTCACCTGCAGGTCGCGTCGCGGGTTGCCTGGCACAGCACAGCAGACCCGGCGCGAGGAGGAGAAGGCAGATTCGACCGCCCATCATGTCTGCCATGGCGCCACATCGCCGGAAGGGCCGGATAGCGCCTCGTCGCACGCGCTACAGTTGTACTTCAGGACGCAGCCGCCCCTGCCATCGGAGGCATGGAAGCAACTGACTGCACAGGGCTTGTCCGGATGGTTTGCTTGACAGGCTGCGCGACAGAGCTGCCAGGCCTCTTCACCTGCCGGGAAGCGCGTCATGCACCACTGGTCGGCAAGGCGATCCGGAACCTGCCTGGTCCCGCTCCCACCGGTTCCATCGTCGCTCATGCCCTCACTGTGTCGAGATCCCGCCGATCCGGTCGTTCGGGGAGACGACGAGGTCGGCCATGTTGAACTCGTGATCCCACTGACCCGGTTCACCGCCGCCAGCGCCCCCATGGGGTTGTTGAGCAGCGCCATGGGTCCCTCCTAGCTCTTGAGCTGCAGGTCGAGGACGATGCTGACGCGGGCAGACTCGACGGCGTTGCCGGTGACCTGTTCCACGATCACGCCGAAGCGCACGCCCCGCTTGAAGTTGGCGGTGTCCGTGTACCAGGAGGTGGTGTCGGTGGTGTCGGTGGTCATGGCCTGGCCGAGCGAGATGAGGTTGCCCCAGGTGACGCCGTCGCTGGTGGTCTGGAAGACAGGCTCCACCGAAGCGTTCAGGGTCCGGTTCTCGACGGTGACGGTAGCACGGACGGCGGCGAGCAATGGTGCCACCTGGGCGATGTCTTCGCGGGTCGGGGCGACTCACCTTCCGGTGGGGAGCACGCCGATCAGCGCTTTCGTCACATGGGATCAGCCGCCCAGGGATGCGTCAGCGCCCATCAGGGCTGGATTTGACCACGATGTCGAGGTCCACGGGTCCGGTTGGCGACTTCAGCGAGAGGTAGAAGGGTGATCCCATGATGGGGACCCCAACAGCCTTGCTGCACTCGTCCTCCTCCCGAATCAGGCAGGCGCGAATGACCGGCTGCGGGGGCATTGAGTCGGACGTGATGGCGACGTCGACTTTGACGCGTTGCTCGGTTCCCGGTACCTGAAGATCAAACTCCCACGAGGGGGGTTGATCGGACTTGACCGTGGAACTCACATCCATGCAGGTTCCGGCGTGACACAGGGATAGTGCCAGGGAGAGGGGCGTCGGTGCCATCAAGCCCCCCCTGGCCCGACCACTTCACCCAGTCCGAAGTTGGTCGTGGGATTGAAGATCCGGTCACAGCTCTCACCATGATGGACACAACCAGCGACGGGGTCTCCAGCCGGTGAGCACTTGGCGCAGCACTTCATCCCGTAGCTGCAAGTGGTTCCACCGGTTCCTCGAGCGCACTCTGCCGTGCAATTGGGTTGAGTCTTGGCCGACCCTCCAGGCAACTCACCCAAGCTCGGTCGGGCGTAAAGGTTCACCGCCGCCAGCGCCCCCATGGGGTTGTTGAGCAGAGCCATGGGTCCCTCCTAGCTCTTGAGCTGCAGGTCGAGGACGATGCTGACGCGGGCAGACTCGACGGCGTTGCCGGTGACCTGTTCCACGATCACGCCGAAGCGCACGCCCCGCTTGAAGTTGGCGGTGTCCGTGTACCAGGAGGTGGTGTCGGTGGTGTCGGTGGTCATGGCCTGGCCGAGCGAGATGAGGTTGCCCCAGGTGACGCCGTCGCTGGTGGTCTGGAAGACAGGCTCCACCGAAGCGTTCAGGGTCCGGTTCTCGACGGTGACGGTAGCACGGATGGCGGCGAGCAGGGGCGCCACCTGGGCGATGTCGTCGTCGGAAAAGACGAAGATGTCGCTGGTCCCCTGGCCGGTCCCGCCCTTGCTCCAGACGGGCTCACGGCGGGCGATGGTGAGGGTGCGGACGGGAGGCGTGCAGGACATGGAGCACCTCGAAGCTGGCGTTGTGATGTCGAATCCCCCGGGTTCCCCCCCGGAGGTAGCTTCACCCTACCCTACCCTACCCTACCCTACCCTACCCTACCCGGTGCAAGTCCCCACTCCACTTGGTGACATTTGGTGACAACTCCTCGCGCGGGGCGCCCCGAGATACCCCCTCCCCGTGACCGAGCCCTCCCCCTGGTACCGCGACATGATCATCGGCGACCGCGCCGAGGGCCGCCGGGTCGACGCGTACCTGGCCGCGCGCTTCCCGACCCTGTCCCGCACCCAGGTGGCCGAGTGGATCCGCTGCCGCGGCATCGTCAGCGAGGAGCGGGAGCTGAAGCCCAGCAGCCGCCTGCGCATGGGCGAGCGGCTGCACATCCACGTCCCGGGCCTGGCGCCGACGACGGCACCCCCGCCGCTGCCGCCCGTGCTGTACGAGGACGAGCGCCTGCTGGTGCTGGACAAGCCGCCGGGGCTGCTCTGCCACCCCTCCGGCGACCGCTGGACCTACGCGGTCATCGGCCTGGCCCGCCGCGCCCGGCCGCAGCACCAGGTCGACCTGGTCCACCGGCTGGACCGCGACACCTCGGGCGTGCTGGTGCTGACCAAGGACAAGGTGGCCAACGCCTTCCTCAAGGAGGAGGTGAAGGCCCACCGCGTGCACAAGGTCTACCAGGCCATCGCCCGCGGCCGCATCCCCTGGGAGGCCGAGGAGTGCCGGGCCCCCATCGGCGAGACGGACGAGAGCGACATCCGCCTGCGCCGCGGCGTGGACCCGGCCGGCAAGAAGGCCTGGACCAGCGTGCGCGTGCGGGCCCGGGTGCCGCCCGCCCCGGGCGCGCCGCCCTCCGCCCACCCCGATGGGCACAGCCTGGTCGAGCTGACCCTGCACACCGGCCGCACCCACCAGATCCGGGTGCACATGGAGCACCTTGGCTACCCGCTGCTCGGGGACAAGATCTACGGCCAGCCCGACAGCGTCTTCATCCGCTCGCTGGAGCACGGCGACGATGAAATCGTCCGGGCCGCCGTGGGGTTCCCCCGGCAAGCCCTGCACTGCGCCAGCATGACCTTCCCCCACCCCGACCAGCACGCCCTGACCGTCCACGCCCCCCTCGCGGCCGACCTGCAGGCCATCCTCGACGGCGCCGCCCCCTGCTGGCCCGACCCTCCCCCGGAGCCCTGAGATGCTGCTCTCCCTCGCGCTGCTGCTGCTCGCCGGTCCCGCCCGGGCCCAGGACGAGGACCTCCCGCTGGCCATCCCGGCCAACCCCGACGCGCCGCCCCCCGCGGTGCAGGCGCCCGAGCCCGAGGTGGTCGGCCCCCAGGCGCCGACCCGGGGCGCGCCGATGACGCCCGAGAAGCTGGAGGCGCTGCGCCGCTACCAGGCCGAGCGGCTGAGCATCCGCGGCGAGACCGAGGTCTACGGCGGCGGCGCCCGGGCGGTGTGGGTGGGCGGCTGGTGGGGGCCGCGCTGGGGCCCGCACACCACGGTGGCGGTCGTGCCCGAGCCGGTGTTCGCGACCCGGACCTGGGGCATCTACCAGGGCCCGCAGCGCATCGACGTGCCCGACGCGATGCGGATGTCCGGCGACACCCAGGCCGAGGCGCTGGAGGGCACGATCCGCAGCAAGAAGAACGCCGCGCGCGCCTGGTACACGGTGGCCGGGGTGGGCGGCGCGGTCGCCGTCGCCAGCCTGTTCGGCCAGCTCTCGGCGGACAACCGGTACGAGTACGCCAACTGGCAGATCGCCGGGCTGGGCGGGGCGACGGCGGGCGTGGTCGGCCTGCTGGGCGCCGCGGGGCCGGCCGGCGAGGCGCGGGCGCTGGAGCGCTACCCGGCCCGCAGCCTGACGCCGGCCGAGGCCCGCAACCTGGTGGACCGCCACAACGACCGGCTGCGGCAGGAGCTGGGCCTGAGCCCGCAGGAGGTGTGGTCGATCGAGCGCGAGGAGCCGCCGGGGCCGCCGGGGTACTGATGGTCAGGACTGCACGAAGTTCACGACCGCCTGGACCACGGCGCGCACCTCGGACTCGGAGGGCGTCGGGTTGGCATCATGGGGATCACCGTGCATCGCAGGGTTCGCCCAGCCCGACCATGTGGCGATCTGATCGATCTCCAACGGTGAGAGTGGAACCGTTGGATTTCCGTCGCGTCCCTTCTTGATGAAGTCGCCCAGCCACTCATTGTGCTGCCATGCCTTTGGGAACCGGAACCTCAGGTAGGCCTCCAGGACCGGACGCACCTTCTGCCAGGCGTCCTCTGCCTGTAGGGCCCCTGGCTTCCGGGCCAGGAAGTCCTCCAACCGGGACAAGGTGCGCGCGTAGGTCGTCTTGCAGGCGGCCTGTGGGTCCCAGGTCGAGAACCCCAAGGTACCATTGTCATCGGTCAACGTGAGCCAGGTCGTCGACCGGCTTGGGAGGGCGTCTCTGAGGAAGAACTCATCGTGCGAAAGGACCCAGACCTGAGCGCAGGACCTGGTGAGCGCGTTCAGGTGCTGGATGGTCGTCGCGCGACGACCCGTGTCGAGGCTCGTGAAGGGGTCGTCGAGCACCGCGATCCGGTCCGCACTCGGCGACGTCGTACACTTCGCGAAGAAGACGGCGAGCGCCAACGTGGTTCGATCTCCTTCGCTGAGGACCGTGTCAAACCGAGGGGCATTTCCCTTTGAGACCGAAGCCGCCACCGTTGCATGGTGGAGAAGCCGTCCGGCGTCCGCCAGCGCGATGCGGAAGTCGGCGACCACCCGCGTGGCCGATGCCTTTCCTTTCAGGTCCTGGATCCGGAATCCCGCACCGAATGCGGCCAGCGCGTCGTTGACGTGGTCGACGAAGGCCGTCGTTCGACTAGCCTCTCGTGCGTCGAGGAACTGCTGGGCACGATCCACCTCGGTCTTCCGCTGTTCCGCCGCCTGGCTTGCTTCGTTGAGCTTCGCGACTTCGGCATTCATGGTCGGTGTGCCCGCGAGGAGCGCTGCGCGGATGTCACGCACCCGCGCGCGGAGCCTCGCCAGCTCTCCCGGGTGGTCGGCGCGCACCCGATTGGCTTCTTCGGAGGCTTCGTCTACCCAGGCCTGGTAGGCGTCGAGCGCCCCCCGCAGGGTCTCGACCTCCGCCTCGATCCGACCAACGCGGTGGTCACCGCCCAGCGCATCGAGGAGGTGGGCCTGCTTGTCGAGCATCAGCTCACGCAAGAGCGTGGCGATCGCGGTGGCGGCCGCGGCGATGGGAACCGCATCCGGCGGTTCGGGGAGAGACGTGAGCTGGGACCAGGCCGATCGGGCGCGCTGGTTGGATGCCTGGGTTCGTGCCAGCGCGGTGGCCCACTCGTCCCAGGGCGCGACCCGCCCCAGCGCTCGGGCGATCCTCTCTTGAAGGTGCCGATAGGCCTCGCCGAAGTAGACAGGAAACAAGGCAGCGAAAGGAGAACCTACGAGGTTCTGTCCACAGTAGGGGCAGCCCTGGTCCTCGCCCACGTAGCCGACCCCCTGGCGTAGCCAGCTCTCCCCCTGGCTGTCCAGGTGAGTGGCGATGTGCGATTGAACCGCCGCCATCGCCTCCGCCGACACCGTCTCCACCGTCTCGTTGAGCAGGGCCTGCAGCCCGTCCACCTTGATCGCCGGCATCTGCGGCAGAGCAGCGACGAGCGGAAGTCCCGACACGTCCGGCCGCGCCGCAAGCGCCGCGAGCCGTGTCTCCAGCTCCGGCAGCTCGGTGGGCGGCGCGGAGAGCGGCGTCACCTTGGAAAGCGCCTCCCAGGTCGTTCCGATCTCGCTGCACCGTTGATCGATCCGGGCACGCACCGCCTTGCATTCGTCGTCGGCAGCCTTCTTCTTCGCCTTTGCGTCATTGACGGCCAGCGCCGCTGCGACCTCCGCCTCACCGAGGGCCAGGCGGTACAGACCCTCTCGCTGATCCGGGCCGACCTCTCGGCCGTCGTAGACGTTCTTCGTGACAAAGGTGCGGTCGAACACCTCGATCGTGGGGAGGGAGTCTGTCCAAGCGCCGCCCACGAAGTCGACGCGCCCCTTCGACGTCAGCAGCTCGATGGTCGGAGGGCCAACCTCGGGGAGGCTCCTACGCTCCAGCACGGGCCCGGCATCACCGTCCCGAGCCGCGCGCAGGGTGGCGACGAAGGTGGACTTGCCGCTTCCGTTCTCTGCGTAGACCGCCACCTCCTTGCCGGCCGGTGGGACCCCCTTCCCCCACCCAAGCCGGCGCAGGCGGCCCACATTCTGTACCTTGAGGACCTTCTGGATCATCTCAAGACATCCTCCAGACTCCGCCCCACCTGGTAGCGCGCGTGCGGCTCATTCACGAACAGCACCTTGAAGTGCTCCTTCCCGCAGGCGATCTTCGCGCTCTCCTTGTCGCGGAGGTCGTCCATGAACAGGCTGCCCTTGGTCTCGATCACCAGGTACAGGCGTTCGCCGTCGTTGTCCTGCACGAGCACCGCCCAGTCGGGGTTGTAGCTGCCCAGCGGGGTCGGCACGGTGAACCAGCGGGGCAGCTTGGCGTAGACCTTGACCGCCTCGTTGTCCTCCAACTGCTCTGCGAACCGCTTCTCGACCCCCTCGGAGTCATAGGCCACCGCGTCCAGGACACTCTTCTTGGTCCCTTCCAGCACGTTCTTGCCCAGGTACCCGTTCAGCTCCTCGCTCTCGAACCGCTCCTGGGCGTAGAACTCGGTTGCGCCGATGCGCTGGTACTTGATCCCTTCGACCAGGGCCAGGCGCTTGGCGCGATTGACCAGCTCCGCGACCCCCTCGATGAACTGCTGCGGGTTGCGGGCAAACTCATCGAGCCGGCCGCTCTCGGCCAGGATGCGGGCCAGGCTGCGCCGGGTGAGCTGCGTGCGGTCCTGCAGCTCGGTGAGGATGTCGGGGAGGTCCACGTCGCCCTCTCTCAGCGAGGTGTCCGACACCACCGCGCTGCCTCGGCTCTCCACCCCCGACTGCAGGAGCTCCAGGGACGCCTTCACGGTCCGCAAGCGGCTCTGCCCGATCCGCAGGTGCTCGGCGATGTCCGCCGCGCAGGTCGTGATCAGCTTGTCGGCGTCGAACTCGACCCGGTAGGTCGTCTTGTGCTTGATGCGGTCCCACAGCGCCTTGAAGTCCTCGCTGTGCAGCCGGTCACTCGGCTTTGCCCTGCGCTTCCTGTTTGCGTCCTCGATCTCGATCTTGCCCGCGCAGCGCCGGAGCAGGGCTTCGATCGCCGCGCGCTCCGGCTCGAAGGCGGGGGGAAGCTCCAGCTCCTTGTCGCGCAGGGCCCGGCGCAGCGTGTCGGTGACCTTGCCGGAGCTGTCGACATAAGCGTTGGCCTTCAAAGCGTCCCAGAGCAGCTTGGACTGCGTCACGCCCATCGGCGCGGCGCTCCCGTCCTCCGCGGTCCGGGTGATGACCGCGAACGCGTCGCGCTCGACGTAGCCGAAGCGGATCCCGGTGGACTCCTCGATCTCGGACTGCAGGCCGGCGGCGAAGCTCTCCACGTCTTCGTCGGCGATGACCGTCAGCAGGTTGATGTCCCCTCGCAGGCGTTGCCCCGCCTGGTCCACACAAAGGCGCATCCCGCGACCGACGGCCTGCCGCCGCTCCCGCGCTCCCGCCATGCTGCGCAGGACGCAGATCTGGAAGACGTTGGGGTTGTCCCAGCCCTCCCGAAGGGCCGAATGGCTGAAGATGAACTTGAGCTTCGTCCCCAGGTCGAGCAGCCGCTGCTTGTCTTTCATGATCAGGCTGTAGGTGTCTGACTCGGCAGCGTCCCTGCCCGCGGACTTCTTGACCTCGTGCTCTTCGAAGGGGGTGCTGACCTTGCGGTCGATCGAGAAGTAGCCGCCGTGGACCGCCGAGGCCGCCGTGCTCAGGTCTACGTCGTGGAAGAGCGTGACGTAGTCGGGGTTGCGGGCCAGCCGGCGGTACTCCTCTTCGAAGATCTGGACGTAGGGGCCATCCACCCGATGGCCTTCCGCGTCGTAGCTACGGTAGTTCGCCACCTCGTCGATGAAGAACAGGCTCAGCACCTTCACGCCCCGCCGCGTGTTCCGCAGCTCCTTGTCCAGGTGCTCCTTGATGGTGCGGCGGATCATCTCGCGCTTGACGTCGGCGACGCCCACCTCGGCGTAGGCCTGACCCTCGTCCAGCCAGACCTCCGTGCCCTCCAGCCGCAGCTCCATCCGGGCGGGCTTGCGCTGGATCTCCCCGATGCGCACACCCCGGTAGACCGCGCGGCGGGTCAGCTCCTCCAGGTCCTGCCCGTCCTCGACCGTCCGCTCCTGCCTCAGGACGGAGCGGCCGCTCTGCACGTCCAGCTCGACCCTGGCCACGACCCGACCGCGCTGCTGCGAGACCCCCAGCAGGCGCACATAGGGGCGGTTGTGGGCCGACTCCACCTGGATCCCGGCGACCTCGATGCGCTTGACCAGCCGCTTCTCGTAGGCGGCCAGCGCGTCCAGCCGGTAGACCATGTGGTGCTTGTGGACGTGGGTGGCCGAGTAGCGCAGCGTACACATGGGGTTCATGCGGGCGATCGCCTTGCGTCCCTGCCCCCCCTTGGCGCTGTCCAGGGCGCCGCCGTCGACGCTCTGTGGCTCGTCCACGATCACGATGGGGTTGCAGGCGGCGACCAGGTCGATCGGCCGGTCGTCGTTGACCTTCTCGTTCTGCCGGTACATCACGTTGGAGGCCTTGGCCTTCTTCTTGCCCGCCGCCTCGGCCTCGGCCTCGTCGCCTTCATCGCCCAGCTTGTTGATGGCGCCCACCGTCACCACCATCACCTGGACCTGGGCGCTGGTGGCGAAGTCCCGCACCTGCTCCAGCCGGGCGCTGTCATACACGAAGGACTGGATCGGCACCCCGCCGTACAGGGCCTTGAAGTGCGCGTCCATGTCCTGCAGGGACTTGAACACCCCTTCCTTGATCGCCACCGAGGGCACGACGATGACGAACTTCTTGAAGCCGTAGCGCCGGTTCAGCTCCAGGATCGTCCGCAGGTAGACGTAGGTCTTGCCGGTGCCGGTCTCCATCTCGACGGTGAAGTCGTGGCTGTCCAGCTTCTCGGCCTGGGGGATGGCGTTTCTCGCCTGCACCTCGCGCAGGTTGGCCAGGAGGTCCTCCGGCAGCAGGCGCAGCCAGTTGCCGATGCCACGGGGGGTCTCGATGAAGCCCATCGGGAGCTGGTTGGTGCTGAGGCGGGCGACCGTGAACTCCCGCTCGCAGATCTCCTGGCCGCGGAACAGGTCGCAGACCGCCTCGATGGCGGCGAGCTGGTGGTCGAGGGTGGCCTCGAAGTGGAGCTGGATGGCCATCGCGGCGCCTACAGGCTGCGGACGGCGGCCAGCGCACCGTCGGTCAGGTTCTGCCGCAGGATGGCGTCCAGGTTGGTCTTGGCCACGTCGTCCTGGAAGGCGGAGTCTCGGAAGACGAACTGGGTGCCGCCCGCGGGGGCGAGCTGCTTCGCCCACTGCACCAGGCCCAGGCCCAGCGGCTCGGCGTCGGTGCGGGTGATCGAGGTGTCGAGGCAGACCATCAGCGTGCCGGCGCCGATGTTGTGGACGGTCTTGCCGGCGATGCTGCGCTGCTCGATCGGCACGCAGAGGTCGAGCCCGAGCTTGAGCAGCAGCTCGAAGAGGAGATCGTCCTCGCTGCGGCCGGGACGGATGTTCTCGATCCAGTCGGTCAGGGCGTCGTTGATGTCGTCGGGGCGAGGATCCCAGGGCTTGAGGTTGCTGGTGTCGAGCTTGAAGACGCGGAAGCCGGTGTCGCCGTGGAAGAGGGGGTTGTCGGTCTTGATCTTGGCGCCGGCGCGGCGGAGGCGTTCCTTGGTCAACTCGGCGATGGTGCGCGGCTTGCCGAGCTTGTCGCAGAAGTCCGCGGCGGACTTCTGGTTCTTGTCGGCGGGGTCGAGGGGCTCGGGGAGCTGGACGCAGATGTAGCGGCGGTTGCCGTTGTCGGCGGCGTTCTGGGACATGACCGCGTGGCCGGTGGTGCCGGAGCCGGCGAAAAAGTCGAGATGGATTCCATCCCGACTACCGAAAAGCTGTACCACGCGCAGCAAGAGCTGGGCGGGCTTTGGGGTATCGAAAACCTGCTCCCCGTCGAACAGAACCTTCAGCTCCGTTGATGCCTGCTTGTTTGTACCGGCAAACTCATGGCGCCACCAACTCTCTGGCGTCAGTCCGTCCTGAACCTCCGAAAGGAACTTCTTCAGCATCGGGCGGGAATTTCCATCTTGGCCAAACCAAATGCGACCATCAGCAACCCATGCGTCGTACGTGGCGCGGTTGCAGCGCCAGTACCGGCCCGCAGGAGGGACGCACTTCACCCCGCCCGGGGTCGTGATCTCAAACCGCCCGGCGGCATAGTACTTCCCAGCCGAGAGATTTTCCGCCTTCCATGGACCTCTCGGATCCGCGTCAGGATTAGCGAACTTCGCGATCTGTTCCTGCGTTCGCTCGACACGACCGACCTGAACATGGCTACTCCGTCGTGAGAATGCGACGAGGTAGTCGTGGGTGGTGGACACGTGCAACGCTGTCATGTTTGCCACATATGCCTTCTGCCAGACGACAGTGGCGATGTGGTTCTCGGTGCCAAAAATCTCACTCGCAATGGAACTCAGGTCGGACAGCTCTGCGTCATCGATTGTGGCCAGGATCACCCCATCTTCGCGCAACAACTCCTTCGCCAGCTTCAACCGCGGGTACATCATGTTCAGCCAGTTCGTATGAAACCGCCCCGAGGACTCCGTGTTGCTGCTGATCTTCCCCCCGTCCTCGCCCACCTGCCCGGTGATCCGCAGGTAGTTCCCCACCCCATCGGCGAAGTCGTCCGGGTACACAAAGTCGTTGCCCGTGTTGTACGGCGGGTCGATGTAGATCAGCTTGACCTTACCGGCGTAGCTCTTTCGCAGAAGCTTCAGCACCTCCAGGTTGTCGCCCTCGATGACGATGTTCTTGGTCGTCTCCCAGTCCACGCTCTCACCCGGGCAGGGCCGCAACGTGCCCAGCGAGGGGGTCAACGCGATCTGGCGCGCCCGCTTCTTGCCGTGCCAGGACAGGCCGTAGCGTTCCTCGCCTTCGTCATAGGGGCCCCCCAGGAGCTGCTTGAGCACGTCGAACTTGATGCCGCCCTCGCCGAAGGCCTCGGGGAACAGCGCGCGCAGCGCCTCGATGTTCTCGGCCACCACGCTCCCGCTGGTGGCCTGCTCGCTGTGGGGCTCGATCTTCTGCATGGTCTCTCCGGACGGGCAGTCTACCGCGTCAGGGCTGGGCGAGCCGCGCCACCATGGCCAGACGCTTCTCGCGCAGGGCCGCCAGCTCGCTGTTGAGCCCCACCCGCAGGGCCAGCGAGCGCTCCCGCTCGGCCTGGCGCGTCAGGCTGGAGATGCGCTCGTCCAGCGCCTGCACGGCAAGCAGGCGCTCGCGTCGCGCGTGTGCGGCCTCGGGCCCCGCAGGCGGCAGGAACACGCCCGTCAGCCGACTGGCCTCCAGGGCCAGTGCCCGCTCGATCCAGCCCGCGTAGAGCGCGTACAGGTGCGCGCCCCCGCAGGCCGCGAGCGAGAGCGAGGCCAGGAAGGCCCGGTCGGTCGGCTGGTCGCGCAGGGGGACGACGTGGACCGGGCCGTCCACCACCACCGCCTCTTCGCGCCGCTCGTGGCGGCGGAGATGGGCGAAGGAGAGCGCCACCCCCTCGTCGGCCTCGGCCACCACGACGGTGGGGTAGCTCAGGGCCCGGTGGATGGGGCCCAGCACTCGGGCCGGGGGCACGCCGGGACGCATCGTGGCCCGCATCACCTGCACCTCGCGGTAGTCCCGCGCGCCGTCGTCAAAGGCGGGGATGGCCACGGTCCCCGGCTTGAGGACCGCCACCCAGATCAGGCTGCGCAGGCCGTCCAGAAGGGCGCGCCGGTCGCTTCCGAGCGCCCGCTTGCCGATGGTCTCCCGCGGCACGGGGGTGCGCTGCATGGCGCTGGCAGGCAGCCCGAAGGCCTGGAGCACCTGGTCGGGGGTCATGCTTCGCCGCCGTAGCGCCTGCGGGCGTCCTCGATTGCCCGCTGGAAGCGCGCTTGGAGGACCTCTCGTGGCGGCAGGGCGCTGAGGTACTCCGCGACGTGGATGCCGCTCTTGTCCAGCTCGAGCAGCTCGATCTGCTCCTGCTTCTTGCCGGTACAGAGGATGATCCCCAGCGGCGCAGCCTCGCCGGGCTCCTGCTCATGGCGGGCCAGCCAGCGAAGGTACAGCTCCATCTGCCCCTTGAAGGCCGCCTCGAAGTCGCCCACCTTCAGCTCGACGGCGACCAGGCGCTTGAGCTTGCGGTTGTAGAAGAGCAGGTCCAGGTAGAAGTCGTCGTCGTCGATCTGGATGCGCTTCTGGCGGGCCAGGAAGCTGAAGCCGGCACCAAGTTCCAGCAGGAACTGCTCGATCTCGCGGAGGATGGAGTCCTCCAGATCACGCTCGATGTAGCGGTCGTCCAGGCCCAGGAAGTCCAGCAGGTAGGGATCCTTCAAGACAAGCGACGGAGAGAGCTCCCCCTCGTCCCGCAGCCTGGCCAGGTCGTGGCGAACGGCGGCTTCGGGCATGCGGGAGAGCATCGTGCGTTCATAGAGCAGGGCGTTCATCCGCCCCTGGAGCTGGCGCGACGACCACCGCTCGATGCGGCAAAGCTCGGTATAGAACTCACGTTTCAGGTTGTCGTCGATGAAGGCCAGCGTCCGGATGTGGGTCCAGCTCAATTCCATACGCAGCGCGTATAGAATCTGCTCATCCGGGAAGGTCTGGGCCACCCGGATGCAGTGGCGAAGCTGGGGGACACCCCAACCCTTGCCGTAGCTCAAGGTCAGGGCCTTCGAGACCCTCTGGATGACCTCCTGCCCGTAGGGGGCGCGCTCTCCGCCAAGCACCTCTCGGGCCAGTGCGCGACCGATCTGCCAGTACAGCAGCGTCAGCTCGGCGTTGACGGCGGCGGCGGCGCGTCGCCGGGCGGCGTCGATCAGGGTGCGGATCTCGTCCACCACCTGTTCCCCGCCAAGGATCGGCTTCATCATGTCTCCCCTCGATACGGCGTTGCCCCGCCGGTGATCGCCATCCAGGCCACCACCTCGAAGTCGTCGACCCCCGGGAACTCACCCTCCAGGGCGTGCGTCCCGCCTGGCCGGAACAGGCTCTCCACGGCCCGCTCCTCGCGCCGGCCAACGATGGAGGCGACCGCCCGGGCCAGCGCCTCGGTGTAGAGGCTCATGTCCTTCCCGTCGTGGGTGCCCAGGTCGAAGGCCGAGCAGGCGCCGACGTCGATGGCGTCGCGCCCCACGGACAGCCGGCGCAGGCGGTCGAGCGCCTGGCGGGCCTGGGCGTGTGGGAGCTCCACTGTCCCCGGCGCGCCAACGTAGACCAGGAAGTAGGGGGCCAGCGGGTAGCCGGGCTCGATGGCGGCGAGTGCCCGCGGCGTCTCAGCGCGCAGGCAGAAGATGGCCCCCGGGCCACTACCGTCTCCGCCGCCCGGGCCACCGGGGACGACACCCATGATCCCGAGCGGGAGCGAGCGCAGGCGGAGCCGCTCCTCTGCGGAGACCCCGGCCAGATCCATGCGGAAGTCATTGAAGGTCAGGTCGGTGATGGAGATCCCTCCTGACAGGTCTTCGAGGTCGATCACGGCGTCTTGCAGACGTAGGAGCTGCTTGCGCCGGTATTCGAGGTCGTTCATGGCGGCGGGGCCGTCGTCGTCGATGATGTTCTCTTCACCGGTGGCGGAGATGTCGAGCAGCACCATCTTGCCTCGAACGCGGGACTCCAGGTTGATGTACGCTTCCAACTCGATGTTCGGCCAGAAATTGACGAGCTGGATCCGCTCGTTCGTGGAGCCGATGCGATCGATCCGGCCGAAGCGCTGGATGATGCGGACCGGGTTCCAGTGGATGTCATAGTTGACCAGGAAGTCGCAGTCCTGGAGGTTCTGCCCCTCGGAGATGCAGTCCGTCGCGATCAGCAGGTCGAGATCCCCCTCCTCGGCCAGGTCTGCCGGGCGCTCCTTGGCGCGGGGCGAGAAGGCGGTCAGGACCGAGGAGAGCTCGGCTCGCAACCCTGACAGGTTGGAACGGTTGGCGCCGCCTCCCGTCACGAGCGCGGCATGGACCCCCAGCTCCTGCCGCGCCCAGCCGGCCAGGTTCGTGTAGAGATACTCGGCGGTGTCAGCGAAGGCGGTGAACACGATCACCTTGCGGTTGCCGGGGTTGATGGGGCGGGCACACTTCTCGCGGATCAGCTCCTTGAGCCGCTGCAGCTTCGCGTCACGATCGGGGGACACCGCTGCCGCAGCGGAGAGGAGCGTGGCCAGCCGGTTGCGATCCTCTTGCAGGTCCTGGCACCACCTCAGCCGATCCACGTCCTGCAGCAGCACCTTCACCTTTCTGCCCACCAGCAGGGTCTCATAGGTGGGGTCGTCGACATCCACATCCTCGATGGAGAGTTCGTCCACGCTTCCACTTCCCGCCTGCAGGCGTTCGAGGAGCCGGTCCACGTCGGCGAACTGGCGCTCGACCGTCAGCGCAAAGGCGATGACGGAGCTCTCCATGCGCTTGAGCACGTTGACGCGGAGCAGGTTGACCATGCTCTCCTCGCGATCGACCTGGCGCCACGTGCCCTTTCCGCCCCTCACGACCGTGCTGTATTTCGCATCGTACTCCTTGAGCTTGCCGGGGAGCACATAGCGAAGGGGCGCGTAGGCGGCGAGCGTGAGTCTGCGGATCTCGTCGCTGATCTCCCGGATGGAGCGGAAGGCACCCAGAGTGTCCACCTCGGTCTGGGCGTTGATCGGCGCCAGCCGGGTCGGGAACCTCCCCGTCTCTGCCGTCCCATAGTACTTCTCGACGTGCTTGCGCGAACGAGCGATCGTGAGCAGGTCCAGAAGCTTGAAGTAGTCGAAGCCGAGCATGTCGAGCAGGCGCGGCGCAGTGCGGTCCCCGCTGTCGAGCTTCAGCCATTGGTTGAACGCCTTCTGGGCCAGGGTGGTCGTGGACGCAATGCTGGCGATGCCATGGTGGGCGAGGCCCCGGTCGTCCCCCTCTGTGGCGAATGCTATCTGGTTCTTCAGGTCGGCGATCCGGTTGTTCACCGGAGTGGCAGAGAGCATCAACACACGGGTCTTCACTCCCGCCTTGATCACCTTGTTCATCAGGTGCTCATAGCGCGTGTCCCGCTGGTTCAGCGCGGGCTTGTTGCGGAAGTTGTGGGACTCGTCGATGACGACGAGGTCGTAGTTGCCCCAGTTGACGTGGTCGAGGTCGATGTCCCCTGACAGACCGCCCTCGCGGGACAGGTCGGTGTGATTGAGCACGTCGTAGTTCAGGCGATCAGCGAGCAGGACGTTACGGCGGTCATTGGATCGGTACAGGGTCCAGTTGTCGCGCAGGCGCTTCGGGCAGAGTACCAGCACTCGGTCGTTGCGCAGCTCGTGGTACTTGATCACGGCCAGGGCTTCGAAGGTCTTTCCCAGGCCGACGCTGTCCGCCAGGATGCAGCCGCCGAAGCGCTGGAGCTTGTCGATGGCGCCGACGACACCGTCGCGTTGGAACTTGTAGAGCTTCTTCCACACCACGGTGTCCCGGATGCCCGTGGCTGAGCGGATGACCTGCTCCTCCTCGAAAGCGCCGAAGGTGTCATGGAAGATCCGGGCGAGCGTAGCGAGGTACACCTGGGAGGGGGGCGTATGCCCGGCGAGATCTGCCAGCGACGACGCGAGTGTGGCGCCCGAGTGCGGTGCCAGCGAAGACCACATCGCCTGGAACCACTCCCGATACGGGGCGGCGATTGCCTCCCCCTCCGTGGCTTGAATCAAAGAGACGCGCTTCGACGGCGCGAGCCCCAGTCCAGGCGCAGTGATCGGGCAGTTTCCGGTCAGGGCGGCCGTGGCGGTGCCCTGCTTCGTCGACACGACCACTGCAGCCTGGTCGACTCCCTCTGGGGTGGAGCGCACCTCCACATGCCCGCGGAGCCACTGCATGGCACGTCGAGCGAACCAGCGCCCCTCCAGCGTGTTGCGCGCGGCGCGGTCGTTGCCGTCCCCAACCAGCGTGGCGGGGTCGACGGCGTCGGCTGGGAGGATCAGCGACACCCGGCCGGCGACCTCCAGCCGCGGTAGCAGCTCGCCGAGGGCGAAGAGGGAGAGAGAGGGCGTCGCGATGTCGAGGTGCGCGCCGCGGGAGAGGTGCTGGCGGAGGAAGTCGACCACGCGGTCGTCACCTACGTTGCGGACGATGCGCTGCGACGGAGGACGTCGCGTCGATGCTTCGGCGATGGCCACATCGCCAGGAGGTTGGCTTGAAATGGCGTCTTCCCCCGGGCCGAGGATTCGGGCCGAGAGCACTGCGTATCCGGCAATGGTTGCCAGGGTGCCGTTGTGAAATGCCTGGGCCAGGTGGCGACAGCCCGCCGGGGTTGCCCGCACTTCCAGGACGATGCTGCCAGGCCGTGCGCCCACAACCTGCAGGGTGTAGTCATGAGCCACGCTGCGCAGCTCACCTACGGCCCGAGCGATCTCCTGCTCGGTCATGGGCGAGGCGGCCAACTGGATCAAGGCCCGGGAGGTGGTGCCCGCTCCGTCCGCTGGGATGCGCATCGTGTGGACAACCGACGTCTCGTGCATGTCCTTCCACATCACGAGCAGGGGAACATCGTAGGCGTCCTCGTTGTCGTCGATCAGCTTGGCGCAGGAGCGGCACAGCCAGATGCCATTGGTGATCGCCGCGCGCTCTTCGTCGGTCATCGCGGGGTCGAAGCGGGCGGAACCCGGACGTGCGCCGCGGATGTGAGCGGCCTCGCCGACATCCACCGCCCGCTCCGGGTCGGCATGTCCGCCGCTGGTGGTTCGATGGCATTGCGGCCGCGAGCAGCAGCCTCCGGCACGCTGGCCAAGCGTTCGCCGTGTCTGGGTGCTGAAGTCCGGGGGTGCCATCGACGTTGAAGGATAGCGCGTTCGCGCCTCTGGAGGAAGAAGCCCTCGTCAACGCCGTCCAGCGGGGATCTCTGGTCCTGCGGCCTCTGGGCTACCGCAGCACCTCCTCCGCCTTGCGCCCCTCCTCGCCGACCGTGCGATCCCACACCTGCTCCAGGACGGCGCGGTACAACACCTCGCCCCGCTCGCGCAGCATGTCCTCCCAGGTCACCCGCAGCTCGTGGCGACGCACGCGCCACAGCTCCCAGGTCAGGCGCCGCAGGACGGGGGCCGGGTCGGGCAGGACGGGCAGGGGCAGGGCCAGGAACAGGCGCTCGCCACCGTCCGGGTCCGGGACCAGGCGGCCGAGCACGGCGGGCGCGTCGACGGGCGCGCGGTCTGTCCGCGGCTGGAAGCCCGGCGCGAGCGGCAGCATCGGGTGCAGGCCACCGTCCACGCGCCACAGCATGGGCGGGGCCAGGGCGACGGCGCGGATGGCCTCCCGCAGGGCGGGCGAGGGGCGGGGCTTGTCCTCGGCGTAGCGGTCGATGGGGCGCTCGGCGGGGGCGACCAGGCGGGTGAAGGCCAGCACGCCGGTGGCGACCGTCCGCCAGCGGCGGGGGGGGCGCAGGTCGGCGAAGGGGCCGAGCACCCGGCTCATCGCCAGGGGGCCGACCTCGGGTACGTAGTTCTCGGCGATGTCGGCCAGCAGGCCGTCGTCGACGGGCACGGTCAGCGGGTTGGTGTGACGGGCGTCGTGGCGGGGCGGGTGGCACAGGCCCATGGCGCGGGCGATGGCCTCCAGCGCGGCGGGGGGCGCACGCCCGCACAGCACCTGGGGGAACAGGACGCGGAAGCGCTCGTCCAGCTCTGTCCATCGTTCACGGTCCAGCGCCTGCGGGCCGCCGAAGTCGCGGTGGCTCTCCCAGCGGCCGGGCAGGACGACCAGCTCGTCGCCGCCGTGCACGTCGCGCGGGTCCAGGGTCTCTGGCCAGGCGTGCTCGAGCGGCAGCCCGCCGCCGAAGGGGACCTTGACGGTCACGGGTGCGCCCGCCGGCTCACGCCGGGCCGCCGCGGGCCGCCTGCAGGTGCAGGTGCTGGATCTGCTCGGCCAGGTCGGCGGGCGCCTCCACCCGCACGTCGGGGCCGAAGCTCAGGATCCACGAGATCAGCTCGTAGCTGCGGCCCACCTCCATCGTGAGCACGACCGCGCCGTCCTCGGCGTCCTGGACGGACTGGCTCCGGTGCCAGGTGCGCTCGCGGATGTAGGGCGCGGCGGCCTTGCGGAAGCGCAGGCGCACGGTGACGACCGGGCCGCCCAGGATGCCGAAGGCGTCGGCGACGACGTCGTGGGGGCGGTAGTCCTCGGGGTAGTCGAAGTGGGCCTTGCGGTCGCGGTGGAAGGCGCGGAAGCGGTCGACGGCGAAGGTCTTGACCTTGCCCTCGTCGACGTCCTCGGCGAACAGGTACAGACTCTGGCGGTAGACGCCCAGGGTGTAGGGTCGCAGGTGGTAGGCGCGGGTGGGGCCGTTGATGCGGGCGTAGAGCGCGCGGGCGGGGTTCTGGCGCAACAGCGCGGTCAGGATCTCGTCGATCAGCTCGCTGTCGCGGCCGTAGTCCTTGGTCGCCTCGCGCACGGCGATGAACTTGCGGTCCAGGTCGCGCACCAGGTCGCCCTGGCCGGCGAAGGTGGACAGTCGCTCGATGGCGCCGTCGGCGTCCTCGGCGAAGTGGGTGCCGCCCATGAAGTCGAACAGGGTGCGGCCGAAGTGCAGGCTGACCAGCTCGAGCAGGGTGAGCGGCACGCGCTGGCGGCGGTAGCTGGCGTCCAGCGTCCAGACCCGGTGGGGGCCGCGGCCCTGGGCGACGACGGGCAGGCCCATGTCCTTCAGATCGCTGATGTACCGGCGCAGGCTGCGGTCATCGAGGCCGTAGTCCTCCATCAGGTCGCTGCTGCTGACGCCGCCGTCCTGCATCCGGTGGAGGATGCGGACCAGCTTCTGGGCCTTGTTCAGGCGGTCGGGGTCGGGGAACTCGGGATCGGCCATGGCCGGCGCTTAACCAGCGGGGCTCAGGCGAGGCCGTGCAGCGCCCGCCGGACGAGGTCCCGCTCGCGCGCGAGCAGGCGGGCGCGCGGGGCCTCGCCGGCGGCCTCGATGGCGCGGGTCAGCCGCAGCTCCTCGGCGTGCAGCCAGTCCAGGAAGGGCGCCTCGCGCCGGGCCTGCAGGAAGGGGCCGAGGAGGAGCTGGGCCTCGTCCATGGCCAGGGCCGGGCCGGGGGCGGCGACCAGGAAGGTGAAGGCCTGGCCGCGCTCGATGAGCAGGCCCTCGTCGACCAGGCCCAGGCCCAGGGGCCCCAGGCCGGCGCGCACGGCGGGCAGGTCGGTGTTGGGCTGGAGCACCAGGCGCTCCAGGCGGGCGACGACGGCGGGGGCGGCGGCGAGCAGGTCGAGGATGCGCAGGCCGCCCATGCCGGCGATAACGACGGTGGCGACCTCGCCGGGCAGCAGGGGGGACAGGCCGTCGCCGATGCGCAGCGACAGGCGCGGGTCGTCCTGCAGGCCCAGGGCGCGGGCGGTGGCGCGCGCGGCGACCAGGGGGGCCTCGCGCAGGTCGACGCCGACGGCGAAGGGGACCCGGCCCTGGGCGACCAGGCCGGCGGGCAGGCGGCCGTGGTCGGTGCCGATGTCGGCCATGGGCCGGTCGGGCAGGACCAGGTCGGCCAGGGCGCGCAGGCGGGCGGTGGAGGTGGGCACGGGCCCGCGGTAGCCCGCCGTGCGAGGGGCGGCACGGGCGTTAGCGGGCCACCATGAAGCAGCACGCCCCGGCCGCCGAGCGCAACCGCGACCCCATCCTGGCCGTGTTGCGCCGGGTGCTGCCCGCGCGGCCGGGCGCCCTGGTGCTGGAGGTGGCCAGCGGCAGCGGCCAGCACGCCGTGCACTTCGCCGCGGCCCTGCCCCACCTGCGCTGGCAGCCCAGCGACCAGGACCCGGTCGCCCGCGACAGCGTCGCCGCCTGGCGGGCCGAGGCGGGGCTGGACAACCTGTTGCCGCCGCTCTCCCTGGACGTGCGGGGGCCCTGGCCGGTGCAGGCGGCCGACGCGATCTTCTGCGCGAACATGATCCACATCTCGCCGTGGGACTGCACGCTGGCCCTGCTCTCGGGCGCGGCCGCGGTCCTGCCGCCGGGCTCGCCGCTGGTGCTCTACGGCCCCTACCGCCGGGGCGGCGCGCACACGGCACCCAGCAACGCGGCCTTCGACGCGTCGCTGCGGGCCCGGGACCCGTCCTGGGGGGTGCGCGACCTGGAGGCCGTGGTGGCTCAGGCGCGGGGCTTCGCGCTGGACGAGGTGGTGGAGATGCCGGCGAACAACCTGACGGTGGTGCTGCGGCGGGGCTGAGCGGCGCTTAAGCGGGCGCCATGCTGCCCCTGCTCCTGGCGCTGCTGGCCTGCGCCTCCGCCGACCCCTCCGCCGACTCCTCCCCCGGGGGCGCCGACGACACCGCCGCGCCCGCCCACCCCTGGGGCGACGACCTCGCGGTGCCCGAGGGACCCGACGTGCCCGTCTCGGGCTACGCGCTCAACTTCGGGCCGCCCTGGGGCTGGGTCGTGGGCGCGACGGTCTCGGTGGTCGAGCTGCCCGAGCGGCAGGCCACCACCGACGAGGAGGGCCGCTTCGACCTGGGCGCCCTGCCGCGGGGCGAGCTGTTGACCTTCGAGCTGTCCCACCCCGACCAGGTGCCCATCCGCACCGGCACCTTCCTGCTGGGGCACGAGGACGACGGCGGCGACGCCATCACCGACCTGTCCTTCCAGTCGCCCACGCCCGCGATCTACGCGCTGATGGCCCAGGCCAGCGGGGTGGACCCCGAGGACGACGCCTGCCAGGTCGCCACCACCGTGACCCGGCGCGGGCACGACATGATCACCGGCACGGGCACCCACGGCGAGCCCGGCGCGACGGCGGCGCTGGCGCCCGCGGCCGACTGGGATGCGGGCCCGGTGTACTTCAACCTGTCGGCGGCCAACGTCATCTGGCCCGACCCGGCGCTGACCGGGACGACGCACGACGGCGGCGTGCTGTGGGCGAACGTGCCCCCGGGCGAGTACGCGATGACCGGCCACAAGGACGGCGCCGAGATCCGGCCGGTGAAGGTCCGCTGCGCCGCCGGCTACCTGGTCAACGCGGCGCCGCCCTGGGGCCTGCAGGTGACGGCCGGGGGCCTGGACCCCGACGATCCGGGCTACGAGTAGGCCTCGCGGCCGATCAGGCGACGCGGTCGGGCGCGGGCTGGCCGGCCAGCACGGCGATGGCGTTCTGCGCGGCCCGCTCGGCCATGGCCCGGTGGGAGGGCGTCGTGACCACTGGGGCTCAAGACGAGCGGTGCAGGCACCAGAGCAGCAATGTCGATACCTCGACAATGATGCAGGTGGCGCCGAGCAGATCTCCGGTCACGCCCCCCAGCTTGCGGCGGAACCAGCGGCGGAGGAGCGCCATGATCAGGAGGGCCAGGCCAAGAGCGGCGAGCCCCGGTGGGGGCGCAAGGATGACAACTCCGACCCCCACGGCGCTGGCCAAGACCAGGTGGCGGGGGCGCAGGAGGGCCACCATGGTCCCACCGAGGCCCTGCTCCTCGGCGCGAGCGTAGGGTAGGGCAGCCATGAGCCACACCGTGGACAGCCGGCCCAGGCTGTGGCCGACGGCGAGGGCCGCTGGCCAGGTGGCAGGAGGCAGGGCATCGAGGCAGGCGACGCGGGCGAGCAGGGCGGCGACCAGGGCCACCACCCCGTAGCTTCCCACTCGGCTGTCTCGCAGGATGCGCAGGGTCGCCGCCCGGTCGCGCCCACCCCAGAGGCCATCGGCCGTGTCGGCGAGGCCATCCTCGTGCAATGCGCCCGTCAGCATCGGGCCGGCCACCACCCCCGTCATGACCGCTGCCGGCCCTACGGGCAGGCCGATCCGGGTGAGCCACCAGCCCCCGACACCCAGGAGCACCCCAAGAAGTGCGCCCACCACTGGGAACCAGGGCAGGGCGCCGGCAAGCTCGCCCTCCCGGTGCTCCCGTGGCCAGGGCACGGGCAGACGGGTGAGGAGCTGGAGGCTGGCGCCAAGCCCCCTCACGGCGCGGCGGCCAGGGCCAGGACCTCTTCGAGGGTGCCCATCTCGTCGACGAGGGCGCAGGCTGACCGCAGCAATGGCAGGCATGCCGCCGCTCCGCTGGCCTCGCCGAGGCGCAAGCCCCAGTCCAGCAGGGCAGGCCCCAGGTCGAGGGCGTCGCAGACGGCGCGATGACCGGGCTCGGCGGAGGCCGTGGCGGCCAGAAGGAAGGGGCGCAGCTCGGGGCGCGCACGCACCGCTGCCAGGGCGGCGGCTCCTACGATGAATCCGTCGAGCAGGACGGGGATCCGCAGCTCTGCGGCGCGCTCCATGCAGCCGGCGAGGGCGACGAGCTCGAAGCCACCGAGGTCGGCGAGGGCCTCCCAGGGCGTCTCGGGTCCGCCGCGATCGAGGGCGCGCTGGACCACGGCAGCCTTGTGGGCCACCCCCAGGGCGTCGAGGCCCGTGCCCGGCCCCACCAGCTCGGCAGCGGGGCGACCGAGGAGCCGGGCGCTGACCGCGGCGGCGGGAGTGGTGTTTCCGATGCCCATCTCGCCGAGGGCGAGGACCACGACCCCGTCGGCGTGGGCGCGCTCGGCGGCCTCGCGTCCGGCCTGGCGGGCGGCATGGCATTGCTCCACGCTCATTGCGGGCCCCTCGGAGAGATCGACGGTGCCTGGGGCGACCTTGGCGTCCACGAAGCGGATGCCCTGGGCGGGCGCAGGCAGGCGCGGGAGGCCCGCGACGCCCACGTCCACGATCTCCAGTTCGGCACCGGCCTGACGGCTCAGCACCGCCACGGCGGCATTGCCCATGGCGAAGGTCTGCACCATGGCGACGGTGACTGCCGGCGGGTAGGGGCTCACCCGCTGCGCGGCGGCCACGCCGTGGTCCCCGGCAAAGACCAGGACCCGGGCCCGGTCGGCACGGGGTCTGCTACTGCCCTGGCAGCCGGCCAGCCACACGGCCAGGGATTCGAGGCGGGCCAGGCTGCCAGGGGGCTTGGCGAGGGCGTCAAGGCGTGCCTGGACCGCGTCTGCGGAGGCCTGGTCGAAGGAGATGTTCATGGGTGGTGATCCTTGAGGATGAGTGGGATCCCCGCGACGAGCAGCTCGACCCGATCACAGTCGGCGGCCAGTCGCTGGGCGAGGAGACCAGCCTCGTCGCGAAAGCGGCGGGCCAGAGGGTTGGCGGGCACGATGCCGAGACCGACCTCGTTGGTGACGAGCACCACGGGGTTGGATGCGGTGCGAAGTGCGGTGTGCAACGCGACGAAGTCGTCATCCAAGGATGCCTCTCCCCGCGCGTACAGCAGGTTGCTGACCCAGAGGGTGAGGCAGTCGACGAGCACGACAGCGCCAGGCTGGTGGAGGTGGGGCGCGATGTCGATGGGGCTCTCGATGGTGCGCCAGGTCGGGCCGCGGTCGGCCTGGTGGCGGCGGATCCGGTCGGACATCTCGGCGTCGAGGGGCTCGGCGGTGGCCAGGTAGACCCGGTCTGCCGCAAGAGACTCGGCGAGGGCCTGGGCCCGGCGGCTCTTTCCGCTACGGCAGCCGCCCGTGATCAGGGCCTTCAAGGTGCCTCCCCGGAGGCGTGAAGGCGGAGGCGGCGAAGCGTGCGCAGGGGGGCGCGGGCCAGCCGGGCGTCGATCTCGACCTGCTCGATGTAGGTCGGGTTCATGGGCACCTCGGGGAGCCGTCGGAGGGGCGCGAGTTGGCGGGCGATGGGCGCAGTGGGGTGGTGGGAGGGGAAGTGGCCCACGGTGGCGTGGGGGAGGAAGCGGGCAAACCGGAGTTCGGGTCCAGAGACCTCGCAGATGGCGGCGCGCAGCGCGTCGAGTCCGCCGTCGAGGGGCGCCACTTCGAGGACCGCACACCCGCGGAAGGCGTTGGCCCCGGCGAGGGCGAGGCGGGGGGCGGGGAGTTGGCCGAGGGCTTGGGCTTGGGCCTCGATCAACTCGGGGGATGCGTCGTCGTCGAGCCACCCCTCTGGCGCAGAGCCCTGGCCCGGCCCGTCGAGGAAGCCCACCACCCACACCGTGAGGTGCAGATCCGCGTCGGCCAGGGGGTCGAGGCGGGCGCCCAAGGCCTCTCGGACCCGGGCGACTCGCTGCCGCACCTCGGGCGCGTCCAGTCTGAAGACCCAGGCCGAGTACCGACATCGCCCCCTCCGCCAGCGCTCCCGGTCTGCGGGGCGCAATGTGGCTGTATGGGGGAAGGCGCGAAACGCGGCCCAGGTCTCGTCGAAGGAGTCTCGAAGCGCGGCGGTGCCGTCCCGGTGGATGGGCCCGGACCCCATCAGAACTCGACACCCTTCCGGGCACGGATGCCGGCTTCGTAGGCGTGCTTGACCAGGGTGTGTTCGGTGACCGTATCGGCGACGTCGATGATCTGCCGGGGGGCACCCCGCCCCGTCACCACGACGCTGACCTGCTCGGGCTTGTCCCGCAGCACCAGGGCCACCTCGTCGGCGTCGAGGTAGCCGTAGCGCAGGGCGATGTTGAGTTCGTCGACGATCACGACATCGAATTCCCCGGAGGCGATGAAAGCACGCGCCTGCTGCCAGCCTTGTTGGGCGGAGGCGATGTCCTGGGCCAGGTCCTGGGTGTTCCAGGTGAAGCCATCGCCCGAGACCACGTGGGTGATCTCGGGGAAGCGCGTCAGCGCTGCCTGCTCACCGGTCTTCCAGGTGCCCTTGATGAACTGCACCACGGCGACGCGCTGCCCATGACCGGCGGCGCGCAGGGCCACGCCGAAGGCGGCGGTGGACTTGCCCTTGCCGTCGCCCGTGTGGACGACCACGACGCCACGCCGGATCGTCTTGCTGCGTACCTCCGCGTCCTGCTTCTCCTTGAGCTTGCGCATGCGCTCGTTGTGGGCCTCGACGTCGTCGTGGAGGGGGTGGACGACGGGGGGGGCGGTCTGGCTCATGGGGACTCCGTGGGAGGGGCGAACGATGGGAGGACGGTGGGGTCGAGGCGGGCGCGCGCGCCGGGGTGCACGAGATCCTGGAGGTCCTGGACGGCGGGCACCAGGCCCAGCCCGGGGTCGGTGTGGTAGCGGCCGGGCAGCTCGACGACCCGACCGGCCGGGGTGCAGGCCCTGAGGCGACGCAGGAGGGTGTGGTCACAAATGGCGGCGGCCATGCCCTCCTGGGTGACGATGAGGGCCGGATCCATGCCCAGGAGCTGCTCGGGGGTGTAGGGGGGCCACTCCTTGAAGCCGTGGTCCGCGGCGAGGTCGTGTATGCCCGCGAGGGCGAGGAGATCGGAGTAGCTCGATCCGGCGGTGCCCCCGAACCAGGCGTCTCCATAGACGCTCAGGTAGAGCCCTTCGGGCTGGTCGTCCCGGGGCACCGCGGCGTGGAGTGCGGCGATCTCGCGGAGGAAACGGTCCTCCAGCCGCCGGGCCCGGTCTTCGGCCCGCAAGAGGATGCCCAGGGTCCGGATGTCCTCGATGGTGGTGGCGACGCCGCGCATCTCGCCGAGGTCGAAGACCTGGATGCCGTGGTCTTCGATGCGCGCGAGCAGGCTCTCGTCCATGAAGTTCGAGGCGATGACCAGGTCGGGATGGACCTCGATCAGGGCCTCCACCTGCTCCCTTCCCCCCACCGCCACACGCTCGCCGAAACGCCAGTGTTCGGGGTGCTGAGTGCGGGAAGTGGCCGTGGTGGCCACGAAGCGCTCCGGCTCGACGAGGTCGAGGAGGAGGTGGTCGGCGACGAGGTGCAGGGACGCGATGCGCTCCCAGGCCCGGATGGGCACCGCCACACCGCGAGCGTCGATGACCACGGTGGCGGGGGCGTCGGTTCCGTCGTCTCCCGCCTCGGTGAGGGCCTTCGCGCCGGGATGGCCATCGCCGCGCGCCTGGATGATGGCGAAGACGGCAGCGGACACCAGGGCTACCACCAAGGCGAGCAGGTTCACGAGGTCGGCCTTCACTGTCCAACCCCCGGGATTCGCCAGCCAAGGCCTGCCCCCTCGACGAGATCGACGCCGTAGACCTCGCGCACGGTTCGAGGAGCGATGATCCGGTCGACGGGCCCGCGCGCATGCAGGCGCCCCTCGTGCAGGAGCACGGCGTGGTGAGCGTGCTGGCGGGCCTCGGCAAGGTCGTGCAGCACCACCACGATGGTGTGGTCGTCTTCGGCCAGTCGCGCCAACGCCTCGTGCAGGTGTAGCACCTGGCGCACGTCGAGGGCCGCGGTGGGTTCGTCGAGGAGAAGGCAGCGGGCCCCCGTGGCCAGCGCGCGAGCCAGCACCACCCGCTGTTGCTCCCCCCCGGAAAGCTCGGGGAAGGGGCGGTCCCGCAGCTCTGCGACCCGGGCTACCTCCATGGCGGCGTCGACGGCCCGATGATCCGCACGCTGAAGGCTGCCTAGGGGGCCACGGTGCACGAAGCGCCCCAACTCCACCACGGCGCGCACGGACAGGCGGGCCGTGAGCAGGGTGCGTTGGGGCACGTATGCCAGGTGGCGCGCGCGGTCGCGGGGGGCCAAAGCGCCCAGGTCCGTGTCACCAAGGCGCAGGTGCCCTTCGTGGGGGAGCAGCCCAAGGACAGACTTGAGCAGGGTGCTCTTGCCGGCGCCGTTGGGCCCCAGCAGGGCGGTGACGCGGCCGCGGGGGGCTTCGAAGGAGACATCATGGACGACCGGCGTACGGGGCCGGTGCCCGGCGGTGAGGCCCGAGACCACGAGGCCCTGACAGAGTGACGGGGACATCCGCGCGCTCACGCCAGCCGCCCCTCCCGCTGGGCGCGGGCAAGCAGGAAGAGGAACACGGGCCCTCCGATGAGGCCGGTGACGACCCCTAGCGGGACGTGGCCCCGGGAAGGCACGAGGCGGACGATGACGTCAGCCCAGACCACGAAGGTCGCGCCGCCCACGAAGGCTGCGGGCACCAGCCGCCGGTGGGTCTCTCCCACGAAGGGACGCAGGGCGTGGGGCACGATGAGGCCGACAAAGCTGAGGCCGCCGCTGATCGCCACCGCCGCCGCGGTAAGGGTGGCCGTCCAGATGATGACCCAGCGCCGCACCCGCACCACGTCCACGCCCAGGCTGGCCGCCTCCTCCTCCCCGGCGAGCATGGCGTCCAGGTGGTGGCTCCAGCCCAGGGCGACCGCCGTGCCGACGAGCACCATGGGCAGGGCGATGGCCACGTGGCGCGGCCCCTTCGTGTCCACCCCGCCCAGGGTGAAGGCGACCACGGCCCGACCGAGCTCCCAGGTCTCCTGGGCCATGCTGGACAGCAGCCCGCCGAGGCTCAAGAAGAAGCTCGACAGGATGAAGCCCGTGAGCAGCACGGCGACGATGCCGGGGCGCCTGCCCGTGGTGGCCAGCAGCAGTCCGAGGGCCACCCAGGCCCCGGCCAGGCAGCCGATGGGCAGGAGCAGCTCGCCCGGCAGCCAGTCGGGCACCCTGCCCAGGAGCAGGGAGTTCCATAGCACCAGGACCAAGACGCCACCGAGGCTGGCTCCCGCGGTGGTACCCAGGATGGAAGGACTGGCCAGGGGGTTGCGGAAGAGGCCCTGCACCAGCACCCCGCCTACGGAGAGGGCCGCGCCCGCCAGCAGCGCATTCGCCAGGCGCCAGCCGCGAAGGGACAAGAAGGTGGCGCGGAGTGCCGCGTCGGAGAGGTCGCCCTCGCCCACCTGGAGCGCCGCGGCGCAGCCGAGGAGCAACAGCACGAGCAGCACGAACCACGCGGCGTGCGCGCGGCTCATGGGGCGGCTCGGTGGAGCCCGGTGGACGGGGTCTCGGACGCACGGACAGGGGCCGTCGCCCGGGGGGCGCATGTCATCCTTCCCTCCGAAGGACTGATGGAGGGACCGAGGCCGGTCTCCTGGCTCGCACACCCGGACGAAGTCCGACCCACCGAGCCTTCCCAGGTCATGACCCAGTGGCGTTTCGGCGAGCTCGAGGTGTGCTCACAGTGGCGGGGGCCGCGCCGGCTCCGCGCAAGCGCGCGTCCGGACTTCCCGTTTCATCCCTGGCCCCGCCGCTGGGCGGAGGGTCAGGGACACCTCGATCAAAGCACTCTCACAGAGCAGGCTTCTCGGCTAACCCGCGCTCGGGCGCGCGCCAACCCGGCTCGCCTGGCGAGGTTCCCACTTGCCGGCTGGGACAGGCGCTGATAGTCGCCAACCCAACATCGCTGACTCCGCCCCCTGGGTCTTGGAAGCCGGTGAGAACCCGGCACGGGCCCGCCACCGTGATCGGTCAGGCTTCGCCACTACGCCACTGGGTCCTCACGGACCTGGGAAGGCGGCGAAGACGACGGCCGTAAGTCGGGAGACCTGCCCAGGGGTGTCGACCTCCGGTCCTCGGGTACAGGACCGCGTCCACGAGACCCCGTGGTCCCGCGTACGCGTGTGCCCCTGGCCGGCCCCCCTGGCCCAGAGCTGCCGTGGACCGCGCTCAGCCGCTCCTCGTGTTCTTCGCGTGCCTTCTCCTCGTCCTCCTTGGGGCGGGAGAGGCCCGTTCCGCCGAAGCTGTTCCTACCGGGGGCGAGGCGGAGGGGCGCGAGGAGCTTGCCACCGACGAGATCATCGTGGTGGGAGAGGTCGTGGACCGGGCGGACCCCGCCCAGACTCCCGCGGCGCTCACCGTGCTCGTGGTCGACGAGCGGGTCTCGGCCGCCGACGACGTGGCGGAGCTCCTCGACTCGGCCCCTGGAACCACGGTCCAGCGCCTGGGCGGTCTCGGAGACTGGTCCGGGGTGAGCCTGCGAGGCGCGCAGGTGCGCCACACCCTGGTCTGCCTCGATGGAGTGCCCCTGAACCCGGACGGGGCAGGCTCGGTGAACCTCTCGGAGCTTCCGCTCTCGGCCCTCTCCGAGATCCGGGTCTACCGGGGCGGAGGTCCCCCCGAGTTGGGGGGCTCGCCCATGGGTGGCGTTGTCGACCTTATCACCGCTGCGGAGGGTCCCCCGGCCTACGGAAGCGTTGCGGGGGGCTCCTACACCACCGGCAAGCTCACCGGTGGGGTTCGGCAGCCGGGGCGGCTCTGGGGCAAGGACACAGAGACCCTGGTCCTCGCCGAGGCCCTCTCCACCCGCGGGGACTTCCAGTACTTCTCCGACAACGGCACGGAGTACCAGCTCCTCGACGACCGGATGACCGCGCGCGCCAACAACGACAAGGCCCAGCTCTCCACCCACGGTCGCTGGACCCTGATGGGTCCGGGCTGGGCCCTCCAGCTCCTCGACAGCTTCCTGGGCCGGGAGGAGGGGCTGCCCGGGCACACGGAGCACCCCACAGAGGACGTGCGCCTGGAGACGCACCGAAACCTCGCGGTGGCACGGATGGAAGCTGGCGGGTCTGCCGCGAGCGCGCAAGTGCGCGGCTGGTCTCTGTGGCGCGGGGAAACCCTGGACGACCGCCAGGGCGAGATCGGCACGGGCAACCAGTGGCAGACGGACCATACCTCGTCGTGGGGCGTCCTCGGCAACCTCCGCTGGGCCGCCCGGCCCTGGCTGGTGCCGGCGCTCACCCTCGACGGCCGGCAGGACCTCTTCTTACGCCACGACCTCCTCCTTGAGGTCACCGAGCCTGCCCAGCGACGCACGTCCGCGGGGGTGGGGCTCTCGGCGGAGCTGTATCTGTGGGAGGGCCTGCTGCTCTTCACACCAACCTTCGGCCTGCGGGCCCTTTCGGACGCATTCGTCGATCCCGAGGCGCTGGATGCGGACGAGGAGAGCATCGCGAGCGCCGAGGACTTGCGGCAGACCCGCCGGCAGCTTCTGCCCACCCCGGGGGCAGGCATTCTGTTCCGCCCCGTGTCGGGTGCGGCGCTGAAGGCCAACCTCCACCGCGGCTGGCGCCCCCCCGACTTCACGGAACTCTTCGGGGACCGGGGGGCGGTGCTGGGCAACCCGGACCTGGAGCCGGAGCGCGGCCTGCAGGTGGACCTCGCGTTGCGATTGACGATGCCAACGCTCCCCTGGATGCCCGAGGGCACCGTGGAGGTGGGTGTCTTCCGCAACGCCATGAAGGACCAGATCGTCCTCGTCCAGAACTCCCAGCGCACCCTCGTCCCCGTCAACATCGAGGACGGGCTGATCCGCGGGGTGGAGGGGGCCCTGGCCTTGTCGTGGTGGGGCTGGCTGGACACCCAGAGCACCCTCACCCTGATAGACAGCGAGGACCGCTCCTCGGAGCCCGCCCACCAGGGCAACCAGCTCCCGCGCATCCCCGCAGTGGAGCTGTCCCACCGCACGACCTTGCTGCGGCCCGGCTGGCTGCGGGTGGGCCACCACTACAGCTTCACCGACGGCAACTACTGGGATCGCACCAACTTCTACCGGGCGGCCCCCCGCTCCCTGCACGGCGCCTTCGTGCGGGTGGAGCCCGGCGCACGAGGGGCGATCTCGGCGGAGCTGTCCGTGCTCAACCTGCTGGATCACACCGTCGAGGTGGTCCCGCGAAACCCCCTGGACCCTGACGCCGACGACCTCGTGGTCCAGCCCCTCACCGACTTCACCGGCTACCCCCTGCCCGGTCGGACCGTGATGTTCACGTTCCGCTGGGCGCCCCCGCTGGCCCGAGAGGGCCGAGGAGACACGACATGACCCTTCGACACCTGACCCTGCTGGCCCTGACCACCAGCCCCCTCCCCTTGACGGCCTGTGGCGACAAGGACGGAGACGACTCCCACGCGGCCGACACCGACACCGACACCGACACCGACACCGACACCGACACCGACACCGACACCGACACCGACACCGACACCGACGCCGACACCGACGCCGACACCATGGCGGTGCTGGCCACGGTCTCCAGTGACTACAGCACTGGCGCCCTGGCCACTGTCTCCCTGGACGGCTGGACCGTGACCGACGAGATCACCGACATTCCCTCCGACAACGCCATCGTGTCCACTGGGGAATGGATCGTGCTCCTGGGCCGCTACGGCTACGACAGCGTGCGCCTGTACGAGCCGGGAAGCTGGGATGAGCCCGTGCTCGAGTTCGCCCTGGAGAACGGTGCCAACCCCCACGACGCGGAGATCTGCGGTGACCAGCTCTTCATCACCCAGTACGGCCTCGACAGCATCGCCGTGCGCGACCCCGCCACCGGCCTCGTCTCGGGCTCAGTGGACCTTTCCGACTACACCGACGAGGACGGCTCCCCCGAGGCATCTACCATGCTGCAGGCCGGCGGCTCTCTGTATGTGGCCACCCACAACCTGGACAGGAACGACGACTGGTCCGCGGTGGACGGCTACGTTCTCGAAATCGATTGCGACAGCCAGGAGGTCGCCGACGCCTGGCGGACGGGAGGCGAGACCTACATCTTCGCCCACCAGGCCGACCCCACCCAGGTGCTTGTCTCCGTCGTCGGGGAGGGGCTATACGTGCTGGACACCGCGGCTGGCACCCTGGGCGAGCTGCAGCTCGACGCTGCCGCCGAGGGCATCGACATCCTCGGTGTGGCCACCTACGGCGAAAGCGCGGTGACCCTGGCGGTGAGCAACGACTGGACCTACGAGTACAGCATCGGCTGCATCGACCTGGGCGACTGGTCCTACCGCACCGCCGCTGTCTCCGACCAGTACCTCGCCGGCCTGGCGGCCAACGCCCGGGGGGAGGCCTGGTTCGCTGGCCGTCAGCACTGGTCGAACGAGGACAGCAGCGCGGGGCACGTGGTGTACGACATCGAGACCTGCACCGACCTGACGGACGGGGACCTACTCACCACCACGCTGGGCCCCTCCAGCATCGCGTTCTACTGAGGGTGGGGCGCGTGCGTAGGCCCGTGACCGTCCTGGGGCTCCTGACCGTGTGGTTGGGGGCCTGCGGCTCATCGGAGGTGGACCCCTGCGAGGAGATGTGCGCTGCCGCGGCGGACCTGTACGGCGGCTGCCTCGATGACTGGGGCGCCACCTGGACGGACGCGGGCTACGCCGACGCCGACGACTTCGTGGATGGCTGCAAGACCTGGGCCTGGGAGATGCGCCTGCTGGAGGAGACCCACGCCATCGAGGGCTGGACGGACGAGATCTGTGTCGAGCGCGCCGACCTGTTCATGGAGGGCGAGTGCTCCGCCTTCACGGGCGTGGACTGGAACGCCATGCCCTGGGACCCTTCAGAGGAGGACAAATGAGAGACCCCCGCGACGTTCGCGATGTCCCAAACGCTCCCGCGCTCGCCCGGCTCCTCTGTGTGTTCGGGACGGGCAGCGACGTGGGCAAGAGCTGGATCACCGCCGGCCTGTGCCGTATCTTCCAAGAGGCTGGGGTGGACGTGGCCCCCTACAAGGCCCAGAACATGTCCAACAACGCCGGCGTGACTCCCGATGGCCTCGAGATGGGGCGGGCACAGATCGTCCAGGCCCACGCCTGCCGCCTGCCACCCCATGTCGACATGAACCCCCTGTTGCTCAAACCCAACACAGATGTGGGCGCCCAGGTGGTCGCGCTCGGCCGCGTGATGGGCTCCTTGAGCGCCCGCGAGTATTTCACCACGGACATGGGGCCACGCAGGGAGCTCGTGTTCGGCGCACTCGATCGCCTCCGTCGGCGCCACCAGCTCGTGATAGCCGAGGGCGCCGGCTCTTGCGCCGAGGTCAACCTGCGCGCCCGGGACCTCGTGAACATGCCCATCGCCCACCACGGCGACGGCAGGGTCCTGCTCGTGGCGGACATCCACAAGGGAGGCGTCTTCGGGCAAGTCGTGGGCACCCTGGCCTGCATGCCGGAACCCGATCGGGCTCGTGTCGCCGGGGTCATCGTCAACCGCTTTCGGGGGGACCCCACTCTCTTCGAGGACGGCGTGGCCTGGTTGGAGAAGAGGACGGGTGTACCCGTGCTCGGCGTGGTGCCATGGACTCGGTCCGTGCAGATCGAGCTCGAGGACGGCCTCTCACCCGAGACCGTCGTGGACCCTCCGCCACCGCGGGACCCCGCTCGCTTTCACGCCGCGGTGCTGCGGCTCCCCCACATGTCCAACTTCACGGACTTCGACGCGCTGGAGCGTCACGGCGTGGTCCTGCACTACCTGGCCCGTCCCCGCGACCTGTCTACCTACGATCTGCTGCTGCTGCCGGGCACCAAGAACAGCCGCGGCGACCTGGGCTGGCTACGACGGGAGGGCTGGGAGTCGGTGATTCGGGCATTCGAAGGGCACGTCATCGGGCTGTGCGGGGGCTACCAGATTCTGGGCCACGTCATCGTAGATCCTCACGGCATCGAGGGGGAGCCCGGCGAGACCCCTGGGCTGGGACTGCTACCCGTGCGAACCGTCATGGACCCGCAGAAGACCACCCGCTGGACCCGGGGGACCTTGGGGAGCCTGCCGGTGGAGGGCTACGAGATCCACGTGGGGCGCACAGATGTCGATGGCGCCGGGCTGCTGCTCCTCGACGGCCCGGACGCCCTGGACCGTGCACGCCCGGAAGGGTGCACCACCGGGCGGGTCATGGGCACCTACCTGCACGGCTTCTTCGACGCGCCGGGGGTGGTCGAGGCGGTGCTGGGTCCCCTGCGCCCCGACCTGTCGTGGCCGGAGGTGGAGCCGCATCCGGCCTGGCGGGACCGGCAGCTCGGCCTGCTCGCCGAGCACCTTCGTGGCTGCCTGGAGCTGGATGCCATCGGGGCCCTCGTGGACATCGAGCTGTCGTGAGCCCCTTCCCCTGGGAGCAGCCGTGGCTCCACCTGGGCGTGTTGGTGGCGGCCGTCGCCTGGGACCGGTGGCTCGGGGAGCCTCCGGTGGCCGCACACCCCGTGGTCTGGATGGGGTGGTGGATCCGGTGGGCGAGGATCCGGGCTCCGAAGGGCGATGTCGGCGCCCTGTTCTGGGGCCTGCTGATGGCCACGCTGCTGCCGGTCGGCGCTGCCCTCTTCGGGATGGTGGTGATGCTGCCCTGGGTGGGGCCTCTGCTGGCCGTGTGGCTGCTGACCTCCTCCTTCGCCGTGCGCAGCCTGGTGGAGGCAGGGCTACGTGTGGCCGACGACCTGGATGCAGGCCAGGTCGATGCTGCCCGCGACCACCTCTCCTGGCTCTGTTCGCGTGATCCCACGCACCTCGATCCCGTCCAGCTCGCCGCCTCTGCCGCCGAGTCCGTAGCGGAGAACAGCTCCGACAGCGTGGTGGCGCCCGTGTTCTTTTTCCTGCTCGGGGGGATCCCAGGAGCCCTTGCATACCGTTGCTTGAACACCATGGACGCCATGGTCGGCTACCGCGGCCCGCTGGAGTGGCTGGGCAAGGCAGCGGCCCGCTTCGACGACCTCGCCAACCTGGTCCCGGCCCGGCTGACAGCGCTGCTGCTCCTCCTCGTCGCGCCGACATTGCCGGAGACCTCGCCCCGAAGAGGACTCCGCGTGCTGCGAGAGGACCGCTACCGGACCGCCAGCCCCAACGCAGGCTGGCCCATGGCGGCTTTGGCGGGAGTGCTCGGGGTCCGCCTCGACAAGCCCGGCCACTACATCCTCGGCGCCGACCTCAGGGACTGCACTGCCGGAGATCTGCGCCGTGCCTGCGTACTGGGAGGGCGAGCGATGAGCCTGGCCCTCGGTGGCGCTGGCCTGGTGCTCGTCGCGCTCGGACTGGCGACCTGACCCCGGGAGGCAGCGTCCCCGCTCGACCCGTCCGGGGACCCGTACCGACCAGACGACCACGGAGCGCGGCTCCGGGCTCTGTGGGCGACTCCCCCCTTAGCCTGCGCGAGCGCGTGCAGGTACCTTCCATGCAGCTCGTCCATCGGACTCTTCCGGTGCTGGCCGATCAGGCGACGCGGTCGGGCGCGGGCTGGCCGGCCAGCACGGCGATGGCGTTCTGCGCGGCCCGCTCGGCCATGGCGCGCCGGGTCTGCCAGGTCGCGCTGCCCAGGTGGGGCAGCAGGACCACGTCCTCGCGGCGCAGCAGGCGGGGGTGCACGGCGGGCTCGGCCGCGTGCACGTCCAGCCCGGCGCCGCCCAGGTGGCCGGCCTCCAGCGCGTCGGCCAGGGCGTCCTCGTCGATCACGGCGCCGCGGGCGGTGTTGATGACGAGGGCCCCGCGCTTCATGGCCGCCAGGGGCTCGGCCCGCAGCAGGTGGTGGGTGGCGGGCGTGAGCGGGCAGTGCAGGCTGAGCACGTCGCTGTGGGCCAGCAAGGCCGACAGCGGCTCGCCGCCCGTGGAGGTGCAGCCGCGGACGGTCATGCCGAAGGCCCGCGCGCGCTCGGCCACGGCGCGGCCGATGCGGCCCAGGCCGACGATGCCCAGGGTGGCGCCGCGCAGGTCCAGCCCCCGCAGCATGGTGGGGCGCCAGCCGTGGAAGTCGCCCCGGCGCAGCAGGCGCTCGCCCTCGCCCAGCCGCCGGGCCACCGCCAGCAGCAGGGCCATCGCCAGGTCCGCGGTGGCCTCGGTGAGCACCCCGGGGGTGTTCGTGACGGCGACGCCCAGGCGCCGGGCCGCGTCCAGGTCGACGTGGTCGACGCCGACCGAGTGGCAGGCCACCACGCGCAGGCCGGGGGTGGCCAGCACGGCGGCGTCGATGCGATCGGTGGGCATGGGCACCAGGGCCGCGGCGCCCGGCAGGCGGCGGCGCAGCTCGTCCGGCGAGATGGGGGCGGGGCCCGCGCGGACCTCGACCTGGTGGCCGGCCTGGCGCAGCAGGTGCTCGCCGACGGGGTCGATCTCCTGGGTCACCAGCACGCGCACGGGGCCTCCGGGGGCCGCGCAGCGTAGCGCGGCCGGGCGCGACATCCCGTGACGAGCGGGCTCGAATCGCCGCCCGCGGGGCCGCGTCCCACGGGCGACTCCTCGGCCCGCCCGGCCCGGTCGCCACCCTCCCCATCCCCCGCCCCGCGTCGCCTTCCCTCCCGGGCGCGGGGCCAACGGGTCTCCCATCGGCGTCCTCCGGGCGGGCCGGGGCTCCTGTTCTCCTGCCACAAGGCGCCGCGACCCGCAAGCCCCCGATGCGGACAGAAAATGTCCAATCTCAGCGGTTGACGGGCTGTACACCAGTGCAGTAGATTCTGGACACCTGTTCAGGAGGTCCCCATGAACGTCCTGCCCACCCTCGACCCGGCCGTGCTCGACCTGCTGCTCTCGACCGGGCTGTCCCTGGGCCTGCTGGCCTCCGCCGCGCTGACCATCGCCTCGCTGCCCTGGACCGACCGGGAGATCTCCCAGGTCGACCAGGCCGCCCACCAGCTCGTCGCCTCGCCCGTGCGCCGCGTGCTGGCCCTCTCCCGCGCCGTCGTCGCCCGCGGCTGATCCGCCGGGCCCCTCCCGCCTCAGGCGCGCTCCTCCAGCTCGGCCCACCGCGCCATCAACGCGTCGATCTCCGCCGGCAGCGCCTCGGCCCGGGCCGACAGGGCGCGCGCCTGCTCTCCCCCGCCCTGCCAGGTGGCCGGGTCGGACAGCTCCTCGCCCAGCCGGGCCAGCTCGGCCTCCAGGGCCTCGATCTGGCCGGGCAGCGCCTCGTGCTCCCGCTGCTCCTTGTAGCTGAGCTTGCGCGCCGCGGGCTTCGGCGTGGCGGGGGCGCTGCGGGGGGGCGGGACCACGGGGGCGGGGCTGCGCTCGGCGGCGGCCTGGGCGATGGCGGCCAGGTGCTGCTGGCGGCTGGCGTAGGCGACGACCCGGCCGTCCCCCTCGAAGGCCAGGACGCGGTCGCAGACCCGGTCCAGGAAGGCGCGGTCGTGGGTGACCACCACGGCGGCGCCGTCGAAGTCGAGCAGGGCCTCCTCCAGGACCTGCAGGGTCAGCAGGTCCAGGTCGTTGGTCGGCTCGTCGAGCAGCAGCAGGTTGGCGCCGTGCAGCATCAGCCGCGCCAGCAGCAGGCGGGCGCGCTCGCCGCCGGAGAGCTTGGACACCTTCTGGTCGTGGGTCTGCTTGGGGAAGAGGAAGCGGCCCAGGAAGCTGGCGACGTGCACGCTGCGGTCGCCGACGACCACGTGGTCGTTGCCGTCGCCGGCGGCCTCCCAGACGGTGAGCGAGGGGTCCAGCCCGGTCCGCTCCTGGTCGAGTATGGCCGCGTCCAGGCGCGGGGCGCGCACGACCTGGCCCTTGTCGGGGGAGAGCCGGCCGGCCAGGATCGACAGGAGCGTCGACTTTCCGGCGCCGTTGGGGCCCAGCACGCCGACGGTCTCGCCGGGCCGCAGGACCAGGTCGACCCGGTCCAGGATGGTGCGCGCGCCGTAGCGCTTGCAGACGCCGTGCAGCTCCAGCAGGTTGCCGCCCTTCTGGAAGCCGGTGCGCAGGTCGAGCTGGAATTGCTCCTCGCGCTTGATGGGGCGGACGGACTGCAGGGCCTCCAGGCGCAGCAGGCGGGCCTTCTGCTTGGTGGTGCGCGCGGCCGGTGAGCGGCTGGCCCACTCGGCCTCGCGGGCGATCAGGGCCAGGCGCCGGTCCTCGGCCAGGCGGAGCTGGGCCTGCCGCTCGGCGCGGCCGATCAGGTAGTCGGTGTAGCTGCCCTCGTAGGGCACGCCCACGCCGTCGTCGATGTCGACGATGCGGGTCGCGACGGCCTCCAGCAGGTAGCGGTCGTGCGTGACCAGCAGCACGCCGCCGCGCCAGCCGGTGAGCAGGCCCTGCAGCCACTCGCAGGTGTCGGCGTCGAGGTGGTTGGTCGGCTCGTCCAGGATGAGCAGGTCGGGCTGCTGGAGCAGCACGCGGGCCAGGGCCACGCGGCGGGCCTCGCCGCCGGACAGGCGGGAGAGCAGGGCGTCGCGCGGCGGGCAGGCCAGCTTCTCGGCGACGGCGTCGACCTTGTGGGCGATGACCCAGCCCTCGCGGTCCAGGCGGTCCTGCGCGGCGCCGGCCCGCTCCACGTCGTGGGCCGCGACGGCCGCCTCCCAGGTGGCCAGCAGCTCCCGGTGCCAGGCGACGGCCTCGTCCAGCGCGTCCTGCACGGTGCGGCCGGGCAGGTGGGGCACCTGGCTGAGCATCGCGAAGGTGCCCTGGTGGTCGATGACGCCGTGGTCGGCGGGCTCCTCGCCGGCCAGGATGCGCAGCAGCGTGGACTTGCCGCAGCCGTTGGGGCCGACCAGGCCGATCCGCTCGCCGGGGTCGACGGAGAGGTCGACGCCGCGCAGGATGGCGCGGCCACCGTGGGCCTTCTCGATGCCGCGGGCGTGGACGAGGTGCACAGGCGCTCCGGTCGGGCCCCAGGGGTACACCGCCCCTCCCTCGGGCGCCAGCCCGCGATAGCCTGCGCGCCATGCTGCTCGCCCTCCTGCTCTGCTGCGCCGGTCCCTCCGACTCGGGGGAGGACGGCGCCACCGACGGGGGAGCCGCCGACGGGGGAGCCGCCGACGGGGGCGCCTCCGACGGGGGGGCGGCGGACGGGGGCGGCGGCGACGGGGGCGGCAGCGACGGGGGCGGCAGCGACGGGGGCGGCACCAGCGGCGACTGCGCCAGCCTGACCTGGCGCGAGGACGCCTCGGTGTTCATCGACACGCAGGCCGAGCTGGCGAGCTTCTGCGAGAGCTGGAACGCCGTGCGGGGCGATCTCGTGGTCGACGTCGGCGGGCAGGAGGACCCGATCACCGAGCTGGACGGGATCGGCTGTCTCTGCGAGGTGGACGGCGACCTGGTGATCACCGGGGACAGCGAGGCCGATGGCCGGGAGCCGGTGGCCGCCCCGCCCCACGTCACCGGCGACATCGAGCTCTACGCGCTGCAGCGGGTCGGCGGCGACCTGCGCATCAGCCACCACCCGAACCTGGGCTACGTCGAGGGCCTGCGCGCGCTGATCGAGGTCGGCGGCGACCTGGTGATCGAGGACAACCCGACCCAGCAGGTCGCCAGCTTCTACGCGCTGCAGCGGGTCGGTGGCGAGGTCGTGGTGCGCGACATGGAGAAGCTGCTGATCCTGCGGCTGCCCGCGGCGACCCACCTGGGCGGCCTGCAGGTGGGCGCCGAGGGCGACGCGGTCACGACCTGGTACCTGGTCGAGGTGCTGCTCACCGACCTGGTCGAGGTGACCGGGGACCTGCGGCTGGTGGGCGCCCGCAACCTGTCCTACCTGGGGGCGCCGGCGCTCACGACCGTGGGTGGGGCGCTGCACCTGCAGGACACCTGCGAGACCCTGGCCGACTTCCCCGCGCTGGCCAGCGCCGGCAGCCTGACCCTGACCGGCATGTGCGCCCTGGCCGACCTGTCGGGCTTCGCCGCGCTCGCGGCGCTCACGGGCCAGGACGAGGGCGGCCACAGCCTGCGGCTGGCGGCCGACGATCACCTGGACGCCGACGAGATCGACGCCTTCGTGGCCCAGCTCTCCTCCCTGGGCACGGGCATCGTCGACGTGGAGAACCAGGGGTCCTGCGCGGACGCGATGGCCGCCTACGGCCAGGGCTACTGCGACTGATCCGGCCCGCGGTCGCCGCGCGGACTACCGACGACCGGCCCGGGCCAGCTCCTGGCGGATGACCGCCTCGGTGCCGTCCAGGTACTTCTGCTCGACCCGCGCCTTGGCCTGGGCCGTGTCGACGCCCCACAGCCGCGCCAGCGCCGCGGCGTCCTCGTACAGGTAGGGCGACTCCTGGAAGGTGCAGCGCGCCGCCGGGACCTGCTGGGCGTTCTGCCGCGCCCGGTCCAGCAGCATCGCCAGGCTGTCGGTCCAGCCCATGTCCAGCTTCAGGCCGATGGTCGCCTTGGCCTCGCGCACGTCGCCGCCCCACAGGGCGCCGACCATCCGGGCGTGGCAGCAGTCGTAGGTGTCCGAGGCCAGGAAGGTGGCCAGGTGGTCGCGATCCTCGGCCGCGGGCGTCGGCGTCGAGGCGCCCGCGGCGGCCAGGGCCGCGTGCACGGACTCGGCGTCGCCCGTGCTGGCGGCCCAGGCGACCTTCGCCTTGGCCTGCTGCGTGCCCACCCCCCACAGCGTGGCCAGCGCCTGGGCCTGCTCGGCTTCGAAGCCCGTGTCATGGAACTCGCAGGGCGCGATCTCCCCCCGGCCGACGCGGGCCCGGGCGGCGCCCAGGTCCACGCGCAGGCGCGCCGAGCCGTTGCGGGCCACCGTCCGCCCGGCGCGCACCTTGCTCTCCCACAGCTCCTGGCCCCAGTGGTGCGCCAGCACCCGCGCGTCGCAGTAGCTGTAGCCGGCGTCGAAGAAGCGGTTGGTGAGCGCCACCTCCTCGTCCAGGCCGGTCGCCGCGGCGGGCAGCGGGCGGGCCTCGCCGGCCGGCGCGGGGTGGGCGAGCAGCAGGGCGAGGGTGACCAGCAGCGAGGGGAGGTGCACAGGGGCTCCGCGCGGGCGGGAGGGGCGGAGCGTAGCGCAGGGGCTCTACCCCGGCTGCACCACCGCCAGGAACAGAGGCGCGGGGTTGGGGCAGGTGCCGCAGCGCAGGGCGAGCAGCCAGGTGCCGCCGGCCTGCCATCCCGGGAAGGGCGCGCCCTGGGCGTCGACCAGGCCCGAGAGATCGGCCGAGGTCCCGCTCTGGTGGGGCATCGTCCACAGGCCGTCGGCGAGCAGCTCGATGTCCAGGAAGCGGGCCTCCAGGTCGGCGACCGTCTGCGTGTCGTAGCGGGCGACCAGGATCTCGCTGACCGAGAGCGGCTCGAAGGGCTGGCCCTGGGCGGTCAGGGTCAGGCCCGACCAGTCGAGGGCACCGGCCTCCCCCTCGTCGACGAGCACCGGCTCGGCGTGGTCGATGGAGACGTCGACGTCGAGCACCTCGCAGCCGTCGGTCACCTCGGCGTGCGTCGCCGTCTCGCCCGGCGTGGGCGTCAGGAACGCGATCATCCGGCTGCCGACGCCGACCGTGTCGCCCGTCGTGAACACCACCAGCCAGGCGCCGCTGCCGGCCTCGAACTCGGTCTGGATGTCGGCTTGGGTGCCGAAGAAGGTGAGATCCGACAGGTGGATCTCGGTGGCGTCGCCGGGCTCCACGGACAGGTAGACCGCCACGTCGACCTGCTCGAGCGTGTCGGTGGACAGACCCTGCTCCACCTCCTGCTCGGTCAGGTAGGGGAAGACCATCAGCGCGACGTTGTCGATGTCGGCGACCGGGTCCAGGGCGTGGCACTGCAGGTCCTCGGTCAGCCCGCCCCAGGAGATGGTGCTGTCCGCCAGCTCGGCCAGCGGGAAGGAGGGGCCGTCGAGCACGCCCGAGAAGCTGTAGTTGTGCGCGTCGGTCAGCAGCACGGCGCCGTCGGTGGGGGCGCCGCCGTCGGTCCCGCCGTCCGCGCCGCCGCCGCCGTCGCCGGTCGCCCCGCCGTCGCCCGTCGCGCCGCTGTCGTCGTCGGATCCGGTGCCGCAGGCCAGCAGCAGGAACAGGGCCAGGGCCGCGGGCTCAGCGGACATAGAGGTTGTCGAGCACCTGGACGAAGGTGATCGCCTGGCCCAGCTCGGTGTTGAGCTGCCAGTGGACGGTGCCGGCGTCGTCGACGTTCTGGATCTCGCCGCTGGCGGACCAGACGACCTGGGTGGTGCCGTCGTCGAAGCGGTGCACGTCGCCCTTGGCGAAGACGTAGACGCTGGGGTCGCGGATGTACTCCCAGGTCTGTTCGGCCGTCAGGGCGTCCTGGTCCAGCTCCAGCTCGACCACGCGCGAGTAGCCGCGGTCCTGGGGCCCGTTGTCGAAGATCAGGATCCCGTCCGGCAGCAGCTGGAACTGGTGCTGCATCTGCACGATCTCGGTGCCCTTCGGGAAGGCGAACTGGTTGAGCATGCCGTTGAGCTGCCAGATCGTCTCGCCCGTCGCCCGGTCGATCTTGAAGATGGTGCCGAGCGCCTTGGCCGACATGTAGTACACGTCCTCGACCGGGTCGTAGTCCAGGCCGTTGCCGTGGGTCATGTTGAACTCGTGGTCGACGTGCGCCTTGGAGAAGTCGACCTGGTCCCAGGCGCTCCAGATCTCGCGCAGGGTGCCGTCGGGCGAGAGCTCGACCAGGCGGTCGGCGGTCTTGCCGACGTAGGGGCTGCCCTCGGGCGCCTGGGTCACCACGATGCCGGTGATGGTGCCGTCGGGCAGCTCCACCATGTCGTGGTCGATGTAGGGGAAGGGCACGTTGGTGCGCTCGGCGCCGTCCAGGCTGACCCACTCGACGCTGCCGCTGGCCAGGTCGTTCTGCGGTCCGGCCAGGCAGTAGATCATGTGCTGGCGGTCGTGGGAGAGGACGGCCCGCATCAGGTTGCCCTCGGCCGGGAGCTGGTCGTACCAGACGATCCGCCCCTGGGCGTCCACCATCACCACCGCGTAGGAGGTGCCCTGGGTGGGGATGACCTGGTAGCTCCACTGGGTGGCCGGGTCGCCCGTGACCGAGAAGGTGGGCAGTCCGCTGGGCAGGCTGCCGGTGGTGATCGTGAGCGCCTCGCTCTGGCCGCTGCTGCCGGCGCCCTCGACGTGCACGCGGAAGTGGACCTCGGTGTCGGCCGGCATGCCCACCAGCAGCGCCTCGTGCGTCGTGCCGGCCGCCGTGGTCGCGGTGGTGAGCCCGTAGGCGGAGGTCTCGCCGAACTCGACCCAGCCGGTGGTCTCCTCGGCCGTGGTCCACGAGACGCGCACGACGGTGACGACGTGCTCGCTGACGGTCGCGGTGACGTCGAGCACCTGCAGCTCGCTGGCGGTCCCGCCGTCGGTGGTGCCGCCGCCGTCGGTGGTGCCGCCGCCGTCGGTGGCGCCGCCGTCCGCGGGAGAGCCGCTGTCGTCGCCGCCCTTGTCGGCGCAGGCGAGCAGGAGGGCGATGGCGAGAGGCGACACGGGGACTCCTTGGGGAGGGGACACGGGGCAGGATATCGTTCCCGCGGCGGTTCGCCGCACCCCTTCCTGGCACGAATCGTCCCGGAGACCCCCCTGTCCACGGTCCTCGCCGCCCTGCTGCTGGCCTGCGCCGCCCCCGACGACGGCGCCGACAGCGGACCGGCCATGGACGGGGGCGCCGACGGCGGGGGGGCCGGAGACGGGGGCGCCGACCCCCTGCTGGCCCTGGCGGCGCAGCACTCGCCCCTGCCGGCCGTGCCCGCCGAGCCGACGAACGCCTGGGCCGACGATCCTGACGCCGCGTGGTTCGGGCGCTGGCTGTTCTACGACACGCGGCTGTCGGGCAGCGGCGCCCACTCCTGCGCCACCTGCCACGATCCCACCCTGGGTTTCGGCGACGGCCTGGCCTTCTCCCAGGCCGCGGGCACGACCACCCGCCACGCGCCGACGGTGTGGAACACGGCCTGGAACGACTGGATGTTCTGGGACGGGCGCGCCGACAGCCACTGGGCCCAGGCGCTCAAGCCCATCGAGGACGAGGCCGAGCAGGCGACCAGCCGGCTGGCCGTGGCGCACCTGGTCGCCGACGACCCGCTGCTGCGCACCGCCTACGAGGGGATCTTCGGCGCCCTGCCCGACCTGTCGGACGGCGCCCGCTTCCCCGCCCAGGGCAAGCCCACCGGCGACCCCGACGACCCGCTGGACCAGGCCTGGGCCGGCATGACCGAGGAGGACCGCCACGCCGTCGACCTGGTCTTCTCCCACGTGGGAAAGGCCATCGCCGCCTACGAGCGGCAGCTCGTGCGGGGCGACGCGCCCTTCGACCGCTGGGTGGAGGGCCTGCAGGACGGCGACCCCGACAAGCTCGCCGCCATCAGCCAGGAGGCGATCGCCGGCTTCGAGCTGTACCGCGGCCAGGGCAACTGCCACTTCTGCCACGCCGGCCCGACCTTCAGCAACCACAGCTTCCACAACGTCGGCCTGGCCTGGGTGCCCGGCACCCGCAAGGACGACCTGGGGCGCTACGACGGCATCGCCGTCGTGCTGGCGGACCCCTTCAACGGGCTGGGCGCCTTCAGCGACGACCCGGACGCGGCGCTGTACAAGCTGGGCTACCTGGTCCAGGGTCCCGACCAGGTGGGCCAGTTCAAGGTGCCCAGCCTGCGCAACGTGGCGCTGAGCCCACCCTACATGCACGGCGGCCAGCTCTCGACCCTGACCGACGTGGTGCGCTTCTACAGCGAGCTGGACCAGGAGCCGGCCTGGGGCCACCGCGAGGAGCTGCTGGTGCCGCTGGACTGGGACGACGCCCAGATCGCCAGCGTCGTGGCCTTCCTGGAGAGCCTGACCGGCGCCGATCCGGACCCGACCCTGCTGGGCCCGCCCTCCTCGCCGGTGCCGGAGTCCTGGGGGCGGTAGGGGGCCGGCCCCTCCGCCCGGCCCCTCAGGCCGGCGCCATCGCCCCGGGCACCAGCGCCCGCAGGCGGTCGGGGCTCTGGGCGCCGACCAGGACCTGGGCGACCGTGCCCTGCTTCACCACCACCGTCGTCGGGGTGGCCAGCACGCCGAAGCGGCGGGCCGTGTCCATGTCCTGGGTGATGTCGACCGCGAAGACGCCGGGGCCCTGGCCGGCCAGCTCCTTGACGACGGGCGTCATCGTGCGGCAGGCGCCGCACTGGGGGCTGTAGAAGTAGAACAGCGCCGACTCGCCGCCGGCGATGCGCTGCCCGGCGTCGCCGCCGACCTGGGGCGCGGGCGCGCCCTCCATGCGCTTCATGCGCCAGGCCAGGAAGACCTGCATGCCGATGAAGGCGACGGCGAGCACGACCAGGGGGAGGATGACCGAGGTGACGAAGTCCATGGTCGCCCCCTACAGGGGATCGGCGGCGGCCGGCAGGGGGGCCGCGGCGTCTGGTCCCAGGGCGAGTCTTCCGGTCGCGGCCGTGATCTGCGCGTCGCTGCCGAGCAGGAAGACGACGTCGCCGGCTTGCAGGGCCTGGTGCGGACCGGGCGAGGGCAGGACCTGGCCGTCGCGGCCGAGGGCGACGACCAGCGCCCCGGTCTCGGCGCGGAGCGAGAGCCCCGCCAGGGTCTGGTCCACCGCGTGGTCGGTGGGCGCGAGCGTGACGGCGTGCACGTGCAGGCTGCCCGACGCCCCCGCCGCCGAGACCAGGGGCAGGCCGACGTCGCTGCGGGCGGTGCGGGCGGCGGCGACCGCGGCGGCCAGCAGGGCGCCCGAAGCGCCGGTGGCGCGCAGCACGCGCTCGACGATCTCGACCGCCGCCTCGTGGTCCTCGGCGATCACCTGGCAGCCCTCCTCGTCGACCGCGGCGCCGTCTCGCTCCAGGCGGTGCACGCGCAGCAGGACGGGCACGTGCGGGAAGCGGCCGCGGAGGATGCGCGCCGCGCGCCGGGCGCCCTCGACGTCCGACAGGAGCAGCACGACCTGGCGGGCGTGGGCGACGCAGGCCACCTGCTCCAGCACCTCGGCGCTGGTGACGTCGCCGTAGCGGACGTTGCGGCCCGCGGCGCGCTCGGCGATGACCGTCTCGGGGTTCAGCTCCAGGGCCACGTAGGGCACCCGGGCGGCCCGCAGGCTGCCGACCAGGGTGCGGCCGCCCAGGCCCATGCCGGCCACGACCACGTGGTCGCGCAGGGGTTCGTCCTGGGCGGTCTGCGCCTCGGTCTGCCGCACGGCCAGCAGGCGCTCCAGCGGGCGGAGCAGCCGAGCGCCGGCCGCCAGGCGCGGGCTCCACGCCACCAGCAGGGGCGCGGCGATCATGGTGACCACGCTGGCCGCCAGGAAGGTCGCGGCGGCCCGCTGGTCGACGATGCCGGCCCCCTCGCCTGCCCGGAGCAGCACGAAGGAGAACTCGCCGACCTGGGCCAGCGACAGGCCCGAGAGCAGCGCCACCCGGGCCGGGAAGCGCATCAGCAGCACGGCGAGCGCGGCCAGCAGCAGCTTGCCGCCCACCAGCAGCAGCACCAGGCCCGAGACCTGGACGGGCCGCTCCAGCAGGACCGAGGGGTCCAGCAGCATGCCGACCGAGACGAAGAACAGGCTGGCCAGGGCGTCGCGGAAGGGGCTCACCTCGCTGTGCACCTGGTGCACGAACTCGGTCTCGGCCACCACGATGCCGGCCAGGAAGGCGCCGAGCGCGATCGACAGGCCCATGGTGGCCGTCGCCCAGGCCACCGCGCAGGCCACCAGCAAGACGGTCAGCACGAAGACCTCGCGGCTGCGGGCCCGGGCCGCCAGCCCGAGCAGGCGCGGCACGACGATCCGCGCGCCGACGACCACGCCGACCACCACGGCGGCGGCCTTGCCCAGCACCAGCGCCAGGTCCGACACCGACGCCCCCTGCCCGCCCAGCAGCGGCACCGTCAGCATCATCGGGACGATGCACAGGTCCTGGAAGATGAGCACGCCGACCACGAAGCGCCCGTGGGGCGCGTCCAGCTCGCCGCGGTCGGCCAGCAGCCGCAGGACGATGGCGGTGCTGGACAGGGCGGCCAGGTAGCCCCAGAACACGCCCTCGGAGACCCGCTCGCCCAGCACGAAGGCGCCGCCCACCGCCGCCGCGACCGTCAGCCCGACCTGCAGGGTGCCGCCGACCGCCACCAGGCGGCCGATGCGGCGCAGCCGGTCGAGCGAGAACTCCAGGCCGATGGTGAACAGCAGCAAGGCCACGCCCAGCTCGGCCATCACCTCGATGACGTGCGGGTCGTCGACCAGCCCCAGGGCGTGCGGGCCGATGAGCAGCCCGGCGACGAGGAAGCCCACGACCGGCGGCAGCCCCAGCCTTCCCAGGGCCAGCACGGACAAGACGCCGGCGAGGAAGACGATCGCCAGGTCGGCGAGGAGCAGGTCGAGGTGCATGGTCCCGCGCGGGGTTGGTGTGCCAGGGTAGCCCCGGGGGTACCTCCGCGGGCGGAGGTCCGCATCGAATGAGGTAGGGTGGGCGAAAGAGCTGAGTTTCTGGTGTGTGGCCGCCAGAGATCGGCGCGAGGATCCCGACGTGTCCCCAGCCCAGGACCCCCACCCCGACGTGATCGTGGTCGGCGCCGGTGCGGCCGGCGCGGCCGTGGCGGCCATGCTCGGCCACCGCGGCGTGCCCACCGTGCTGGTCGACCCCCGCGCCGCGGCCCCGCCCGACTTCCGCTGCGAGAAGCTGGAAGGACACCAGGTGACGCTGGCCGACCAGGCCGGCCTGGGCCCGGCCCTGCGGCGGGTGTCCACCCCGGCGGGCGCGCTGTGGATCGTGCGCTACGGCCGGGTCGTCGAGCGCCGGGCCGTGCCGCAGCTCGACTTCCGCTACCCCGACCTGGTCGACGCCTTCCGCGGCGAGGTGGGGGGATCGGCCCGCCTGGAGGTGGGAAAGGTGGTGGACCTGCGCACCGGGCCGGACCGGCAGGAGGTCGAGCTGGAGGACGGCCGGACGCTGCGGTCCCGCCTGGTCGTGCTGGCCACCGGGCTCAGCCGGGCCCTGCCCGACCACCTGGGCCTGCGGCGCGAGGTCTGCTCGCCGGGGCACTCGCTGTGCGTGGGCTTCGACCTGGAGTCCGAGCTGCCGTCGGGCTTCCCCGTCCCCGCCCTGACCTGGTACCCCGACCGGCCCGACGCCCGCATCGCCTACCTGACCCTCTTCCCCATCGCCGGGCGCATGCGCGCCAACCTGTTCCTGTACCGCGCCCTGCAGGACCCCTGGCTCGACGCGCTGCGCGCCGACCCGCTCGCCGCCCTGCGCCCCGCCATGCCCGACCTGGAGCGGATGCTCGGGCCCAGCCGGCGGGTGGGGGCCGTGCGCGTGCGGCAGTCCGATCTCTTCGACCTGGTCGACCTGGACCGGTCGGGCCTGGTCGTGGTCGGCGACGCCGCCGGGACCTCGTGCCCGGCCGCGGGCACGGGCCTGGACAACGTGCTGACCGACGCCGTGCGCCTGTGCCAGGAGCACCTGCCGCGGTGGCTGTCGACCCCGGGGATGGGCAGCGAGAAGATCGCCTCCTTCTACGCCGACCCGGTGCGCCGCCAGTGCCGGGAGCGCTGCCGCACCCTGGCCTTCGCCGTGCGGCGCCGCGCCCTGGACCAGGACCTGCGCGCCCGCGCGCGGCGGCGGCTGGTCTTCGCCGGCCAGCTCCTCCGCGGCGGCTTGCGCCGGGGCGCCTGATCTCCTCCTCCCGAGCTTTCGCGAGGGAGGAGGAGATCAGGGGCGCGCAGCGCCCGCCGCTGGAAGCGGCGTGGAGGGGGGTGACCTGGCGAGGAGTGGTCGGGCCGAGAGCGACGAAGGAGCGAAGGCCCGACTGCGACGAGGCAGGTCAGGGGGGAACCGCTTGC
>JAKLKF010000319.1 GCA_023150805.1 Myxococcota bacterium | reverse complement strand
TGGCCGAGGGGATCAAGGGGAAGCGGGCCGAGGAGTGGGGGCTCGTGGACGAGGTCGTCCCGAAGAGCCGGTTCGAGGCCGCGGTGGCGGCGCGGGCGAAGGCGCTGGCCGCGAGGGCGGCGGCGGAGAAGCCGTCGAGGAGGGGGGCCGGCGTGGCCCTCGACGCCCTCGATCCCGCGGAGGAGGCGGACGCGGTCCGGTACCGCCACGTGACGCTCGAGCTCGACCGCCGCGCGCGGACGGCGACGCTCACCGTGAAGGGCCCGGGGGGGCCGCCCCCCGCGGGCGGCGCCGCGATGCGCGCCGAGGGCGCGGGGCTCTGGGCGCTCCGCGCCTTCAGGGAGCTGGACGACGCCCTGCTGCGCCTGCGGGTCAACCACCTCGAGATCGGCCTCGTCCTGCTGCGCACCTCCGGCGACCCGGCGGCGGTGCTCGCCTGGGACGCGGCCCTGGAGGCGGCGCGGAAGGAGGACTGGTTCGCCGACGAGGTGGTCCTGAACATGGCGCGGACGCTGCGCCGGCTCGACCTCACCGCGAAGTCCCTGTTCGCCGTCGTCGACGGGGGCTCCTGCTTCGCCGGGTCCCTGCTGGAGATCGCGCTCGCCGCGGACCGCTCCTACATGCTCGACGACGGCGACGGGAAGGTCTC
>JAKLKF010000318.1 GCA_023150805.1 Myxococcota bacterium | reverse complement strand
TGCAGATGCTGGCCGAGTTGGGCGTGCCCCTGGCCACGGCGGTGATGGCGCTGCTCGGCTACGCGCTGTGGCAGGGCTGGCGCCGCGCCCGCGCGGCGGGCGGCGAGCGCGGCACGACCGCGATGACGGCCTGGATGATGGTGGTGCTCATCGGCGTGCACAGCATGGTGGAGTACCCGCTGTGGTACGCCTACTTCCTGCTGCCCGCGGCCTGCGCCTGGGGCTATGCGCTGGGCAGCAACGACGCTGCCGATGATGCGTCAATCGCCGGTGCCGCGCCCGACCCCGATCGGGACCGCGGACGCGCCCCCTGGCTGGCCCCGCTGCTGGGCGTGGCGGTCACGCTGGGCGGTGGCTTGGCGATGCTGGACTACCAGCGCGTGGTGGTGATCTACGCCCCTGGCGAGGGTGCCGGTTCGCTGGAGTCGCGCATCGCCGATGGCCAGCGCAGCGTGCTGTATGCCCATCACGCCGACTACGCCGCGGCCACCCACGACCAACGGCTGGCCGGCACGGCGCTGGCCTTCCGGCGCGCGCCGCACTACCTGCTCGACACCCGGCTGATGATGGCCTGGGCCCGCTACCTGGCCCAGAACGGGCAGACGGATGCCGCGCAGACCGTGGCGCAGCGCCTGCGGGAGTTCCGCAACC
>JAKLKF010000317.1 GCA_023150805.1 Myxococcota bacterium | reverse complement strand
CCTCCAGCTCGAAGCCCTGCCGGTGGGCGGCAGCGAGCGCTGGAAGGTGGAGTTCGACGTGCGCGGTCAGGCGTAACGCAGTGCAGCGGGCACAAGCATGAGCGCCTACCTCATCGGCATCGACCTGGGCACCAGCAACACCGTCGTGGCCTATGCGGCGGCGGGGGACGACGCCATCCGCCTGCTGGAGATCCCCCAGCTCACCGGCCCTGGCGAAGTCGCCCCGCAGCCGCTGCTGCCCTCGGTGCGCTACCACCCGGCCGCGGGCGAGCTCGACCCGGCCTCGCTCGCGCTGCCCTGGGCCGGAGCCGCTGAAGACGCGGTGATCGGCCGCTACGCCCGCGACCTCGGCGCCCGGGTGCCGGGCCGGCTGGTGGCCAGCGCCAAGAGCTGGCTGTCGCACCCGGGCGTCGACCGCAGCGCGGCGATCCTGCCCTGGGGCGCGCCGGACGACGTCGCCAAGGTGTCGCCCCTCGCCGCCAGCGCCAGCTACCTGGCCCACGTGCGGGCCGCCTGGGACGCCCAGTTCGCCGGCCACCCGCTGGCCGAGCAGGACCTCGTGCTCACCATCCCGGCCTCCTTCGACGAAGGCGCCCGGGCCCTCACCGTCGAGGCCGCCCGCCTCGCCGGCCTGCCCCGCCTGCGCCTCATCGAG
>JAKLKF010000316.1 GCA_023150805.1 Myxococcota bacterium | reverse complement strand
GAGGGGAGGTGCAGGTGAGCCGGTCGGCCCTGCAGCACTCCGGCTCCGGGCTGTGGCTGGACGCACGGGTGAGCCCTGGGAACGGGGACGGCCTGGCGTCCCTGGCCTCCGCGGTCGAGGTCGCTGGCAACCTCGCGCAGGCGCTCGCCCACCCCCGAGAGCGCGTGCTGATCCGCATGGACGGCGAGTTCGGCGGCGTGCCCGCGCTGACGTTGCTCGATGAGGCCGGCCAGCCGGGGCTGACCCGCCTGAACCGACTGTGCCTGCTCGACCAGCCCGATGTCCGTCAGACCATCGCCACCGGCACCTGGCACAAGGTACCGGACTCCGGCTCCGGGCCCGTTCGCTCCGCGCTCGAGCTGGGCACGGTCACCCTGCGGCCGGGCCGGGAGGCGCGACGGCCCGACGGCTCCTGCTACGAGCCCCTGGACGTGCGGGTGGTCATCAGCCGCCTGCCCCGGCAGGGCGAGGCCGAGCACGGCAGGGTCATCGACGGGTGGCAGTACGAGCTGTTCGCCGCGCTGCGGCTGCCCGTCGAGGCCTGGCCCGCCCACGAGGTCGTCGCCGCCTACTTCGGCCGCGGGGCGCAGGAGAACCGCTTCGCCCAGGAGGACCGTGAGCTCAAGCTCGACCGCATCTTCAGCTACAACCTCGCC
>JAKLKF010000315.1 GCA_023150805.1 Myxococcota bacterium | reverse complement strand
AACGATCTGTTGGGCGGCCAACTGGACTTGGGCGTGCTCACGCTGCCGGCTGCGCTCGCGCAGGTGCGCGCAGGCAAGCTTGCGATGCTCGGCGTGCTGGCCGACAAGCGACCCTCGTCGGCGCCTGACCTCCCAACGGTGAACGAATCGACGTCGGTGAAAGGGGTCGACGTCGCGATCTGGGCCGCGATCGCCGGCCCCGCGAACCTGCCACCCCCGGTCGTCGATCGGCTGAGCAAGGCCGTGCAGGCCGTCCTCGCCGACGCCGAGTTCACCGAGCGCCGCGCCAAGCTCGGCGACATGGCCGTGCCCTACCAGACGGCGGCCGAATTCGGCCGTTTCCTGGCGGCTGAGGACGAGCGTTATCGCGCGCTGGCCACTGGCCTGAAGCTCGAGTGAGTGGCGCAGCAGTGCTGTCGAAGCGATTCGAGGCGCCCGTGCAGTGCGCGGCGCTGCCTTCCGGCGTCGAACTGCACTACGCGCAGGGCGGCGCCGGCGCGCCGCTGATCTTCGTGCACGGCGTGATGGGCGACTGGGAGTCCTGGGCGCCGCAGTGGGAGGCGTTTTGCGCGCACTTTCGCTGCACCACCTATAGCCGCCGCTACAACCACCCCAACCGCAACACGATGCCCTCGCCGGCGCACTCGGCGCTGGTGG
>JAKLKF010000314.1 GCA_023150805.1 Myxococcota bacterium | reverse complement strand
GACATCGACAAGGTCGATCTCTCCGTCGCGCCCGGCCACCGAGTCGACGATCCGCACATGGCCGCTGCCGGGGTCGTAGCCGATGGCGTAGTCGGCCCGCTCGCCATGCAGCGTGAGCTTTTCGTTGGCGGCGGCCGTGCCGGCGATGGTGCGCTGGCTGGCGTCGTCGTTGGCGATCTGCACCGTGACGCTCGACGCCGTGGGCGACAGGGCTGCGGCCACCGGTGAGGCGAGCGTCAGCGTGAAGGCTTCGGTGGGCTCGACGGCGGTGTCGCCCTGGACCTGCACGGTGATGGTCTGGCGGGTCTGGCCCGCAGCGAAGCTCACGCTGCCGCTCATGGCCTGGTCGACCCCGAAGTCGGCTTCGTTTGCGGGGTTCGCGCCCGAGCCGTCCAGCGTCCATTGCACCGACGCGGCTGCGCTGGTGTTGCCCGTGCGGGTGATGTCGATGCTGACGGTGGTCAGGCCGTCGGCGCCCTCGCTGACCTGGGTGGCGCTGGCGGCGATGGCCAGGGTGGGCAGCGCGTCGTCGTTGACGATGGTGACCTGCACGGCGCCTTGGGTGGCCGACACGGCCGCGTTCACCCCGTTGCGCAGGGCAATGGTGAAGGTCTCGTCGCTCTCCGGCGTCTTGTCCTGCAGCCAGTAGACGTACACC
>JAKLKF010000313.1 GCA_023150805.1 Myxococcota bacterium | reverse complement strand
CGGGGCAGCCGGCTGGGTAGTTTGAAGAAATGGTTCCACACAGAGGCCTGGGTTTGCGGCGCCAATGCTGGCTTCCAGCGGAACGGGGCCCACTGAAAGCGCCCTGAAAGAAAAGTGGACGCTCGGGAAGGAGCGCCCGGCGCCCAGCCGGAGAGAGCCGAGCAGAACCCGGCAGGACGCCGCCCTCCAGAGCACTGCGCCACCGACCGCCAGAAGGGCCGTGCGGGAACCTGCCCAAAGGGGCGCAGCGGGATGCTGCACGACCAACAGCTTCCGGGGAGGCGAACCAAGGACCAGAGCCAGCGCCAGGCCAGCGGGCGACGAGCGGTCCATGCAGCCAACAGCAGTACGTTCAGCCCGCGGTCGATCAGCGTGGTCCGATGGCCGCACGCGGCGGCGTCGCGAAGGCCTCGGGCGTGCACTTGAGCGTCGCTTCAAGGTCACCACCGACAGCAATCACGACCGGCCCATCGCGCCGAACTTGCTCAATCGCGAGTTCAGCGTGGATCGGCCGGACAAGGTTTGGGCGGGCGACATCACCTACACCCCCCCGACGAGGACTGGCTGTTCCTGGCCGTGATGATCGACCTGTTCAGCCGCCAGGTGATCGGCCGGAGCCTGCGGTTCGACATGGCCGGCAGCATCGTCATCGACGCACTGCGCAT
>JAKLKF010000312.1 GCA_023150805.1 Myxococcota bacterium | reverse complement strand
GACACCATCGGGAAGTTCCTCTGGCATCGAAGTCTTGTCAAGGGTAATGCCGCGCTTCGCTAGGTAGATTGGAGCACCGGCTGACGGGTCATAGCGGATCATGTAAAACCCGTCGCCGTTCTTGACTCGGTTCAGGTCCGCGTCGAGAGCGATCCAAACCGTGGCGTCCTTCTTGGTAGTGCGCTGCCAAAGCATCGGGGCCTCTTGATTGTGTCGTCCGGTTCTAGCCCGCGACGGCCGGTGCAGGAGGAGTCGCCAGCGGCGAGAAGGTCACCAGGTGGTCTTCGTGCGGCACGTCTGCATAACGCCCGCGTTCAGCTGCGGCCGCATCGGCCGTCAGCTGCAGCGCGTCGATATCGTCCCGGGAGATGCTCCAACGGCAAGCCGGCACCTACGCGTCGGCAAGCCGAAATAGGGGCTCCCGGAACTCGTCGATCAGAGCAGGAAGCGGGTCCGCACTCCTGAAGAACGCGTCTGCATCGTACCCGCGCTCGGGAGTGAGGCCTGTGACCCGACGAATGCGTTTCAGATCGCCTGGTGCAACCTGGCGAGTGAACCCTGGAAACGAGATGTTGGTTACTCGTTCGACGGTGACGCCGTGTTCATCGGTGCGGTAAACGTCGATCGTGTTTCCTACAGGATTGACTAAGTCAAAACCAAAGCGAAT
>JAKLKF010000311.1 GCA_023150805.1 Myxococcota bacterium | reverse complement strand
GGCATCGAGGCCCACCGCCGCAACCTTCAGATCGAAGCGCGTGCGGGCCCGGTCCAGGCGCTCAAGGTAAGGCGTGGCGTCATTGACGTTGCCGGGGGTGACGTGGGTATCGACGATCAGGGCGTGCACGCCATCGACGGTGCGGTGATCCAGATAGAAGAAGCCGACGGGCTTCTGGTCGCGCACCATGAACCCCGCGTCGGGATCGACCGTACTGCGCTTTATCTGACGGGTGTCCGCCGCGGCGGCATCCGAAGTGGGTTCGGATGGAGCGACCGGCGCGCCGTGCTCGCCTCCGTCCCGATCGGGGCCCGCATCGGACGAGCCCGCGGGTGCCGCCTGCGCCCGGCGCAGCGGCCGCTGGCCCGCGGCGGCCCGCTCGGCATCCACGGCGGCGTCCAGTTCGGCCAGATAGGCCGCAGGCGTTTGCTCGACCTCCACCAAATCGTAATGGCGCTTGTTGGCGTTTGCCTTCAGGTGCGTGCTGTCGGTGTAGAGCACCCGCCCACCGATCAGCTTGTGTTCGATCGCCTGCTCGACGATGGTGTCGAAGATGTCTTGCTCGATCCCCGTCCCGGCAAAGCGGCGACGCCGGTTCTGGCTCAGCGTCGAGGCGTCGGGCACTTTGTCCGTCAGGCGCAGCCCGAGAAACCAGCGGTAGGCCACATTGACCTCGATCTC
>JAKLKF010000310.1 GCA_023150805.1 Myxococcota bacterium | reverse complement strand
AGCCTGACCATCCGGCTGGTGGCCGTCAACGGCCTGGGCGCCGGGTTGGGCACGCCCACTCAGGCCGCCACCACCGTCATCAGCGACGACCCCAAGGGCCTGGTGACGGCCAGCATCGCGCGCACCAGCGTCAACGAAGGCGCCGCCGGCACCACGCTCACCCACAGCTTCACCCTGACCCGCGGCGGCAATCTCGGCGATGCGGCCACCATCGCCTGGAGCGTGGGCGGAGACGTCACCGCCAGCGACTTCGCCGGCAACACCCTGCCCTCGGGCACGGCCAGCTTCGCCGCCGGGGCGGCCACCGCCACCGTGACGCTCACCACCAGCGGCGATGCGCTTCATGAAGCCGATGAAGCGCTCACCCTCGTGCTGGGCGAGGGCGACATCGTCACCGCCTCGCCCACCCAAGGCGGTGCCACGGTCACGCTGGTCAACGACGATCTGCCCAACGAGTACCGGGTGGCCGTCAGCGGCAGTGCCAGCATCAACGAGGGCTCGGCGGCGGGCGCAAAGACGTCGGTGCGCCTGACCGTCACCCGGGTCGGCGACCTCACCCGCGCCGGCTCGGTGGACTACGTGGTCGAGCCCCATGGCGACGTGACCGCCGACCCCACGGACTTCGGCACCTCGGGCTCGAGCTATCCAGCGGCCAAGCTCAACTTCGCGGCCGGCGAGTCGAGC
>JAKLKF010000030.1 GCA_023150805.1 Myxococcota bacterium | reverse complement strand
CGGGCCGGCTCGCTCACCGTCGAGCACGCCGTGGAGGTCGCCCGGCAGCTCCGCGGCGAGGACCTCCGCGCCTGGCTGCTCGGCCCCGACGCCGAGATCCGGGTCCACCTGCCGCTGTCCGAGGCGCCCGAGCTGCTGGTCGCCGCCATCGTCGCCGCCGAGGACGAGGAGTTCTGGGAGCACCCGGGCATCGACGTCCGCGGGCTGCTGCGCGCGGCCTGGATCAACAGCCAGGGCGGCGGCTTCAAGCAGGGTGCGAGCACCCTGTCGATGCAGGTCGTGCGCAACCTGAGCCAGGACAAGGAGAAGACGCTCGACCGCAAGCTGCGCGAGGCCGCCGCGGCCGTCGCCCTCGATCGGCACCTGGGCAAGGAGGGGGTGCTCCAGATCTACCTGGACGCCCCCTACCTGGGGCAGGACGGCAGCTTCAGCATCTGCGGCTTCCGCGCCGCCGCCTGGCACTACTACGGCGTCGACGTCGACGGCCTGACCCTGTCCCAGGCCGCCACGCTGGCCGGCATCCTGCCTGCCCCCGCCCGCTACGCGCCGGACCGCTTCCCCGACCGGGCAAAGGAGCGGCGCGACCTGGTCCTCGCCCGCATGGCCAAGGCTGGCTGGGACGTGACCGAGGCGCTGGCCGAGCCCATCGTCGCCAGCCCCCACCCTCGCCCGGCGGACGGCTGGCCCAGCTACCTGCAGGCCACGCGCTCCTGGCTGGAGGCGACGATGGACCCGCAGGTGGTCTACGGCGCCGGCCTCGACGTGTGGACCGCGCTCGACCTGGTCGCCCAGGACCAGAGCGACAGCCTGCTGCCCCAGCGCATCCGCTACCTGGAGGGCGCCGTCGGGCGCCGCGGCCTGGAGCCGCTGGAGGTCGCCGGCGCCGTCGTCGACAGCCGCACCGGCTACCTGGTCGCCGTGCACGGCGGCAGCCAGCAGCTCGCCACCGACTTCAACCGCGCCACCCAGGCCCGCCGCCAGCCCGGCTCCTCGCTCAAGCCGCTGGTCTACGCGCTGGCCCTGTCCCAGAAGAACCCCGACGGCACCTGGAAGTACACGCCCGCCAGCGCCCTGCGCAACAGCCGCGCGCCCTTCCCCGGCACCAACGGCTGGAACCCCCGCAACGTCGGCGGCGAGTACACCTCGACGGCGACGATGTCCTACGGCCTGGCCTGGTCGCAGAACATCGCGACGGCCAGCTTCCTCCAGGAGTCCGGCGGCCCCGACGCGCTGATCGAGCTGGCCCGCAAGCTGGGCTTCGACACGCGCGGGTGGCCCAGCGAGATGGGGCTGGCCCTGGGCCAGGGCGAGGCGACGCCCCTGGAGATGGCCCGCTTCGTCGCCACGATCATCGGGGAGGGCAAGCTCGCCGCCGCCTGGCCCGTCGTCCTGGCGACCGACGCGCGCGGCGCCGTGCGCCTGCGGACCGAGGGCTTCGGCGTCCAGGTGCTGGAGCCCGAGCCCGCCGCGCTCACCCGCGACCTGATGCGCGGGGTCATCGAGCAGGGCACCGGCGGGGCCAGCCGCGGCGGCGGCGGCTTCGCGGGCTTCATGGGACCCGCCATCGGCAAGACCGGCACCACCGACAGCGAGAAGGACCTGTGGTTCGTGGGCGGCAGCCCGGACTACACCGCGGCGCTGTGGCTGGGCTACGACCAGCCCGCCCGCATCGGCGCCAGCGCCAGCGACCTGGCCAGCCCGCTGTGGGGCTGGTGGATGCGCGCCCTGCACCAGGGCCTGCCCGAGGCCGAGTTCGAAGGCAAGGTCAAGACCACGTCGCGCGGCGTCTGCCTGGTGACCGGCGGCCTGTCCAACGGCTCCTGCCCCATCATCGGCACCCCCTTCCTGCCGGGCACCGAGCCCAAGAAGGCCTGCGGCCAGGTCCACGTGCGCAGCGAGCCGGTCGAGGGCGAGGAGGAGGAGGGCGGGCACCGCGGCTACGAGGGCCTGTGGAAGCGCAAGGCCCGCGAGGCCGAGGAGAAGGCCGCGGCCGAGGGAGGCGGCGCCGGGGGCGGCGACGGTGAGTAGGATGGGCCACGGAGCGCCCATGACCACCACGCAGCCAGAGAGCCCCGACCGGAACGATGCCACCGACCGCCTGTGGCGCGGCGCCCAGCCCGGCCAGGCCCGCGTGCTGCTGGGCGTGCCCGGCGGGGCCCCTCCGACGCCCGAGGGCTGGTGGTGTGTGCGGGTGCGCTGCGACGGCCCCCCGCGCCTGCTCGGACCCGTGCTCGAGGCCCAGCGCCAGGTCGACCGGCTGGTCGGCGGCCGCACGCCGATGGTCGAGCTGGCCGCCGACCGCGTGAAGAGCGGCCTGCGCCGACGGCTGCTGGGCGAAGAGGGCGAGCCCTCCTGGCCCGGCGACGGCGACCTGGTGGCGGCGCTCAACCGCCTGGCCGACACCGTCGACGGCCCCTCGGCCCTGGTGTTCGAGGCCGTCGAGGCCGCCGACGCCGCCACCCTGGCCTTCCTCGCCCGCGCCGTCGCCCGGCCCGGCTGGCTGCGCCCCGCCCTGGTCCTCTGCCTGCGAGCGACGCCCGCCCCGGGCACCCAGGCCTTCTCGGGCCCGGTGGCCGACCTGGTCGCCGCCGCGCGGCGCGCCGGGGCCGTGATCATCGAGCCCCCCGCCGCGCCCGCGGCCGCCGCACCCGCCGCGGCCCCCGACCCGCTGGCCGCGCTGCCCCCCGCGACCCGCCAGGTCCTCCGCGCCGCCGCGGTCGTCGGCGAGGGCTTCGAGGTCGCCCTGGTCGGCCGCCTGCTGGGCCTGGAGCCGATGGAGGTCCTGCTGCACCTGCAGACCGCCCACGACCTGGGCCTGCCGCTGGACGACCTGGGCGAGGGGCACTTCCACCTGCACGCGCCGCTGGTGCAGCGCCTGCGCGGCGAGCTGCTGCCCAGCCTGGCCAGCGCCTGGCACCGTCGCCTGGCCCGCCACCTGGCCGGCGAGGAGACCGCGCCCGCCCCCGCGGCGACCACCCCCGAGCCCGCGCGCGTGTGGGTCGATCCCCCTCGACCGGCGGTCGAGGCCGCCCCGGCCGTCGCTCCGCCCGCTCCTCCCGCCGAGAGCGCCGCCGAGCCCCAGGGGGACCCCGCCGCCCGCGGCCGCGCCGCCCGCCACTCCGCCGAGGCCGGCGACGTCGACCTCGCCGTGCAGCGCTACCTCGCCGCCGCGCGCGAGCTGGCCGACCAGGGCGCCGTCGACCAGGCCCTCGCCTATGCCCACGACGCCCTGGCCCTGCTCGAGCGCCTGCCCCGCACCCCCGAGCGCCGGCGCCTGGCCGCCCTGGCCCTGGCCACCAGCGGCCGCCTGCGCTGGGAGGCCGGCGGCGGTGGCTCCGAGTTCACCCTGGCCGCCGCCCACCAGGCGCTCACCGACGCGCTCAAGCTGGTCGCCGAGGGCGACGACGTGGCCCTGCGCGCCGAGATCCGACGCCTGCGCGCCGCCGTCGCCTACGACCAGGGCGACAAGGAGCACATGGAGCAGGCCCTGGACGAGCTGGCCGAGGCCACCCGCGAGCTGTCCCGCGCCGGGGAGCCTCGCGCCGCCGCCCGGCTGCTCAACGACCAGGCCGCCGTCCTGGTCGCCCTGGGCGACCCCGTGCGAGCCGCCCACCTGCTCGAGGAGTCGCTGCAGACCTTCGAGACGCTGGCCGCCCGCGCCGCCCGGGAGTCCCGCCGCGAGGGCCGGATGCTGACCGCCGACGAGGCGCTCGACCGCCGCGAGGTCGCCGAGACTCGCCACCTGATGGCCCGCCTGCCCCTGCACGTCGGGGCGAAGCCCGGCATGGAGCTGCCCGCGCTGGAGCGCGCCATGGCCCACGCCGCCGAGGCCGAGGAGATCTACCAGTCGCTGGGGGCCGCCCGCGAGCTGGCCCGCGTCTGGCAGACCCACGGCCAGCTCGCCCGCCGCGCCGGCGACCAGGGCGCCGCCCGCGAGCTGCTCAACCGCGCCGCCCGCGCCCAGCTCACCCACGGCGACGCCATCGGCCTGGCCCAGACCACCCAGGCCATGGCCGGCCTGCTCTCCGACCGCCACGAGCACGCCGAGGCCCTGCGCCTGCTCGTCGACAGCGTGCGCCTGAACCACGGCAAGGGCAGCCCCCGCGGCCTGGCCTGGAACCGCCGCACGCTCAAGGACCTGGCCCAACGCATGTCCGAGGCCGAGCGCCAGGGACTGGCCCCGATGATCGTCGCCGTGCGCCGCCAGCTCGAGGCCGCCGAGGCCCAGCTCGGCCGGGTGGAGCTGCCGCCGGAGGGCTGATCCCCTCTCCGCCGCCCGGCCCCGCAAGCCCTCCCGATGGGACGATGTGGTCCGTTGACCTCGGACATCCTTGCGATAGACGCCCACATCCGCGTTGGTCCCGCGCCCCGGACAAGGCTCCCCCTTGGTCACGCTCCAGTTCACGCGCCACCTGTTCGCCTTCTTCCCCCACCTGGCTGAGGGGCAGGTGCAGGTCCAGGCCACCACGGTGGCCCAGGCGCTGGCCGCGCTCGAAGCCCTCGCACCCGGGATCGACTTCTACCTGCGGGACGAGCGGGGCCGGGTCCGGCACCACGTCCAGATCTTCATCGGCAACGAGCGGATCCGGGACCGCCGCGGCCAGACCGACCCCCTGCAGCCCGGCGACACGGTGTGGATCCTTCAAGCCCTGAGCGGAGGCTGAACATGCAGAAGACCCTCCTGGTAGGCACCCGCAAGGGGACCTTCTTCGTCCAGAAGCACGACGGCGTGTGGCAGGCCCGCCTGGCCGGGCACGCCGGCGTCGGCGTGAACTTCGTGGCCCGCGACCCCTACACCGGCCGCTTGTGGGCCCTGCTGGGTCACGGGCACTGGGGTGCGAAGCTGTCGATCTCCGACGACGAAGGCGCCACCTGGCAGGACGCGCCCCAGCAGATCAAGTACCCCGAGGGCGCGCGCTACATCGCCCAGGACATGTACGAAGACGAGAGTGCCGACTACGGCGTGGGCTGGAAGGTCTCGACCAAGGCGGCCACCCTGCAGAAGCTGTGGGTGGTGGGCTTCGGCCCCGGCGGCCGCGTGTACGTCGGCACCATCCCCGGCGGGCTGTTCGAGAGCCGGGACGGCGGCGCCACCTTCTCCCTGAACCGCGGGCTGTGGAACCACCCCTCGCGCGGTGGTGATCTGTTCACCGGGGACGGCACGGGCGAGACCAAGTGGTTCGGCACGCCCGCCTCCGAGGGCGGCGACTTCGCGCCGGGCATCCACTCGGTGGTGGTCGACCCCCGCGATCCCGACCGGGTGCTGGTCGCCGTCTCCACCGCCGGTGTGATCGAGACGACCGACGGCGGACAGACCTGGCGCAGCCGCAACCAGGGCATGGCGATGGATCACATGCCCGAGGCCGAGGCCGAGTGGGGCCACGACGCCCACTACATCGAGCAGTGCCAGCATCAGCCCCAGCACATCTGGCAGCAGAACCACGCCGGCGTCTTCTACAGTGACGACGATGCACAGAGCTGGACCCGCGTGGACGATCCGGACCAGGGCGTCTACTTCGGCTTCCCGGTCACCGTGGACGCCCACGACGGCAGGGTGGCCTGGCTGGTCCCCGCGCGGGGGGACAACCAGCGCATGGCCATCGACGGCGGGCTCTTCGTCGCCCGCACCGAGGACGGCGGCAAGACCTGGCGGCAGCTCCGCCAGGGCCTGCCCCAGGGCAACGCCTGGGACGTCGTCTACCGCCACGCCCTGGCCAACCAGGACGGCGTCATCGCCTTCGGGAGCACGACCGGCAACCTCTACCTGAGCGAGGACCGCGGCGAGAGCTGGATCACGGTGGGCAACAACTTCCCACCCATCTACTCGGTGCGGTTCGCCTGAGAGGCCGCGCGCGCGGCGCCCGCCTCACCCCGCCGGCGGGAGCGCGTAGCCCAGCAGCCCCTCGGTGACCTGCCCCTCGCAAGCGGGATCGGTGCTGACGAAGTGCGAGGACCCCTCGCCCACCCGGCAGCGGTACAGAGCCACCCCGCCCTCGACCGGAGCCGTCCAGGCGTAGCCCAGCGGGCCCATCATGGTCTGCCCCTCGCAGCCCACGTCGGCGCTGACGAAGCCGTGGTCGGTGCCCACGGCGCACTCGTACAGCATCGACGTCCCGGCCTCCTCCTCCCGCAGCAGGCGCCAGCCGGTCACCGACTCCTCGGCGAAGCCGTCGGGCAGCAGGCGGCTGCTGACCCAGTGGTTGCCCGCGCCGTCGTAGCCCCGCGCCAGCCGCGTCCAGGGCAGGTTCTGGAAGCCGCAGGAGACCTGGGGCGGCTCCAGGTCGTCGCGGTTGGCCAGGGCCCAGGTGCTCCACGCGGGCTTCAGGCTGCCGTCCTCGCGCGCCAGGCCCAGCAGCAGCCCGCCCTCGCCGGAGTGATCCCTCATCCGGTGGTAGATGTAGCTGTCGATGCCGGGGGTCCCGAGCACGTTGGCCAGGGAGTCGCACACGGCCTGGGCCTGGGCCTCCTCGCTGGAGGAGGGCGAGGCCGAGCTGACGCCGCTCTCGGTCAGGTGGACGGTCCAGGCGTGGGGACGGTCGGGGAAGGTGGCGCGCAGCCACTGCAGGAGCAGGCCGATGTTGCCGTAGGTGACCCGCGGCGCGTCGAAGGGACCGAAGGCGGGCGAGAACAGGTCCGGCGGGTAGGGGTGCCAGGCCACGCGCCACTGGCGCTCTCCCAGCAGGGGTGCGAGCGCCGACAGGAAGGTCTGGGCCGACAGCAGGGGCTGCTCGGCGCCGGGATCGTCCAGCTCCGCGCCGAAGTGGTGGTCGAAGGGCACAAGGACGCGGGCGTGGGGCTGGGCGGCGACGATGGCGTCGTACGCGGCGGTGAAGTCCGCGGCGTAGCGGCGGATCCAGGCGTCGGTGTCACAGGGCACCCCCTGGCCGCAGCCCACGTCGTACCAGGAGTTGGCGTTGACCTCGTTGTGCAGCACGAAGTCGGCGATCCGGCCGTGACCGTGCAGGCCGTCGTAGCGAGCGGCCAGCATCCCGGCGAAGCGCGCGTAGTCGGCCGGATCGTCCCCGGCGCAGAAGATGTCGTAGCCGTCGGCCACCGGTGAACAGCCGGTGTTGCCGGTCCGGGCCCACGCCGGCACACCGTAGACGATAGCGGTCACGACCAGCCCCCGCGCGGTCCACTCGGCGATGGCCGCGTCCACGCTGGCGTCGACCGTGAAGCACTGGCCGTCGTGCTCCTGCTCCCCGGGCTCGCAGGGGGCCGCGCGCAGCGCGGGCTGCCAGCTCGCCCACACCAGGTTCATCGCGACGCCGCCTGCCCGGTTGCCGGCCAGCTCGTCGTAGCTGGGCCAGAAGTCTGGCTGGATGCCCTTGATCGCCCAGGGCTCCCGCGCCGGGTAGGGCAGCGGCTCCAGGCCGGTCCCACCGTCGCCGCCCGACCCGCCGCCGTCCTCGCCGCCGGTCTCCTCGCCGCCCGCGTCGCCGGGCCCTCCACCGTCCACCTCGCCGCCGTCGCCCTCCCCGCCGTCGGCGCCAGCCCCATCCCCGCCGCCGTCCCCCGGGGCGCCGCCAGCGGGGCCCGACCAGGGCTGGGAGCAGGCCAGCAGCAGCGGCAGGAGCGGCGACACCCGCGTCATCCCTCCACGAACTCGGCCGCCGTGAACTCGACCTCGGTGTTGGCCAGGTAGCTGTTGTCCTTCTCCAGCGTGACCGCCTTGTCCACCGTCACGCCCTGCCAGGTCACCCGGACGATGTAGTCGCCGGGCCTGCCGACGCCGTAGGGTCCACAGCCGGCCATGGCCTCGGGGTTGGTCGTGCCGTTCGTGCAGGGCTCGAAGGTCGAGCTGCCCGCCTCGGCCCAGCCCAGGTCGGCGCTGTCGTCCATGTCGACCAGGATCACGTCGATGGGGCCCTCGTAGGCGGGGCAGGCCAGCAGGGGCAGGGCGAGCAGGGGCAGGAGGCGGGGAGAGGGTCGCATGGCGGATCCCGTGCGGGGGAGAGAGGTCGGGCGGCGGGACCTATCCTCCGGGTGCGCACCGCCTCAAGCAACCGGCCACCTCCACGCCGCGCAGGTCCGCCCAGGCCGGGGCGGCGCGCCTCAGGCCGCGCCCGGCTCCACCGCGCAGACGCCGTCCTCGCAGCGCCCCGTCAGCCGCAGGCGGTTCTTCGCGAACAGGCGGTAGCCAGCGTCCAGGGCCTGGGAGATCCCCGGCAGGCGGGTCGGCGCCACCGCCCAGGACAGCCCCACGGCGCTGTAGAGGCGGCGGAACACCTCCACCCCGGACACCCAGGTGCCGTCGGGCAGGCGCGCCTGGATCTCCGCCATCAGCTCGTCCATCGAGCGCCCCAGGGGCAGCGGATCGAAGCCCGCGCCCGCGATGTCGGTGAAGCGGACGCGGCCACGCCGGTCCAGCGCGCGCAGCATCGCGATCTCGCGCGCGCAGAGCGGGCAGGCGCCGTCGAAGAAGACCTGGACGTCGAAGTCCGGAAGGTCGAGACCGGTGGCGAGGTCGGGAGCGGAGGAGGAGGGCATGGGCGGGGGATAGCCCGCAGGGGGAGCCGTGCCAGCGTTCAGCCCCCGTCGAGCACCTCCCGGACCCGCCGGGCCATCGTGTCCGGCGTGAAGGGCTTCTGCAGGAAGCGAAGGTCGGCCGTCAGGACCCCGCTGCGGACCACCGCGTCGTCGGTGTAGCCCGAGAGGTAGAGCACCTTCAGGTCAGGCCGGAGCAGGGCGGCCCGCTCGGCCAGCTCCCGTCCGTTCATCCCGGGCATCACCAGGTCGGTGATGAGCAGGTCCACCGACCTCGGGTCGGCCTCCAGCGCCGACAGGGCCTCGACTGGCGCCGCGAAGCTCCGCACCCGGTAGCCGTGGCCGCGCAGGATGGCGGTCGCCACGCCTCGCACCATGTCGTCGTCTTCGACCAGCAGGACCGCCTCCGAGCCCGGCCGCAGGGGCGGCGGCGCGCCGCGCGCGACCGGCCGGTCGGGAGCCTGTGCGACCTGGGGCAGGTAGACCTTGAAGGTCGTGCCCTGGTCGGGTTCGCTGTAGACCCAGACGGATCCGCCAGCCTGCTTGACGATGCCGAACACCGTGGACAGACCCAGCCCCGTGCCCTTCCCCTGCGGCTTGGTCGTGAAGAAGGGCTCGAAGATCCGCGCCTGCACATCGCGGCTCATCCCGTGGCCCGAGTCCGAGCAGGCCAGCATCAGGTGGGGACCCACCTGCGCGCCGACGTGCTCGCGCGCGTAGTCCTCGCCCAGCTCCACGCAGCCGGTCTCCAGCGTCAGCCTCCCCCCTCCGGGCATCGCGTCCCGGGCGTTGACCACCAGGTTGGCGATGACCTGCTCGACCTGGCCGAGGTCCGCACGCACACAGGCACCGGCAGCCTGGACGAGGATCGTCAGCTCGATGTCCTCTCCCAGCAGCGGGCGCAGCATCCGGCCCATCTGCACCACCACCGGGTCCAGCTCGAAGACACGGGTCTCGACGAGCTGCTGCCGGCTGAAGGCGAGGAGCTGGGAGGTGAGCGCGGCGGCGCGCTTCCCGGCCGCCAGCACCTGGCCCAGGTCCTCCGCGCGCGGGTCCTGGGCGTGCAGCTCGGCCCGGACCAGCTCGGTCATGCTGAGGATGACGGTGAGCAGGTTGTTGAAGTCGTGAGCGACACCGCCGGCCAGGCGGCCGATCGACTCCAGGCGCTGCGCGTGCCGGAGCTGCTCCTCGGTCTTGTGCAAGGCGGCGGTACGCTCCTCGACACGGCGCTCCAGGTCGGCGTGGGCCTGCCGAAGCTCGGCGTTCACGCGCATCAGGTCGATGCCACGCGCGATGATCTCCGCCTCCATCCCCGCGTTCCGGGCAAGGAGCTTCTCCGCCTGGCGGTGCGCCTCGGCCTCGGCCGCCTGGAGCAGCACGAAGTCGGTGACGTCGGTGACCTCGTGCAGGATGTAGAGCAGCCGCCCCTCGTCGTCCAGGACGGGCGTGTTGACCGGGCTCCAGTAGCGGACCTCGAAGCCGCCACCCTGGGCAGCGGGGCGGCGGATGTCGTACTTCTGCACCGCCATGGCGTCGGGGCGCCGACTGGCGATCACACGTCGGAGCGAGGCGGCCAGGTTCGCCACACCGTTGGCGTGGGGATCGTCGGGGTTGTCGGGGAAGACCTCGAAGAGGTGGTGCCCGAGGATGGCCGCACGGTCGGTCATCGTGGCGGCCAGGTAGGCGTCGGTGACGGCGACCAGGCGCAGGTCGGGGTCCAAGACCAACACGGGCGAGCGCACACCGTTGAAGATGCGGCGAAAGTCTACACAACGCTGCGATTCCGGATCCATGTACCCAGACTACCGCCCATCCTCCCTCCCTCACAAGGCCCGCGGGCCGTTCACGGGGACGCGCGCAGCCACACGCCCTCGCCCGGCGCCAGGCGCACCTCTTGGACCCGCTCGCCGGCGGCGGTCAGGTACGGCGCGTCCAGGGGGAAGACCTGGTCCTCGGCCGGATCCGGGTTCACCAGCACCACCCCGCCGCTGTAGGTCCGGCGCCAGCCGACGCCGACCGCCGTGCGTGCCTCGACCGGCAGCCCCAGGTCGCCCGCCCACAGCTCGCTCCAGGGATCGACCTCGTCGTCGAGGTAGCCCCAGGCCGAGTCCTGCTCGCCATCCCAGGCCAGCAGGAAGCTGGCGCGGCCGTAGGCCTGCCCCCAGGCTGCGCCCTCGTCCCCCGGCCCGTAGGTCAAGGCCAGGAAGCTCCTGCCCAGGGCCTCGACCTGCTCGGAGAAGAGCAGGGTGGACAGCCACATGTCGCCGGTGAAGACCTCGGAGTCGTCCCAGCGCATCCAGTACTCGCGCAGGACGTGGGTGGACGAGGCCGCCACGTCCAGCGCGGCGGCGAGCATCCAGTCCTCCCACGGGTTCATGGCGACGTTGGGGGCGACCAGGAAGCCGTCTGCGGCCAGCGCGGGGCCGACGGCCTGCATGAAGGAGATGACGGCATCGCCATAGGCCTGGTCGGTGGCGTACTCGGCGATGGGCGTGCCCAGCGAGCCCAGGCAGTGGCCCGGGAAGACGTTGACGTCGTCCATGAACACGCCGTCCCAGCCGTCGCGGGCCAGGCGCGCAGAGACGTTGTCCAACCACCGCTCCTGGTAGGCGGGGTCACCGACGTCGGCGACGGCGACCCCCGCGTAGTCGCAGTACTCCAGGCGCGCGCCGTCCGCGTCGTGCAGGAACCAGCCCTCGCCGGCGGCCTCCTCGGCCTCCGAGATCAGGACCCCGGTCGACGCGTAGTCGCCCCCGTCGTCGCGCATCCCGCCCACCTTCTGGTAGGCCAACAGGCGGGCGTCTGGGTTGGCGGCGCGGATCTCGTCGAGGTGGGTGTACAGCGACAGCGGCAGGACGATGAACCGGTACTGCCCGGCCCCGGCGCCCGTCGCGAGGGCGGCCTCCTCGCGGTCCCAGGAGGTGACGACCAGCAGGCCACGCAGGCCCGCGGTCGGCTCCGCCGGGATCTCCTCGCCCCCGCCGTCGCCGCCGGGTCCTCCGCCGTCGCCGCCGGTGCCCCCGCCGTCGCCGCCGGGTCCTCCGCCGTCGCCCGCGTGACCGCTGTCCGGCGGCTCCTGCCAGCGCTGCAGCGCCGGGCCGGGCTCGACCCCGCAGGCAGACAGGAGCAGCGACAGGACGATGCCGGACACCCGCGCATCGTACACATGCGCCGCCCGGGCCGCACGGTCGCTGGGGCGGGGAACGAGGGGCCATCGGTCGTTCGGCCGATGTCCGGGGCCCGGGAGGCACGCTATCCCCGGCGGCCCTCCCGAGGTGCCCCCGGTGGAACTGCACGGCCCCCCCCTGCCCGCCCTGCCGTTTCCCACCCTGGTGGCAGCCCTGCACGCCCTGGAGCACCGTCCGGGCCCCTGGCTGACCGTGGTCCAGGGCAAGGCGGACCGGGTCTTCTCCGGCGCCGAGCTGCTGGTCCTGGCCCGCCGCTGGCGCGCCGCCGCTCGCGCCGCCGGCCTGCAGGCGGGGGACCGCGCCATCGTGCTGATGCCCAACGACGAGCGCTTCGTCGCCGCCTTCGCGGGCGCGCTGCTGGCCGGGGCGACGGCGGTCCCGCTGGCCTTCCCGGCCACGCTGTCCAACCCGACCGAGGCCGTCGCCCGCCTGGCGCCCCTGGTCACCGCCGCGGACCCCTCCGTCGTGCTGACCACGCCCGAGCTGGCGGCCGGCTGGCCGGTGCCCGTCGTCACCGCCCCGGCCGAGGACCCTGACCAGGGGGACGTCGAGCCCCAGGGCGACGACCTGGCCTTCCTCCAGTTCACCTCGGGCAGCATGGGCCGGCCGAAGGGCGCCGCGATCAGCCACCGCGCGGCGATGACCTGCACCGTCAGCATGGGCGCGGCCATGGGCCTGTCGCCCGCCGACGTGGGCCTGAGCTGGCTGCCGCTGTACCACGACATGGGCCTGGTCGGCGCCATGCTCTGCCCGCTGGTCTTCGGCTTCCCCCTGCACCTGATGCGGCCGGGCGAGTTCCTGCTGCACCCCGGTCGCTGGCTGGAGCGGGCGGCGGCGGTCCGCGCGACCGTGGCGGCGGCGCCGGACTTCGGCTGGCGGCTGGCGGCCCGGCGCCTGCGGGGCAGCCCCGGCGACCTGTCGGCCTGGCGCGTGGCGCTGGACGGCGCCGAGCCGGTGCACCGCAGCACCATCGACGACGTGCAGGCCGCCATGGGCCCCCACGGCTTCTCCCCCTCCGCGCTGCGCCCCAGCTACGGCCTGGCCGAGAACACGCTGGGCGTCTGCATCCTGGACACCCGCGCCCCGGGCCCCGACCTGCTGCTGGACGGGCGCGCCGTGCCCTCCTGCGGCGGCCCGCTGCCGGGCGTCTCGGTGCGGATCGACGCACCCCCGGGGCAGCAGGGCGAGATCCTGGTCCGCAGCGGCTCGCTGATGCAGGGCTACTTCCGCGACCCCGAGGCGACGGCCGCCGCCCTGCGCCAGGGCTGGCTGCACACCGGCGACCTGGGGGTGCTCGCGGGCGGCCAGCTCCACGTCACCGGCCGCATCAAGGACCTGGTCATCCAGAACGGCGTGAAGTTCCACCCCTACGACATCGAGCGGATCGCCGCCGACGCGGCCGAGGCCACGCCCAACGGCGCGGCCGCCTTCGCTCGCGATCACGAGGACGGCGAGCGCCTGGTCGTGGTCGTCGAGGTGCCCGCGCGCCGGCAGGAGGGCGTGGAGCGCCGGGTCCGGGGCGCCCTGGTCGAGGCCCTGGGCGTGCGCGTGGACGAGGTGCGGACCGTGGCGCCCGGCGCCCTGCCGCGCACGACCAGCGGCAAGGTCCGCCGCCCCGCCGCCGCCGCGATGTTCGGAGCCCCCGATGGCGGGTGAAGCCCCAGCCGTCGAGGTGCTGCTGCTGGGCGCGGGCGGCTTCCTGGGCCTGCACACGCTGGACGCCCTGCGCGACCGGGGGATCGACCCGCGGTGCGGCCGGCGCCGGCGCAGCAACGTGCTCGGCCTGCGCAGCCGCAAGGCGCGGCTGGTGCCCGCCGACCTGGACGAGCCCGGCGGGCTGGTCGAGGCGATGTCCGGCTGCTCGGTGGTCGTCCACGCCGCCGGGCACTACCCCAAGACCAGCCGCGATCCCCAGGCCGCCCTGGCGCTGGGCCTGCGCCAGAGCCGGGCGGTCCTCGACGCCGCCGCGGCCGCCGGCGTGCGGCGCCTGGTCTACGTCTCGACCACCTCGACGGTCGCGCCCGCCCCCGGTGGCGGCCCCTCCGACGAGCGCCACACCTGGCCGGAGCCGCCGGCGTTCGGCGCCTACCACGCGCTCAAGTGGCACATGGAGCGCGCCTTCCTCGACGAGGACCGCCTGGAGGTCACCGTCGCCTGCCCCGCCGCCTGCCTGGGCCCCGGCGACCTGCGGGTCGGGACCTCGGCCCTGCTGGTCGCCACCTCCCGCGGCATGGACCCTCCCCACCCCGACGGCTGGGTGCCGGTCGTGGACGCCCGCGACGTGGGCCGCGCGGTCGCCACCCTGGCGACCATGTCCGCGCCGCCGCGCCGGGTCCTGCTGGCCGGCGGCAACCACCGCCTGCAGGACCTGCTGACGCTGGCCGCCGCCCGCTACCGCGTGCCCCCCCCCGCCCCGCCCGTCGACGCCGCCACCGCGATCCAGCTCGCCGACGCCGCCGAGGCCGCCGTCGAGGGCACGGCACAGCGCCCCTCCCTGTCCCGCGAGATCGTGGACCTCGTCGTCCACGGCCTCCCCCTCTGCTGCGCCCTGGCCGAGTCCCGGCTAGGCCTGTCCTGGACGCCCCTGTCCACCACCCTCGACGACTTCGACGCCTGGGCACGCCGCCTGGGCATCGTGCCGCCCCACCCGGAGACCGCCCCATGCTCGCCGCCGCCCACGAGGACCGCATCTACAGGATCCTCACCGAGCTGACCGCCATCCCCCGCCAGGACATCAAGCCCGCCGACCGCCTGCGCGAGGACCTGGGCATGGACTCGGTGACCCGCATGGAGCTGGTCAGCATGCTGGCCGAGGAGTTCGACATGGACATCGAGCTCGAGGAGGCCATCGCCATCGAGGACGTCGTCGGCATCTTCACGCTGGCCGAGGCGAGGCTCTCCGATGTCTGACGCCGCCCTGCGGCCGCCGCTGCCGCCCCTGGACGCCCTGGCCCCCGACTCGGACCAGGCCGACGTCGTCGGCGCGCTGTGCGACAGCCTGGACCGCCTGGGCCACGGCCTGGACGCCCGGGCCATCGACCGCGAGCACCGCGTCCCGCTCGCGACGCTCGGGGAGCTGGCCGAGCTGGGCATGATGGGCCTGTCCCTGCCCGTCGAGCACGGCGGCTACGGCTTCGGCCTGTGGGCGACCGGCAGCGCCGTCGCCCGGCTGGCCCGCTACGACCGCTCCGTGGCGACCACGGTCGGCCTGCACCTGGGCCTGGGCAGCCGCGGGCTGGTGCGCTTCGCCGACCCGGCCCTGCAGGCCGACACCCTGCCGCAGATGGCGACCGGCGAGACGCTGGCGGCCTTCGCGGCGACCGAGCCCGACGCCGGCAGCGACCTGGGCGGGATCCGCACCAAGGCCACGCTGGAGCCCGACGGGAAGCTGCGCCTGGACGGCTCCAAGGTCTACGTCACCAACGGCGGCCTGGCCGACCTGTTCACCATCGTCGCCAGCAGCCCGGGCCTGGGCGGCGCGCGGCGGGGGCAGACCCTGTTCCTGCTGCGCAAGGACGACCCGGGCGTGCAGGTGGGCGCCGAGGAGGAGAAGCTCGGCCTGCGCGGCTCGTCGACGACGACGGTCAACCTGGACGAGGTGCGGGTCGGCCCCGAGCGCATCATCGGCCAGCCCGGCCAGGGCCGGGAGCACCTGGCCCACATCCTGGCCTGGGGCCGCACGGCGATGGCCGCCGGCTGCTGCGGCACCGGGCACGCCGCCGTCGACGCGGCCCTGCGCCACTGCGCGGTGCGCACCCAGTTCGGGCGCCCGCTGCAGGCCCTGCCGGTCGTGGCCGACCAGCTCGAGCAGGCCCACGCGCTGCTCTTCGCGATGGAGGCGCTGGTCCGGCACGCCGGCTGCGAGGAGGAGGCGCTGGAGGCCCGCTCGCTGGCCGCGAAGATCCACGCCAGCGAGGGCTCCTGGGAGCTGGCCGACCTGGCGGTGCAGCTCCACGGAGGGGCCGGCTTCGTCGAGGAGACGGGGGTCGCGCTGCTGCTGCGCGACGCGCGGATCACCCGCATCTTCGAGGGCGCCAACGACGTGCTGCGCATCCACCTGGGCCTGCTGCTGGCCGGCGGAGGGGCGCCGCGACAGCCCCTCGTCGAGCAGCTAGCGCCGCTAGAGGCGGACTCCCCGCGCGAGAGACTAGCGGTGCTATACGAGCAGGGCAGCCTGGGCGAGCTGGCCCGGGACGCCGACGACTTCTCCGCCCTGGTGGAGCGCGCGGCGCTGGACCTGCGCACCACGCTGGGCGCCCGCCTGGGCGGTGCCCACCTGCTGCTGCACGGGCTGGGCAGCCTGGGCGTGCTGCGGCACGCCAACGACGCCGCCGTGCTGCGGGCGGCCCACGCCGGCACCGGCGCCGCCGAGGCCCTGGCCGCGCGCTGGCTGTCCATGTCCCGCCTGCGCTCCCTCTCCCTGCACCAGGCGCTGGCGGACGGCCTGCGCCGCCAGGTGCGGCGCCCCACTCCCCCCGCCGCCCGCGCGGCGGCCGAGGTGATCGGATGAAGGTCCTGTTCGTCTACCCGCGCTTCCAGCGCCACGCCGACAGCAACCCCGAGCTGCGCGCCTTCGTGCCGATGAAGGAGTACCTGGGCTCGCCCAGCCTGGGCATCGCGTCGGTCGCCGCGATGACCCCGCCCGGCTGGGAGATCGAGTTCCGCGACGACCGCGTCCTGGACGCCGCCCGGCCCACCGACGCCGACGTGGTCGCCCTGTCCTTCTTCACGCCCGCCGCCACGCGGGCGCTGGAGCTGGCCGACTGGTTCCGCGCCCAGGGCAAGCCGGTGGTGGCCGGCGGCATCTTCCCGACCATGATGCCGGCCGAGGTCGTGCCGCACGTGGACGCCGTGGTCCTGGGCGAGGGCGAGGCCGTGTGGGCCCAGGTGCTCGACGACGCGGTCCACAAGCGCCTGCAGCCGGTCTACGGGCCGGTGATCTGCGACCTGGACAGCCTGCCTCCGCCGCGGACCGACCTGTACTTCTCGGCCGAGGGGCCCGACTTCCACCCCGACGACTACCCCCTGCAGGTCAGCCGCGGCTGCCCCATGACCTGCGTGGCCTGCGCCCTGCCGGGCACCATGGGCAACAAGCTGCGCGCCTTCCCGATGCAGCACATCCAGGCCCAGCTCGACCTGATGGAGGCCCACGGCAAGCGGGCCAACCTGACCGAGGACACCGGCTGGTTCACGACCACCGCGGCCGGGCGCAGGATGGGCCAGCTCTTCGACCAGATCGCCGAGCGCGGCCGCACCATGACCATCAGCTACGTCGGCATCTCGATGCCGATGATCCTGGCCGCTGGCGACCGCTGGCTGTCGCGGGCCAAGGCGGCGGGCGTGGACATGTTCTACCTGGTGGGTGGCTTCGACCCGATCACCACCCGGGCCTTCACCGGCCAGGACGACAAGGCCCTGGGCCGCGCCTTCGAGGCCGTCCGGAAGGCCCAGGACCACGGCATCGAGCCCTACACCAGCTTCATGTTGGGCAACGACGACGACGACGCGGGCACGGTGGACCGGATGCTGGAGTTCTCGGACAGGGCCGCCCTGCGCAAGGCCGAGTTCGCCATCTTCACGCCCTACCCGAACACCCCCTCCTGGCACCGCCTGATGGCCGAGGACCGCATCCTGACGCGACGCTGGGAGCGCTACAACGACGCCAACGTCGTCTTCCGCCCGGCCCGGATGAGCGTGGAGGAGCTGCACGAGGGCTACCTGCGGCTGTGGAAGGAGTTCTACCAGGCCCGTCCCGATGTCTGGCAGATGAGCGAGGTGGAGCGGACGATCCAGTTCTGAGCGCGGCAGGACGCCGCAGTCGGACCATCAACCGACGCCGACGTGCGCTAACGTCGGCGGTCAGGAGGTCTTGCCTGTGAGCGCCGAGATCCTGCACCTCATCACCGACGAGAACGGCGAGATCATCAACGCCACCGACGCCGCCCTGCGCGAGCTCGGCGCCAAGGCGGGGGTGCGCTGTCGACGCGTCGTGGAGGCGGCGACCGGGGACGGGGCGCGGATCTGCACCACCACCTGCGCGCACGCGCTCAAGGACGTCGGCCAGCGCGACCACGGCGCCGTGCAGGTCAAGGGCCAGAGCTACCGGCTGGTCTGCAGCGCCGCGGGCGAGATGCGGGTCATCACGCTGGTGCCCTTGTCGACCGACACGCGCCTGGACGAGGCGCTCACCCCGCGCGAGCGCGAGGTGCTCGCGCTGGTCGCCCGCGGCCGCACCAACCCACAGATCGCGCGCGCCCTGGACCTGTCGGCCTCGACGGTGCGCACGCACATGGAGCACATCCTGGCCAAGCTGGGCGTGCGCACGCGGGCGGCGGCGGCGGCCAAGGCGATCGCCAGCGGCGTGATCCCGGCCTGATCCGCTGCCCGTCCGTCAGCGCCGACGGGGAGGGGTCGGCGGCTGGCGGCGCATGACGGTGGGCAGCTCCTCGGCTGGCACCTCGGAGATGGGCCGCCGGCGCGCGGGCTCGCCCTGGCCGACCGGCGTCAGCGCCAGCACGGTCACCTCCGCGGCGTCCGGGGTCTCCTCGTCGGCCAGTGGCTCCTCCTCCTCGTCCGGCCCCTCGTCCGGGGCGGGCGCGACCGTGCGAAGGGCCTCGCTGTCCGCCTCGGCCGCCTCGATGGGACCCGACTCGTCCTCGTCCAGCACCTCGATGGCGTCGGCGCCCAGCTCGGGCAGGACGCGCTCCTCCAGCTCCGGGCCGGCCTCCATGGCCTCGATCAGGCTGGGCTCCTCGTCGTGCACCAGGGGCAGGTCGGGCCCGACCAGGCGCTCCCGGTGCGCAGCGCGCGGGCGCGCGACCGCCGGCCGCCCCGGGGGTGGTCCCGCAGGAGGAGCCACCGGAGGCAGCTCGCCCGAAGCCGACTCCTCCTCGTCCACGTCCTCCACCTCGACCTCGACGTCGGGATCCAGCTCGGCCTCCACCTGGGCGCCGCGCCCCCGGGTGACGGCGAGGACGGCCTGGGCCAGGTCCGACCAGCCCCGGCGCGCCGCCACCGCGGCCAGGCGCTCCAGCGGGATCCACAGGTCGGGCGCCGGCTGGCGCCCCAGGCCCAGGCGACGCGCCTGCTCCCACCAGCGCTGGCAGGCCTCGCGGTCGTCGTCCTCGGCCGACCACAGGGCGCGCACCACCGAGATCGGCAGCCAGCCCTGGTGGCGGGGGTGCGCCTCGAGCTGGCGCTCCGCGCGGGCGATCTCGATGTGGGCCAGGCGATCGGCGCCCCGGATCAGCGCCAGCAGGCCGAGCTGCACCCGGCTGGAGGCGGCGTGCAGGTGCCAGCCGTGCTCAGTGGCCAGGCGGGCGGCGGTGCGCAGCACAGCCTCGGCAGCGGCGTCGTCTCCGCGGTAGCGGTGGATCTCCGCCAGGTTGCTCAGGCAGGCCAGCAGCAGGTTGTCCGCGCCCAGGGTCGCCGCCAGGGCGCGGGCGGTCAGGAAGTGCCGCTCGGCCTCGTGCAGGTTGCGGCGCCGCAGGTGCAGCAGGCCGCCGGCAAAGGTGGCCTGGGCGATGTTGCGCGTGTCGCCGCTCTCGCGCGCCACCTGGCGCAGGCGCTCGACGGTGCGGTCCACGCCGCGGGTGCGCCCGGCGGCGATGCTGCTCTCGACCAGGCCGAAGAGCGCGATGGCCTCGCGCCGCTGGTCGCTTCGGTTGGTGCGGAGCATGCGGGCGTACTGGTCGGCGGCCTCGTCGGGGCGCCCCTCCAGCCGCGCCAGCACGCCCAGGCAGTGCGCGCCCTCGACCTGGCCCACCCGGTCGCGCGTGGCCTCGAAGGTCATCATCGCGTTGTCCAGCAGGCGCCGCGCCTTGACCAGCTCGCCCGCCTCGATGGCGACCCGCGCCTCGAGCACCCGCAGGTGGGCGGTGGTGTTGCGGTCGATGTGGCCGAGCTTCCAGGTCTCTGCCAGGATGCGGCCCGCCTCGGCGGCGCGATCCAGCTCCAGCAGGGCCTCGGCCACCTGCCGCCGCGCGAGCACCCGCCCGGGCAGGGCGCCGACCTGGTCGGCCGCCTGGACGGCCAGGCGGGCGCTCTCCAGGGCCAGGGTGAAGCGCCCCTCGATCAGGCTGCCGCGCGCCGCCTGCACCAGCGGCCCCGTCGCCGCCGAGGGCATCGCCGCCGCCAGCCGGTGCTCGCCCAGGGGCAGGTTGACCTCGACCCCGGTGCGGGTGCCCAGCGCCTCCCAGGCGTCGGCCAGCTTGCGCTGGAGCACCTGCACGTCCGCCCGGCGCTGCGCGACCTCCAACGCCAGCTCTCGCAGGGTGGGGTGCTCGAAGACCAGGCGCCAGCCGCGCTGCCCCAGCAGCCCGGTGGCCAGGAGCGCGTCCAGCCCCTCGGGCGCCACCGCCTGGATCAGGCTGACCGGCGGGACCTGGCCGGCCAGGGCCGTCGCGGCCAGGGCGGCGGCGGCGCCGTCGGGATCCTCGCAGCGGGCCAGGGCGCCGGCCATGCGCCGCTCGCACAGCGTGGCCAGGTCGGGCGCGAGCACGTGCTCGGCGCGCAGGTCGTCGCGCAGGGTGAAGTGCATGTCGCTGTTGCGGGTCAGCAGGCCGCGGCCCGCCCAGTCGCGCAGCAGGAGCATCGCGAAGGAGGGGCTGCCGTCGCAGGCCGGCGCCACCTCGGCCGCCAGGGACGGGGCCAGGTTCAGCGACATGATCAGGAGCTGCTCCATCTGCGAGGTCGTCAGGCGGGAGCAGGTGACCTGCAGGGCGCCGCGGGCGATGAGCGACTTGACCCGGTTGGCCAGGGCGGGGTCGCGCTCGATCGCCTCGCTGCTGACGCTGGCGAAGACGACCACGGGCCGGCGCCCGACGCTCTCGGAGAGGATGGCGTCGCAGATGGACAGGCCGTCGCCCTCGGCCTGGGAGTTGTGGGCGTCCTCCAGCACCAGGCAGGCGCCGCCGCGCCAGGACCGGGCGTCGAGGTGGCGGTACAGGAAGGCCAGGCCGACCGCGGCGTTGACCGGCTCCTCGCCGGGCTGCAGGTAGCCGCACCAGCGGGCCAGCACCCGGGCCTCGTTGGCGACGACGGAGGGGGCCGCCTGCTGGTCGCGGGCCAGCCACCGCTGCAGCCGCGCCTCCATGCGCGGGCGGGTGTCGTTCCAGGGGGCCAGGATCTCCCGCACCGCGCCGCGGTAGCCGTCGTCGACGCCCGGCGGGCTGTGGTAGCGCAGGCTGATCGCCTCCAGGAAGCCCCCCTCCTCCAGGCCGTCGACGACGCTCTCCACCACCCGGCTCTTGCCCGAGCCGGCGGCGCCGATCACCAGGACGACCTGGGGCCGGCCCGACTGGATCGTCTCCCGCGCCTTCTGCCAGAGCAGGCGCCGCAGCGGCTCGCGGGCGACCATGGGGGGGTCGCGCAGCGCGAACAGGCCCAGGCTGGTGCGGGAGGAGGCACCCAGGCCCCGGGGCGCTGGCGGGCGCAGCGGCATGCGGTCGGGGGCCACCTGGTTCCAGCGTGGCGCGCCGCTGCCGACCGGCGTCGCGCGCCGGGGCACGACCATCGCCTCCTGGGCATCGGGCAGGATGCTGTGGTCGAAGCTGGTGCTGCCGGGGCCGACCGTGTCGCTGGTGTCCCCGGTGCTCTCCAGGTCCCCCTGCAGCGGCCGATCCGCCAGCTCGCGGCTGGCCTGGCGAAGGGCGCGGCGCACGTCGGCGGCCCGGTCGTAGCGCTGGCGCGGGTCGGGATCGAGCAGGTTGCGCACCACCTCGGCCAGCGGGGCGGGCGCGTCCTCGGGAAGCTCGGGCGCGCGCTCCAGCCGGCGGTCCAGGGCCGCCTTGCGCTCGGCCGGGTCGTTTCCGGGCGGACCGGCCAGAAGGGCGTGCAGGATCAGGCCCACCGCGTACAGGTCGGTCCAGGGTCCCAGCTCGTGGTGGGTGCCCGTGAGCTGCTCGGGCGCCATCCAGGTCGGGGTGCCCGAGATGGAGCGCTTGTTCATCGCCAGCTCGGACAGGGCCGCGGCCACGCCCAGGTCGGCCACCCAGGCGTCGATCTGCCCGGGGCCCGAGGTGTGCAGCAGCACGTTGGCGGGCTTGAGATCCTGGTGGAGGATCCCCCGGGCGTGCAGCGCCGCCAGCGCGTCCAGCACCTGGTCGATGATGCGCAGGCCGTCGGCGAGCCCGGTCTCGCGCTTCATCAGCGCCGTCAGGCTGCCGGCGTCGGCGTAGGCCAGCGCGACGAAGGGCCGGCCGTCGGGCAGCCGCCCGGTGTCGTGCACCGGGACCAGCCGGGGGTGCTGCACCTGGGCCGACAGGGCCACCTCGCGGGCGAAGCGGGCCCGGAAGCGTGCGTGCACGGCCAGGTTGGGCCGCACGACCTTGAGCGCCACGTCCACGCCGATCACCCGGTCGTCCGCGCGGTAGACCGAGCCGGTCGCGCCCTCCCCCAGCAGGGCGAGGGCGCGGTAGCGCTCGGGGAGCTCGGGCAGCGGGGCGAGGTTCTTCACCGGCCCAGCCTACCCGGCGGAGAGCCCCTGCCGGGTGGCGCGGCGGGCCCCGCCGGGTGTCAGGCCGGGAACACCACGGTCATCCCCAGCTTCTCGCCCACCAGGCGGCCGAGCAGCGCGAGCATGTCCTCGCCGCTGTCGCGCTCCACCCAGGTCCCCCCCTCGCGCACGAAGTGCCAGGCGCGCAGGTTGGCCGAGAGCCACAGCTCGTGCGTCGGGGTCTGCTGGCTGAGGATGAAGGTCGCGCCGGACTCGAAGCGCAGGGTCAGGTTGCCGGTCGTCAGCGCCGGGTCCAGCTCGTCGGTCGGGAGCTGGTCGAGCTGGTCGAGCAGGCGCGCCAGCAGGGGCTCGACGGCGTGGCGGAAGTCGGTGTCGGTGGCGAAGTCACCGCGGGGCATGGGGGCTCCTGGGTTGCGCCGGCTCTACCCGGACGCCGCGGGGGGGCCAAGCCCGACCGGCCCGAACCCTCAGGCGGGTCGCGCGACCAGGGCCTTGCGCAGCCGCTCCAGGGCGGCGTCCAGCTCCTCGACCCCGCAGGCGCCCACGCTCATGCGGAACCAGCCCGACTCGTCGGGCATGTCGAAGGCCTGGAAGGGCACCACCGCCAGCCCCGCCTCGGCCAGCAGCCACTTGCGGATCTCCTCGTTGCTGGCGAAGCCCCGACCGACCAGGTCCACCCGGAAGGACAGGTAGATCGCCCCCTGCGGGCTGATCGCCTGGACCGGCAGGCCCGCGGCGTGCATCTGCTGCACCGCCGCGTAGATGCGGTGCAGCCGGGTGTCGATCTGCGCACGCAGGCCGTCGAGGTACTCCGCCATCACCAGGGGCTGGTCGAGCAGCCAGGCGGTGGCGAGCTGCTCGGGCTTGGGGGCCCAGGCGCCGATGTGCCCGATCAGCCCCTTCATCTGGGCCTGGAGGTAGGGCGGCAGCACCGCCCAGCCCACCCGCAGGCCGGTGGCGGCGAAGCACTTGCTGATGGCGTCGACGTGCACCACGTAGGGGGCGCACTCGGGCACGAGCTGGACGGGGCTGTGGTGGCGCAGCCCGGCGCTGGTCAGCATCCAGTAGACCTGGTCGAAGACCAGCATGCAGGGGCGCTCGCCCCGGCTGTCCCGGCGCCGGTTCTCGTCGACCAGGGCCGTCGCGATGCCGGCCAGCACCTCGCTGTCGATGACCGTGCCCGTCGGGTTCAGGGGCGAGTTGATCACCATCATGCGGGTGCCGGGCAGCTCGGCCTTCACCTGCTCCACGGTGGGGAAGAAGTTCTCCTGGGCCGAGGTGGGGACGAAGCGGTGGTCCGTCTCGCAGAACTGGGCGTAGTAGCCGGAGTTCCACATCGGCAAGAAGCTGACGGTCTTGTCGCCGGGCCGGGTGAACAGCCGCCAGGAGGCGTAGATCGGCGGCCGCGCCCCGCTGCCGACGCAGATCGCGTCCGGTTCGTAGCGCAGGCCCAGGTCCCGCTCGTACAGCCGCGCGATGGCGGACTTCAGCTCCGGCACGCCGTCGGCCGGGGGGTAGTTGGTCTGCCCCTGGCCGACCAGCTCCTGGATCCGGGCCTCGAGCGCGGCCGGGATGCGGAAGTGCTGGGGCGAGAAGTCGCCCACGGTCAGGTCGCAGATCTCGCGCCCCTGGGCCTTCATCCGCCGGACCTCGCCGGCGATGGCCAGGATGGTGGAGCCCTGCATCTCGGACATGGGGGGGGCGATGGCCTGCCGCATGGCGGCCGCCCCGTCCCGGGGGAGGAAGGCGCTGACGTCGATGGTCACGGGGAGATCCGGGCGGAGGGCGAGCGGGGGACGGCTACCAGTCGCAGATGGCCGAGCCCCAGGTGAAGCCGGAGCCGAAGGCCACCATCGCCACCTTCATGCCGCGCTGCAGGCGGCCGTCGCGGGCCGCCTCGTCGAGCAGCAGCGGGATGGTGGCCGCGGTCGTGTTGCCGTAGCGGTCGATGTTGTGGACGAGCTTGTCCTCGGGGATGCCCAGCGTCTCGGCCACGTACTGGTTGATGCGCATGTTGGCCTGGTGGAAGCACCACAGGTCGATGTCGGCGCCGGTGATGCCCTGGGCCGTGCAGGCCGTCAGCACCGCCTCGCACATGCGCTCGACGGCGTGGCGGAAGACCTTCTTGCCCTCCATGTAGGCCCACATCGCCTCGGGCTGGACCTGGCCCACGCCGTGCTCGTCCAGGGGGATGAAGGGCCGCTGCTTGATGTCCCAGACCTTCTGGCACAGCACCTCGACGTGGCGGCCGTCCGCGCCCAGCCACCACCCGCGGATGCCGCGGTCCTCGTCCGTGGCGCTGACCACGACCGCGCCGGCGCCGTCGCCGAACAGGCTGGCCACCTGGCGTCCGCGGGTGCTCAGGTCCAGCGCCGCCGAGTGCGTCTCGCCACCCACCAGCAGGACGTGCTTGCAGGCGCCGCTCTGCACCATCGAGGTCGCCGTGCCCAGGCCGTAGAGGAAGCCCGAGCACTGGTTGCGGATGTCCATCGCCGGCACGAAGCGGGCCTTGGGCCCCTCGCACAGGCCCAGGCGCTCCTGCATGATGACGCCGCTGCCGGGGAAGCAGTAGTCCGGCGACAGGCTGGCGAAGAGGATCATGTCCAGCTCGTGCGGCTCGAGCCCCGCGGCCTCCAGCGCCCGGCGGGCCGCCTTCTCGCCCAGCTCGGCGCTGCCCACACCCGCGTCGGCGAAGCGCCGCTCGTTGATGCCCGTGCGGCGGTGGATCCACTCGTGGGTGGTGTCGACGCCATACTGCTGGATCAGGTCGTCGTTGGTGACGACGCGCGGCGGCACGTAGCCGCCCGTACCGGAGATGTAGGCGTTGGGCATGCGCTGCTCCTGCGGACGGCGAGGCCGGGGGGCCAGCGTCCTATGGCGGGGCGGGGGGGGCGGCCACGGGCGGCCGGCCGGTGGAGGCGGCGGCCCTCAGCGGGGGCCGGCCTGTCGGGTGGTGAAGACCTGGGGCCACAGGGTGGTCAGCACCGCCGCGTAGCGCTGCGCGATGGAGGCGATGGAGGCTCCGTTCTCCTCCACGTCACCGTTGATCACCCGGCGGGCGTTGGTGAAGTCGGTCTCCTCGTCGTTGACGTAGTCGGAGAGCGCCTTGCCGGTGTAGGTCCCCTCGGTGCTGCCGTAGACCAGCAGCTTCGCCGCCAGGGCAGAGCTGCGGTTGACGTGGTCGGGGTGGGCGATCAGGTCGATCGGGTTCTCGGCCGTGCCGTAGCGCACGTCATCCAGCGTGTAGGTGAAGCCCTCCTCCTGCAGGAGGGTGCTCATCCGCTGGTAGTTCTCGCGGCCCGTGATCTGGACGTAGCCGCGGCCCCGGTAGTTGGCGGCGTCGGAGGTGCCGCTCTGGTTGCCCAGGCGGCCGCCGTAGGCGTCGTCCCAGTAGTCCTGGTCGAGCGCGGCCTCGGTGTCGCCGCGCGAGGTCCCGCCGGAGACGTGGTTGGAGGCGCGCCACTTGCCGTTCCGCTGCTGCCCGTACTGGTTGTGATCCTCGACCAGCGGTTGGCTCCAGGAGAAGGCCGGGCGGCCGAACTTGGACTCGTGCTCGGCGGTGGCCAGGATGTAGGCCACCTGGTTGGCGTTGGTGACGTGGTCCCAGGCGCACTGCTGCACGATGCCGGGCAGGTGCCCCTCGGCGTAGGTGCGCAGGTCCTGGGGGACCACGGCCAGCAGCGCGGTGACGGCGGCGTCGAGCAGCAGCTCGTCGACGACCACGCCGGCGGTGCCCTCGCCCGGGGTCGCGGCCTGCCCCTCCACCCGCCCCTGGGTCTGGGTCTGGGTCTGGGTCTGCATCTGCTGCAGCGTCGCGTCGTTGCCGCGGCCCTGTCCGGCGCCGGGGCGCCCCTGGCCGGGGCGTTGGCCCAGGTCGGCCGGGCGGGGGCGGGGGACGGGGACGCGGTTGGGCTGGCGGCGGAAGTCGGGCATGGGCCTCTCAGGTGGGTGCCAACCGCACGCTACCAGCCGCGCGCCGGTGCGCCGCGTGAAATCCGCGCGCCCCCGGCGCTGCGCTCAGCCGACCAGCCGCAGCAGGGCCGGGACCGTCAGCGCCGCCAGCACGGTGCTGAGCGCCACCGCGCGCGCCGCCAGTCCCACCTGCCCGCCGAAGCGCTGGGCGAACATGCTGCCCGAGATCGCCACCGGCATCGCCGCCGTCACCACCAGCACGGTCCGGACCTCGGGGGCCAGCGCGCCCCCCCACAGCCCGAGCGCGCCGACCGCCAGGGCGGGCACGACCAGCAGCCGTCCGACAAGCACCCGCACCAGCTCCCCCCACGCCGCCGGCTCGCCCGCGCCCGGCGCCGCGCCTCCCGCCTCGAAGAGCTGGGCCCCCATCGCGAAGAGCGACAGCGGCACGGCGAGCTGGCCGAGCAGCCCCAGGGCCTGCCCCAGCAGGGCCAGCGGCAGCGGCCAGGACGAGGCCGGCAGCGCCAGCGCCAGCGCCAGGCCCAGCGCCGTCGAGGCGAGCCCGGGGTTGGCCAGCCCGCGCAGCATCACGCCGCCGGACAGGGTCGCCACGCCCACCGTCCACAGCGCCACCTGGGCGCCGGCGTCCACCAGCAGCACCGTGCGCACGCCCGCCGGACCGTAGAGGGCCTCGGCGATGAGCAGCGGCAGGAAGATCCAGTTGGGGAGGCCGACCAGGAAGGCCCCGGTCGGGCTGCGCGTCAGCAGCCGGCCGACCAGGCAGCCGCCGCCGACCAGCACCAGGCCCGCCACGGGCGCCGGCCACGCGGTCGCCAGGCTCGCCGCGTCCACTGTGCGCGGGAGCTGCGAGAGCACCAGCGCCGGGAAGGCCACGTCGACGACCACCCGGCTGGTGGCCGCGGTCGCCCTGGCGTCCAGCAGGCCCCGGCGCCGCGCCAGGTAGCCCGCCGCCGCCACCAGCAGGACGACGACGATCTTCTCCAGCACGACCGCGGGGACGGACCCCGCGGGCAGCCCCGTCACCCCCCCCTCCCATGCCGCTGCGAGGGCGAGCCCAGCCAGCCCGCCGGCAGCGGGCGCGGCCGCCGCGTGTCCAGGTCGATCATCACGAAGGTCATCTCGGCCTCGCAGCACAGCTCGCCGCCCGGCTGCCGCCGCGCCTCCTGCCGCAGCCGCCCCAGCCGGCGGTCGGCGGACACCGGCTCCACCGTCACCCGGAGCTGGTCGCCCAGCCGGCCCTCCTGCCGGTAGCGCACCTCCAGCTTCACCAGCGCCGGCCCCAGCCGGTCGCGCGCGATCATCACCGGGATCGGCGCGCCGACGTGCTCGGCCCAGGCGAAGCGGGCCCACTCCATGAACTCCAGCCACGCCATGTGGCTGACGTGGCCGAAGAGATCGACGTGGCTGGAGCGGACGGTGACGTCGAGGCCGGGGAAGGGCGCTGGCAGCATCCGCCCGCTCTATGCCGGCGAGCGGGTGCCGCGCCCGCCCCCCCCCGGAGGGCTCAGATCCACGCCCGCGGGTCGTTGTAGACCACCGGGTCGCGGCGCTCGTCGATGCCGATGCGCAGCTCGTCGGTGCAGCCGACCCGGAGCTGGCCCGTGCTCCACACGCGCTGGTCCATGAAGTCGGAGATCTGGACCGTGTAGACGCCGGGGGCCAGGCGCAGGGCCTGCTCGTCGGAGGGGCCGCGCAGCTCGGCGACCAGCCGACCGTCGATGCGCACGTTGGCCCAGGTCCCGTCGATGTTGTGCAGCTCGACCCGCACCGGCTCGCTGCCGGGGTCACCCGGGCGGACGTGGTGGCTCTCGTGCGCGCGGCAGCTCCCGCCGCTGGAGGGCGCCTGGTCCGACAGGGCGCGCGGGTCGGTGTAGACCAGCAGGCCGCGGTGCTCGCCGACGCCCAGCGCCAGGTCCTGGCCGCGCTTCACCGTGAGCCAGCCGCTGTCGATGACGCGCCGGTCCATGAAGTCGCGCACCTCGACCCGGTGCACGCCGGGCTCCAGGTGCACCCGCACCTGCAGGTCGAAGCTGTCCAGCTCGCCGACCTGGCGGCCGTCGACGTAGACGTTCATCCAGGCCTTGTCCAGCGAGCGGAAGGTCACGGCCTCGGCCATGGCGGGGGAGGCGGACAGCAGCAGGGAGAGGAGGGTCAGCATGGGCTTCTCCTGGGTGGCTGCCCTGCCGACGCGGCCCGCGCCGCCGCCATTTGCGAGGGGGGGCGCCGCGCGACATCCCGCGACAAGCGGCCCCTGGTCCAGCTCGGACCAGCCGGCTGCGCCAGGGTGGATCGGGGGCCCCTCCACCGCACGGGATCTCCACCACTTGCGGCGGGCACGGGCCTTGAATCCCCAGAGCGCAGCCCGGAGGTCCCATGGCTCGTCCCCTGCCCGCCTGGGGCGTCGTCACCGCCGACGCCCACCAGCACCTGGTCCACATCCGCCGCGGCCGCGTCCTGCAGAGCACGCAAGGCGGGAGCTGCTTCCGCTGGCCCGGCGACGTGGTCGCCCTGGTCGACACCAGCGTGCACCGGCTGCAGTTCACCGCCGACCAGGTCACCCGCGAGAAGGTCGGCGTCGCCGTCACCGGCCTGGCCGTCTACCGGGTCGTCGCCCCCCAGGTCGCCTGGCGGATGCTCGACCTGTCGACCGAGGGCGCCGGCTCACCCCTGGCCGACATCCTGCGCGAGATGTTCGTCGGCGCCACCCGCCGCCTGGTCGCCAACCTGGGCCTGGAGGACTGCCTGACCCGCCGCAAGGACGCGCTGGCCGACGAGCTGATGGCCGAGGTGGGCCCCGTGGTCGCCGGCCGCGGGCGGACCGGGGACGGCACCGACCGCGGCTGGGGCGTGGCCCTGGACACCATCGAGATCCAGGACGTGCGCGTGCTCTCCGAGGAGGTCTTCGGCCGCCTGCAGGCTCCCTACCGCGAGGAGCTGGCGCTCTCCGCCCTGGCCGCGCGCACGGCCGTGCTGGTCGAGGAGGCGCGCCTGGCCCAGGAGCGGGCCAAGGCCGCCGAGGCCCGGCGCCTGGAGCTGCTGCGCCAGGAGGAGGCGCGCATCGCCGCCGAGCGCCAGCGCCGCGAGGAGGACGCCGCCCACGCCGCCCTGCTGGCCCGCCGCCAGGCCCAGGCCGAGCTGGAGCGCGACGTCGCCCGCGCCGAGAGCGAGGTCCGCCGCGCCGAGCTGGAGGGGCAGGCCACCCGGCTGCGCGCCGAGGCCGAGGCGGAGGCCATCCGCCAGCGCCGCGCCGCCGAGGCCGAGGTCAGCGAGGCGCGCCTGCGCGAGCTGATGCTGACCCAGACCCTGCCCCAGGTGGCCGCGGCCTTCGCCGACAGCTTCGACCGCATCACGGTGACCGGGGCCAGCGACCTGTCGGTGCTCGGCAGCGGCCTGTCCCAGGTGCTGGCCACCGCCGAGGCCTACGGGATCCGGCTGCCGGGGAGGGCCTGACCGGCGGGGTCGGGCGGCGCGGGGGTCGGCGGGGCCAGCAGGGGGGGTGGGCCCGGCATCGGCGACAGCCGGCAGCGCAGCGCGCCCACCACCGGGCTCCACCGGCCCGGGCGGTGGTGGGCCTCCCCGAAGCCCACGGTCAGCCGGTCCGCGTCGGCCCGCAGCGCGGCGGCCAGCGCGCGGGGCTGGCCCAGCCGCAGCGGCCGGGCGGCCAGGCCCGCGTCGGCGTCCACGACGGTGACCCAGGCGCCGTCGGGGCTGGCGTTCCACAGCACGGCCACCAGGCCCCGCCACTCGGCCAGGCTGGGGCTGCCGCCCGAGGGCGCCCCCGGGTTGACCCGGACGGGGCCCCGGGCCAGGGCCCCCTGTGCCGAGAGCCAGCCCAGGGCCAGGTCCCCGTCGCGGGAGCCCAGCGCGACCAGCCCCCGCGCGGTGGGCAGCAGCGCCACCACCCGGCCCAGCGCCTCGGGCTGGGGCACGGTGGGGCCGAGGCCCCCGTTCGGGTGCAGCCAGGTCAGGTAGCGGCCCTCGGGCAGGTCGGCGGGGCCCACCTCGGGCTCGCGCGGCAGGTTCGGCCGCGCCCAGCTCCAGGCCAGCACGAAGCGCCCCTCGCTCCAGGCGACGGCGTCCACGTGCCGGCCCTCCGGCGCGAAGTCCGCCATCGCTCCGCCGGCCACCGGGGAGCCGCCCCGCCGGTCCCGCAGCGACCAGGCCTGGTGGCGCACCAGGCCCGGCTCCCACCAGGTCCAGCCCACCAGCACCCGGTCGGGGCCTGCCGCCCAGAAGTCCGGCGCGCCTTCGTCGCCCGGCGCGACCAGCTCCTGCCGCCACCGCGGCTGCCCGGCGGCGTCGAGCAAGGACAGGAACAGCCCCGGATCCCCGTCCCCCAAGGCCGGGCGGTCCAGCAGCAGCAGGTCCGGGTCGGCGGCGACCAGCCGGCTGTGGGGGTCCAGCGGCGGCAGGATGGGCGCCTCCCCCGACAAGGCCCGCGCGGACAGCGCCCGGCCCTCCTCCTCGACCAGCAGCCAGGCGCCGCCCGGCCCCAGCAGGGCCCGCTTCGACTGGGGCCACTCCGCCTCGGCCAGCAGCGCGCGGTCGACCAGCTCCAGGCCGTGCGGACAGGACGCAGGCCCGGCCGCCGCCGCCCGCGGCTCCTCGTCCACCGGCGGCGCCCGCCACCGCGCGACGGCCGCCCGCGTGGCCTCCCCCGGCTCGGGATCGGCCGGGTGTGGCTTCGGCTCGCGCTCCTCGGCCTCCGCAGGCACGCGGGCCGGGGTCCAGCCGCCCTCCGCCACCACCCGGCCCGCGGCCGTCATCAGCACGGCGCGGACCTGGGCGGTGCCCCGCCGCAGCTCCACGTGGACCTTGTCGGAGGTGCAGAGCAGGTCCCCGACCTGCAGCCGGCCCGGGCCCGCCGGGGCCCCGGGGCTGGGCGGCGGCCGCGCCGGCTGGTGGCCGACGATGCCCTGCCCTCGCAGCTCCAGCGCCACCAGGTCGGTCTCCACCAGGTCCGCGGGCAGCTCCAGCTCGACGGTCACCGCCTCCCCGGGGCCGCAGTCGCCCCCTCCTCGGCGCACGCCGGCCCGCGCCCCCGTGATCCGCGGCGGCGAGGGCGCGCGCGCCTCGGGGCCCGGCCCGGTCGTGAAGTGACGCACCGGGTGCCAGCGCAGCGTGATCCCCTCGGCGGTCGGCGGCTGGAAGACGCCGTCGACCCGGTGCCGGCCGCTCACCCGCTGCCAGCGCTGCTCGTCGGTGAGCAGCCGACCGTCCAGGTAGGGGAAGGCCCGCTCCAGCGTGAAGTCCGCGCCCGGGCGCAAGGGCTGCGCCGGCTTCAGCTCCACCACGGTCCCGGCCAGCCGCGCGTGCAGGGCCAGCAGCTCGCCGTCCGGCCCGCGCAGCCGGTACTCCCGCCCCAGCTCCTCCCGCAGCGCCACGGGCCAGGGCCCCTCCAGGTGGACGCGCAGCCAGCCATCGGTCGGGAAGCCCTGTGACCCCTCCGCGGGCAGCTCCTGCCGGGTCAGCGGCGGCGTCACGCAGGAGCAGGCCTGCGCCGGCGCGGGGGCCAGGGCCAGCAGCGCCAGCAGGGCGAGGAGCACCGCGAGGACCGGCCCCCAAAGGAGGCCCGGGCGGAGCGTCACAGCCACAGGTGCAGCGACAGGCTCACCGCCGGATCCAGCTCGACGGCCAGGCCCAGCCCGTGGGCGGCGGCTGGGCTGGCCTCGAGCTCGTCGGACTCCAAGGCGCCCACCCCGCCGCCCAGGGTCAGGTCCGCCGAGAGCGACAGGGTCGGATCGAACCAGCGCGTGAGCCCCATCCCGAGCTTGAGCTTGCCGCCGTGGTAACGGGAGCGCTGGTCGGGGGTCTGCTCCGCCGGGACGTCGACGTGACTCGTGCCACCGGAGCCCGTCGTCTGGTCCGTGGGCACGGAGTCCTGTTCTTCCAGGTCCTCTTCGACGGTGACGCGCCAGGCCTGGTAGCCCAGCCCCGCGATGGCGCTCAGCTCGACCCGTCCCCGCCGCGCCAGCACCGGGCGCAGCGTCAGACCGGCGTCCACCTCGGTGCCGACGTATCGATCGGCGTTCCCCTCCTCCTGCCAGGTGTGCTTGGAGGTGCTGGCCATGGCCAGGGTCGGCGCGATGGTCAGGCCCCGCGGCAGCCGCAGGCGCACGCTCCCACCGCCGCCGTAGTTCACGGTGGTCCAGGAGTCTCCCGTGCTGAAGAACACCGCGCCCGAGGAGCCCGACAGGCTGGCCCCCAAGCCCAGGTGCGTGGTGGCATCGGGCAGGGCCGGGTCTGTGGCGGGCGCCGGACCGGCGAGGGCGGGCAGGACGAGCAACGGGGCGAGGGACAGGCCGAGCAAGGAGCACCTCCGGGGGAGGGGATCCTACGCCCTGAGCGGGTCCGCCGCCTCGGTCGCCGCCTACTCCACCGGGTCACCCGGCTTCCAGCCCTTCTTCCGCCGGCTGGGCCCCGGGTCGTTGTCCGACGCGGGCACCGTCCGGAGGTAGCGGTAGATGCTGCGCAGATCCGCGTCCGTGGCCCGCTGCAGGTTCTCCCAGGGCATGATCGACGAGGTGTGCACGCGCCCCTGGCGGATGCGGTCCACGAACTGCTCCTCGGAGAGCCGCCCGGTCAGGCCAGCCGCCGAGGAGGTCAGGTTGGGCGCCACGTACTCGTAGTCGGTGTCGTCGCCGTGGCTGGGGTCGGGCTGGCTCCCGCCCAGGTGGGGCTCCATGGGCTGGAAGGTCGCCATGTCGAAGGGGGAGTGGCAGTCCGCGCACATCGCGGCGTGTTCGACCAGGTACTCGCCGCGCTCCACGCTGGGCGTGTCCGACTCCGGCACGTGCCGTGGCGCCTGGGTGCGCGGCGACAGCGGCGTGACCGGCAACAGCGCCTTCATCAGCAGGCCCACCTCGCCCCGGGGCACCTCCCGACGCACCGGCGGCTGGCTGCGAAGGAAGGAGATCACGGCCACCAGGTCCTCGTCCGACAGGCGCGCCGAGCTGAAGGTCATCATCATCGACAGGGAGCCGTCGTGCATCACGCCGGAGCGGATGGCGCGGGCGAGCGCCCCGTCCGTCAGGGCGCCGATCCCCGTCTCGGGATCGGGCGTCAGGTTCGCCGCCCAGGTCGTCCCGATGGGCCCCATCGCGAACTCCAGGCCGCCGCTCAGCGGCCCCTCCTGCGCCAGCTCGGCGAAGGCGTTGCGGTCGTCCACGCCGTGGCACTGCTGGCAGTGGGCGGGGCCGTAGACCAGGTAGCGTCCGCGGGCGATCACCGCGGGGTCGGTGCTGGCGGCCACCTGGGGCATGGGGACGTCGGGGAAGGACAGGCGGGACTCCGCCGTGGCCACGGCGAAGGCCAGGTAGCCGCCCAGGCCCACACCACCGACGACGACCAGCCCGGCCAGGCCGACGCCCAGCTTGCGCGCGAGACTCATGGGACCTCCTGGGCAGGACGATATAGATCGCCTCTCAAGGAGTCAATCGCAGCATCGAGACAACATCCTATCCGTCTTGCGGCCCACCGGGCCGCCGGGTCTTCGTGCACTGCGCGGCGTACTCGAGTCCGCGGGCTTCACCGCCGACCGCGCCCCCGCCCTACCGCTCCAGCGCCCCCACCGGGCAGGACACCCCCGTCCCGCCCAGCCCGCAGTAGCCCCCCGGGTTCTTGTGCAGGTACTGCTGGTGGTAGCCCTCGGCGTACCAGAAGGGGCCGGCCGGGCCCAGCTCGGTCGTGATCTCGCCGAAGCCGGCGGCGCGCAGCCGCGCCTGGAAGTGGTCGCGGCTGCGCAGGGCGGCCTGCCGCTGGGCGTCGTCGGACCAGTAGAGCGCGCTGCGGTACTGGGTGCCCACGTCGTTTCCCTGCCGGAAGCCCTGGGTGGGATCGTGCCCCTCCCAGAAGGTGGCCAGCAGCCGATCGACCACCCCCGGCGCCGGATCGTACACGACCAGGACGACCTCGGTGTGGCCGGTCTGGCCGGTGCAGGTCTCCTCGTAGGTGGGGTTCGGCGTGAAGCCACCGGCGTAGCCGACCGCCGTGCTGACCACGCCGGGTACCTGCCAGAGCTTGCGCTCGGCGCCCCAGAAGCAGCCCATGCCGAAGACCACGCGGGCCAGGCCCTCGGGGAAGGGGGGCTGGATGCGGGTGCCGAGCACGGCGTGGGTCTCGGGCACGGCGAAGGCCGGCGAGGCGCGGCCGGGCAGGGCCTGGTCGGGCGAGACCATGCGCGGGGCGAAGAGGCGGTGCAGCACGGGGGCTCCTCGGATTGGGGAGGGCTTAGCCCGAAGTTCCAGCCAAGGGCGCACGCAAGTAGGCCGTAGCCATCGGCACAGTCGCGCCCATGAGGGTTTGCACGGGCTGACCACACCGCTACCCCTGCCGCGGCAAACACGGCTCGCTGGTAGGCGCTGGGAGTGGCGTCCTGCGTCCACGGTGGGTGCTGTTGCCCGCGGATCCGCATGGAGACGCGGGTGATGGTGGCCAGCTCCTTGAGCAGCGTCCTGAGGCTGTGGAGCGGGTGGTCGTCCTGGCTGGTCAGCTCGGAGTCCTTGCGCCGACCTTCTTCGGAGCGCTGTACGGGAGCAACCGGGTCCTCCGTCTCATGAAGCGCCCGGAGCTCGGGGTCGGCGAAGAGGTATGCCTCCAAGCGTCGGTTCAGGTGCCAGAGGACGTGCGCCGAGAGCATGCAGAGGAAGATGTGAGCGCGGACCCGAGTCTCCGTGCGGTGGTGGATGGGCCGGACCAGCAGGTCGACGGTCTTCATCGAGCGGAACACCTGCTCGACCTGGGCCAGTCGCTTGTAGATCCGCACGAGGTTGACGGCTTCGGGCTCCTGCTCGTGGCTCAACGAGCTGCGGATGGCATAGAAGCCATCCAGTTCGGCTTCCTGGTGGATGCGCTCCTCGTCTCGGTGAAAGATGAAGTGGCCAGGGCCGATGTCCAGAATGAAGTGCTTGGCCTTCTTCTTGCGGTTCACGAGGCGCCCCGCACGCAGGGCGATCTTGTCCGCGTCTTTGATGCGTCCGGCTTGGACGCGGGCTTGGAGCGTACGAAGGTCCTCCTCGGTGGCCTGCAGGAGTGCCTGGCGCTTGCGGCTGCGCTCTGCGGCGAGCGCGGGGTTGCGACAGACCACCAGGCGCTCCCCGGGGAAGTCGGGGGATTCGATCTCCACCAGGTTGCGCTGGTCGAAGATCTCGAGCTGGATCGCCCCCTGATCGCGGATCCCCTGGAGTTGCTTGGAGGTGATGGCCGAGACCCAGTCCACACCCCCCATGGTTCGAAGGGCCTCGACCTGGGTTCGCTTGAGCATGCCCCGGTCGCCCACGAAGACCAGGTGCGACAAGCCGAATCGCTCCTTGACCTTCTCGATCTGCGCCAGGACGGTGCTGCTGTCGGCGGTGTTCCCTTTGAAGACCTCGACGGCGACGGGGCACCCGTCCGCGTCGGTCAGCACGCCGTAGACGATCTGGGGGCGATCCCCGCGGTGGTCCCGGCTGTAGCCATGGGCCGCCAGCGGGCAGTGCCGACCGATGACGAAGCTGGAGGAGATGTCGTAGAGCACCAGGCTTCCGCCCTTCAGATGTCGCGAGGCGAGGCGCTGCTCGATGCCGGCCTGTTGCTCAGCGACCCAGTCCATCGCCTCGTAGAGGTCGTCCTCATTGGCGTCCTCGACCCCCAACAGCTCCGGCAGCGTGGTGGTCGTCCACCAACGTGTCAGGGCCAGCTTGGTGCTGGGGCGCAGGATCCGCGCCGCGATCATCCCGAGCACGAGGCTTCGTCTCCGGCTGGCACGCGGAGCGATGAGCTTGGCCAAGCCCAGGTCGCTCATGATGCCCACCACGAGCGCGGCGGCGCCATGGTCGCGTGAGGCGATGATCTCGATGTCGTCGGCCGCCACCACCCGACCACCCTTCAGCGCCACCCGCATCGCCTCCACGACCTGGGGCGGCCACTTGGTCAGGTTGGCCAGGGTACGGTTCTTGACCTTCCCTCCTTCGCGGTAGCTCTCGCGAAGGAGGATGGCGGGGGGAGAGTTCCGGTTGGGGACGATGGTGACGCACATGACTTCCCATATGACCAAAGATAAACCACTCTACAACTACTTATGACGCTACATACATGCCTACGCCTCTCGACAGCCGCCACAGCCGTCTACCTCGCCCCCGTCGCCATCCTGTAGCTCGCCTCGGTGGTGAGAGGCTCGGAACTTCGGCTTAGCCTCGGGGCCCCCCCCCGCACCCCTACGACCGGTATTTCCAGAGTTCCCACGCCCAACATGCACCCGCCCTCCTCGCACGAGAGACCCCACGCGCCGCCTCTGGAGGTCCCTGCTCCCCTTGCTGTCTGCCCGAGGCGACATCGATGAGGGTCGCCCGTCCGCGCTGACCCCCGAGGTGGCCCCCCCCCCCCCCGCGACCGGATCGTCCGAAGAACCGACCGGGGCCACGCCCGGGGGGGCCCCACGTGGTGGTCGCCTCCGGGAATGTCTGGCGAGGGGACGGCGACGGGCTGGGTGGTGGCCTGGGGTGCGCACCGGCTCTCGCTGGGGCACGAGGCCTGGAACGCGCAGCCCGCCCGCGTGATGACGAGGCCGGGGCTGCGCCCGGGTCCCGCTGCTCTACCGCTACGGCGGCCAGCGGACCCGCGTTGGATCCCCAAAGTGACCCCGCCCTCCTACCGCCGCTTCTTCAAGACGCCGGCCGCCGCCGAGGCAGAGCCCGGGGGGCTGCGGCCGATCGTCGATGAGGCACGCTGGACGCTTCCCTCGGCGGATCGACCGCCCGGTGAACCGGAGGCCGACGGGACGGGGACCCGCCTCGCGGCGCCGCTCGGACACTGGGCGCTGGCCTTGCACCCACGCCCCCTGGTCCGGGTGCCGGACGAGGTCGACACCACCGAGGGCGAGGCGCTGGTCAGCTTCCTGGCTCAGCTCCGAGGCGGCTTCCCGAGGCGTCCTCGGGCCCTCCCCTCCAGCGTCGTCCTGGAGAGCCGATCCCCATCCCCACGCCGATGACCGCCGAGGACATCGACCGCGCGAAGGACGCGCTGGTCCTCTCGCGCACGACCCACCTCGACGACCTGGCCCAGGTCCGGTAGGATGTCCTGCCGGTCCCGTGGTGGCCGTGGCGGACCGAGGACGGCCGCCTGGACCTGCCGGCGCTCATCGACGCATTGGTCGCCTGGTGGCGCCGTCATGGCGTCCTGCTCATCGACGCGGCCGACGCCGGCTGGAGAGAGGCTGGAGCGCACCTCGCCTTCATGGGCTTCCTGCAGCGGGTCGTGAACGGAGACGGCCAGGTGACGCGGGAATACGCCAGCGGCCGCGGCCGCAGCTGGGAGCAGCGGCTGCGGCGCGAGGAGGTCGAGCACCAGGGCAAGGTACTGCACCTGGTCGGGGGGTGAGCTGGTGAAGGTTCAGTCCCAGACGCCGCCGTAGAACAGGTAGACCGCGCCGATGTAGCCCTCTTCCACCAGGTCGGCGTGGGCCAGCCAGTCGTCGCAGCCGTCTCCGTCCAGGTCCTCTCCGGTCAGGATGGCGCTCCGCCAGCCGTAGAAGTTCCCGAAGTTGTCCCCGTCGTGGGCGCCCCGCACGCTGAAGGCCGCGTCCGCCGGCGTCAGGGTGCCCTCGACCGGCCCACGGAAGGCGAAGACCTGGCCACCGCCCTCCGCGCCGCCGACCAGTGGGTCGAGGTAGCCGTCTCCATCCAGATCGCCATCTGCCGACATCGACCACCCCAGTTGCAGGCCATCCTCGTCCCCCTCGAAGATCACCGTCGCCACGTCGGAGACCAGGCCGTGGTGGGCGGTGGATGGACCGGGCACGACGTAGGCGGCGCCGCCGTCGAGGTCGGAAGTGGTCTGATCGGGGGCGCCGACCAGGATCTCGGGCAGGCCGTCTCGGTCCAGGTCGGAGGTGGTGGTGAAGTAGGCGCCGAACTCCGAGTCGTCGTGCACGCCCAGCAGGCGACCATCGGCGTCCTGGAGCCCCATGGAGGTGGTGACCGGTCCGTACACCACGTAGGCGATGCCCGGGCCGGTCTGGTAGCTCAGCGCGTCCCGGTCGAGCCAGGCGCCGCCGGCGTCGTAGGCACCCGTCAGGATGTCGTCGATGCCATCGCCGTTCAGGTCGGCCGCGCTGACCTGGCCCTGGTTCTTCATGCAAGGGCCTTCTCCCAGCAGCTCGACATCGAAGTCGTCCAGGGTGCGCGACTGCCAGCGAGAGTCGTCGACCAGGTATATGCCGCCCTCGTAGTCCTCCAGGCAGCCGCCGCCCCAGCCCATGGCGATGCCCAAACCATCTTCGCCGGTGGTTCCGACGAGGAAGGCGACGCCCGCGCCCGCTCGGCGGTCTCTGTCATCGGGGCCCAGGAGGTAGACACCGTCCGTGTTGTGGACGGACACTTCGCCCTCAATGGGGCCTGGGATGATCCAAGCGGCGCCGTCATCCCGATTCTCGAAGTCGGCCGAGGGCTCTCCTACGAGGAGGTCGTCTGTGCCGTCCCCATCGATGTCGAAGACATCGAGGGCGAACCCGAAGTTCTTGTAGGCCACAGTCTGTGAGAGGACGGAACTTGAAACGTCGGCCAAGAGAAGACCGTCACTGAAAGCCGAGGCGTCCACCAGATACAAGCTCCCAACCGGCTGCTTGTCCGCCTCTCCTGACCACGGAGCGGCAACCAGAATGCCCGGCGATTGCGACGCAGACCAGCCGTACACATGCACCATCGCAGCCCCCACACCCTGAACCTCCTCGTCCAATCCCGTCAACGTGCCGGCGCCATCCCATGCCAACAGGTCGCCGGAGCAGCCCAGCTCATTGCCGTCGCAGTCCTGGTCCACACCATCGCCGCAGACATCGTCGGCACCCGGATGTACCTCGACGTCACCGTCGTCACAGTCTGCCGACGTCGAATACCCGTCACCATCTTCGTCGGTTAACGCAGGGGTCCCCGTGTCGTCGGAAGGTACCCAGACCCCCGTGTCACTCCCACCCAAACCGCCCTTGTCGACGGTACAGGCGAACCAGAGCGCGGCCATCATGACGCAGCCGGCGGTCACAGCGGGTAGGCGGTGATCTCACTTGGACAGGACTCAGGTTCCGCGACGAGAGTACCCTCGCAAGTGCCGTCCTCAACATCCGCCCTACACCCGTCGTAAGCGTTTCCATCGCCCCAGGCGTGGTCGGTCTCGTCGTCCCCCCACAGGTTGTCCTGGTCGTTGCCGCCATGCAGCTCATCGTAGTCGTCGTCCTCGGCGCACATCTGGTCGACGCCCGGGCCGCCCCAGCCTTCGTCATCTCCGTAGCCCAGGGTGATGTTGTCAGCCTCCGTGTCCCCGAAGACGACATCGTCTCCATCACCCATGTGAATGTCGTCGTTGCCCTCCCCTCCGTGGCCGATGTCGGCTCCCGGGTAGGCCATCATGGTGTCGTTGTCCCCATCGCCGTACAGGTCGTCCTGGTAGGTGGCCGTGTTGGTCTCCCAAGATCCGAGGACCAGGTCCTCGCCATCGTCGGCGAAGATCTTGCCTACCACCTTGGTCACGTCGAGGCCGGCGTTGCCCATGTAGCAGTTGAAGGCGCCCCCGCCCGAGCCCTCCTGGTACCAGAAGGAGAGCTGGTCGTCTCCCGGCGTTCCGAGCAGCCAGCCCTCGACCATGTCACTGCCCTGGTCGTCACCCTCTGCCAGCTCGCAGTAGAACTGCTCGTCTCCCTTGGTTCCGAACGCGCAGTAGGGGTTGTCCTCACAGACGTTGTAGCAGGCTGTGCCCTGGGTCACCATCCAGGCCGTCACCGGATCGGAGCCCACTGCGATCTTCGTCGTGTCGCAGGTCCAACGGTCCGTGCTGGTGTTGTAGGTGCAGACGTCCACCCCGTCGGGGTTGCAGACCGCAGTGGAATACCCATAGGGCCGCGCCAGCGCGCCACTGCCCGTGAGGATCCCCACGACGGTCAGCGGAATGAGGGACGAGGGACGAGGGACGAGGGACGAGGGACGAGGGACGAGGGACTCATATGCAACTCCCCCGGGGCGTGCCCCGGTTCGCGCTTGAGTGCGTAGAAAGACAATTTCACAATCGCCAAGATTGATCAATACCACCGTAGGAACAGCTCGTTCCAATGGTGGAACACACAAGCGCCCCCCCAGCCCCCCGATCCTCCGCGCTACCCTCCACTCCCGATGCCCCTCCTCTCCGCGGTCGCCCTCCTGCTCGCCTGCGCGACGCCGGCCCCCACTCCGCCACCGCTGCCCGCCCCTCCGCCCGAGCCGCCCGCGGCCCCGGGGCAGGGCATGCTCTACGGCTTCTGGGGGCTGAACGGCCACCACTCGGTGGAGGGGCTGGCCGAGGTGAAGGCCCGCCTGGGCATGACGGTCTTCCAGGTGGCCAGCGAGGACCCGGCCTGGGCGGTGGGCCGGCTGCTGCCGGCGGCGCGGGAGGCGGGGGTGAAGGTGACCCTGCGGCTGGCGGGAGACCACCCGGGCTACACCGACGCCCAGGGGGACTTCGACCTGCGGGCCTGGAAGGCGCGCATGGAGCCGTGGACGGACAGCGGGATCCAGGCCTTCGTCGACGACGGGACCCTGGTCGGCCACATGCTGCTGGACGACATCCTGACCTTCCCGGGGCAGGACCCGACGGCGGCGGAGCTGGACGAGCTGGCCCGCTACAGCCAGGAGCGGCTGCCCGGCCTGATGACCTTCGTGCGCGCCCAGGCGACGCACCTGCCGACCCCCGCGTCGGGTCGCTACCAGCACCTGGACGCCTGCGTGAACCAGTACCAGGCCCGCGACGGCGAGGTGCGCAGCTACGCCGAGACCGAGCGGCGACGGGCGCTCGGCCTGGGTCTGTCCATCATCAACGGGCTGAACGTCGCCGACGGCGGCGACGGGCGCGCCGGGCGCCCGGGCTGGCGAGGCGCGGGCTTCTGGCCCATGTCGGCCGAGGAGATCACCGAGTACGGTGCCGTGCTGGCGGCGGTGCCCGAGTGCACGATGTTCCTGTCCTGGGAGTACGATCGGGTCGAGCGCTGGCCGGACGGCACCATCGGCGCCGAGTACCTGGACCAGCCCGAGATCCAGGCGGCCCTGGTCGCGCTGGGGGAGATCGTGGCGGCCCGGCCCCGCCCGCCCCGGGCTTCCCCCCGCTGACCGAACGTGGCAGGTTGCCCCTGCGAGGTCCCCCATGCAGCTCGGCGCCTTCTCGGTCTCCCTGTCCGTCCAGGACATCTCCCGCAGCCGCGCCTTCTACGAGGCGCTGGGCTTCACCACCATGGGCGGTGACGCCGCCCAGGGCTGGCTCATCCTCAAGAACGGGCCGGCGATCATCGGCCTCTTCCAGGGCATGTTCCAGGGCAACCTGCTGACCTTCAACCCCGGCTGGGACAGCGAGGCGAAGGAGGTCGACCCCTTCGTCGACGTCCGCGAGATCCAGGCCCGGCTGGACGCGGCCGGCATCCCGCTCACGACCCGGACGGACCCCGCCGGAACGGGCGTGGCGCACATCACCCTGGTGGACCCCGACGGCAACAGCATCCTGATCGACCAGCACCGGCCCGCGCAGGGCCACTGAAGACGCGGATCAGTCGATCAGGACGACGGCGGCCTGGGCGCCCTGCTGGCCCAGCTCCTCCTGGAAGCGCACGACGGCGCCGACCTCGACGTCCTCCCAGGTGGCGTTCTTGACGGCGTTGTGGTGGAAATACACCTCGCGCCCCTCGGGAGTGACCAGGAAGCCGTAGCCGCCGCCCTCGTCGGACAGCGTACGGACGGTGCCCACCGCCATCTCCTCGTGGTCCTTCACCTCGCCTCGCATCACGCGGCCCCGCTCGCGGAGCTGGCGGCGCACGGCCTTGAAGGCGTCGCGGATCGCGACGTGCAGGTCCTCCCGTGCGTGGTGCTCGCGCGGGTCGCGGTTGACGACCAGCTCGTCGCCGGGCACATGCACGTCGATCCGCACCCGGAACAGGTTGCCCTGTCCCTGGCTGTGGTGGGGACGCTCGACCATGACGTCCACGCCGGTCAGGCGGGGGTGGACCCGGTCGAGCTGGGCGATGTGGCGGCGCACGTCGGCCTCGGTCTCGGGGTCGTGGTCGACGTTGCGCCAGGTGATGGTGGGAGGACGCTGCATGGGACCCTCCGGAGGGACCTGGGCCGGCTGGCCCGCGCGAGGGGGTGCTGCAAGTCGTGTGCCCGCGATCCGTGCGACGGCGAGCCTCTCCGCCGGGCGCACCTGGGCCTCCTGCCCCGGGCAGGTGGGGCAAAGCACGCGGTCCCGGGGGGACGACCGCGGTGCGACCCGGACGCCCCTGGGCAAGCGGGCCCGCGGCGGCCAAGATGATGCCGAGGTGCGTCATGTCCCCGACCAGCCCCTCCCCCTCCGCGCCGCCTCCCCTCGCTCCGCCTCCCCTCGCTCCGCTGCCCGTCGCGTCGCTGCGGCCCCGCTTCGACCTGGACGGGCTGGACTTCCAGACCACCGCCGACCTGCCCGACCTGGAGGACCCGCTGGGCCAGGAGCGGGCGGTCGAGGCGCTGCGCTTCGCGCTGGGCCTGCGGCACGACGGCTACAACGTCTACGTGATGGGCACCGAGGGCTCGGGGCGCCGCCACCTGGCGATGCGCCTGCTGCGCCGGCAGGCCGCGGGCGAGGCGGTCCCTCCGGACGTGGTCTACGTCATGGACTTCGCGCGGCCCATCGAGCCGCGGGCGCTGCGGCTGCCGGCGGGGCGCGGTGCGGTGCTCCGCGCGGACCTGGACCGCCTGGTGGACGAGCTGCGTCCGGCGCTGGCGGCGGCCTTCGACGCCGAGGAGCACCTGGCCCGGCGACGGGCCCTGGACGAGAGCTTCGAGGAGCGCCGGAGCGCGCGCATCGAGGAGCTGCGCGCCGAGGCGGAGAAGCGCGGCGTGGGCGTGCTGTCCACGCCGACCGGCATCGCGCTGGTCCCGCTGCGCGACGGCGCCCCCATCCCCCCCGACGACCTGGAGCACCTGCCCCCCGAGGAGCAGGAGCGCCTGCAGGCCGCGATGGACCAGACCCGCGAGCAGGTGGCCAGCATGCTGCGCCTGTTGCCGCGCTGGGCCCGGGAGCAGCAGGAGCGGGTGCGGGAGCTGGACCGGGAGACGGCCGCCGCGGTGGTGGACCACCTGCTGGAGGAGCCGCTCGCCCACATGGCCGACCAGCCGGCGGTCCAGGAGCACCTCGCCCGCCTGCGACAGGACGTGCTCGAGCAGCACGAGCGCCTGCTGGCCCGGTCCGAGCTGCCGGCGGGCATCGCCGGGCTGGCGGGCGAGGACCCCTCCGAGGACTGGCGGCGTCGCTACCGCGCCAACCTGCTGGTGGACCACGCCGGCAGGGAGGGGGCGCCGGTGGTGCACGAGGACAACCCCACGCTGCCCAACCTGGTGGGGCGCGTGGAGTACCACGCGCGCCTGGGCACCCTGGTCACCGACTTCAGCCTGATCCGGCCGGGCGCCCTGCACCGCGCCAATGGCGGCTACCTGGTGCTGGAGGCCCGCAAGGTGCTGAGCCAGCCGGCGTCGTGGGAGCAGCTCAAGCGGGCGCTGCGGGCGCGGGAGATCCGCATCGAGTCGCTGGCCCAGACCTGGGCGCTCACCAGCACGACCAGCCTGCAGCCGCAGCCCGTGCCGCTGGCGGTGAAGGTGGTGATGGTCGGCGAGCGCGAGCTGTACGGGCTGCTGTCGGCGCTGGACCCCGAGTTCGGCAGTTGGTTCAAGGTGCCCGCCGACCTGGAGGAGGAGCTGCCGCGGGGCCCGGCCCAGGTCGCGGGCTTCTGCCGCCTGGTGGCCTCGCTGGCGCGCGAGGAGGGGCTGCGACCCTTCGGCCGGGCCGCGGTGCAGGCGCTGCTGGAGCGGGCCAGCCGGCTGGCGGACGACCAGGAGAAGCTGGCGACCCACATCCGCGACCTGGTCGACCTGCTGCGCGAGGCCGACCACTACGCGGCGGCGGCGGAGCGGGAGGTGGTCGACGCCGCGGACGTCCAGGCCGCCGTGCGCCAGGACCGCCTGCGGCGCGGGCGGCTGCGGCAGCGCCTGCTGGAGGCCGAGCTGCGCGGCCAGGTCCTGGTGCGGACGGAGGGCGCCGTGGTCGGCCAGGTCAACGGCCTGGCGGTGGCCCGGGTCGGGCGGGCGCCCTTCGGTCGACCCAGCCGCATCACGGCGCGGGTGCAGCCGGGCAGCAAGGGGGTCATCGACATCGAGCGCGAGGTGGAGCTGTCGGGGCCCATCCACGCCAAGGGGGTGATGATCCTGGGGGGCTACATCGGCGCCCGCTACGCCCGGCAGGTGCCGCTGGCCTTCACGGCGACGGTGGTCTTCGAGCAGAGCTACGGCGGGGTCGAAGGCGACAGCGCCTCGTTGGCCGAGACCCTGGCCCTGCTCAGCGCCCTGGGCGAGCTGCCGCTGCGCCAGGACGTGGCCGTGACCGGGGCCGTCGACCAGCACGGCAACGTCGAGGCGGTCGGCGGCGTGAACGAGAAGATCGAGGGCTTCTTCGAGCTGTGCGCGGCCCGCGGCCTGCACGGGCAGCAGGGCGTGGTGATCCCCCAGGCCAACGTCTCCCAGCTCGTCCTGGACGAGGAGGTGGTGGCGGCGGCGACCGAGGGGCGCTTCCACGTCTGGGCCGTGCAGACGGTGGACGAGGCGCTGGCGCTGGTCAGCGGGATGCCGGCCGGCGAGCGCGACGCGGGCGGCGACTGGCCCGAGGGCAGCGCCAACGCCCGGATCGAGGCGCGGCTGGTGGACCTGGCCGAGCTGGCCCGCGCCTGGGCGGCCCGGAAGGGCTGAGGCGCAGCGCACCTACCCGGGGTGGACCAGCTCCACGGCGGCGCGCAGGGCCACCTCGATGGCCTGTGCCTCGGTCCGGGCGGCCAGCGCCGCGTCGCCCCACTCCCGGGTCGAGCCGATCACGGCCAGGACGGTGCCGGCGATGACCACCTGCGGGTCGGGGCCCCGGGCGGACAGGGGCCGGCGGTCGGCGCCGTGGACCTGGCCCAGCATGAACAGGTGGCTGCTCTCCATCTCGGTGGCGAGCACGCCAGCCGCCTCCAGCATGGCCATGTAGGCGGCGCTCTGGGCGGCCAGGGGGCCGCTGGCGACCTCGCGGCCGTAGAAGGTGTCCTTGGCGTGGACCAGGCCGCGGTAGGTCGTCTCCGCCAGGCCGAGCGCGGTCGCGGCGCGGGAGAGGGCGGCGACGGCGTCGGGGTGGGCGACGGCGGGCACGTCCCGCGGGCAGAGGGCGTCGCTGGTGCCTTCGTCCCGGACCGCGCCGGTCGCGATCACCAGGGCGCCGACGGGGACCTGGTCGGGCTGCAGGGTGCCGGCCGTGCCCACGCGCAGCAGGCAGCGGGCGCCCAGCGCCAACAGCTCGCTGACGATGATGCCCAGGCTGGGGCAGCCCATGCCCGTCGCGACGGTGCCGACGTCGACCCGGGCGCCCCCGACCTGGACGGCGCCGACGTGCACGTCGTGGCGCCGGGGGTTGTCGTGGCGGACGTGGTCGACGAAGTGCCCGGCGATGCGCTCGGCGCGGCCGGGCGAGCCCGGCAGCAGGAAGACGCGTCCCAGCCCGCCGTTGCCCGCGATGACCTCGGGCCCGACGGCCAGGTGGTGGGCCAGCACGGGGGCGCTCATGCGGCCACCCCCTTCCGGCGACGGCCGCTCATGCGGCCCCCAGCCCGCCGACCTGGGAGAGCAGGGCGATGCGCTCCCGGGCGACGGCGGCGAGGGCGCGCTCGCTGGCGGCCAGCTCGCCGCGGAAGAAGGCGCGCTGCCGGTGGTAGAGGTCGTCGAGGAAGGCCTGGTCCACGCCCTCCCAGGCGCCGGCGCGGGCGGCCATGAAGGCCTCGCGGTCCAGGCTCCCCCCCTCGGGCCAGCGCTCCAGCAGCGCCTCGCCCAGGGTCCAGCCCCCCTGGGCCAGGGCCAGCACCTGCTCCCAGTAGTCGATGACGTCGCGGGCGTAGTGGGGGATGTCGAAGGCCCGCGAGCCGGCGTCGTAGATGGCGCAGCGCTCCAGCAGGTACTGCGGGCGGTCGTACTGGCTGGCCTCCAGCTCGGGCGCGACCAGGGCGCCGCGGCGGATGAGGTCGGTGCCGGGGATGCCGATGCGCAGCTCGGACTTGCTGTCGACCAGGCGGAACTTGCCCTCCAGGTAGACCAGGATGGTGCGCTCGTAGCCGGGGAAGGCCTGCCGCATGCGCTGGTCGATGGCGGAGAGCGCCTTCTCGGCCTTGTGGCAGCCGATCGTGTAGAAGACCAGCGCCCGCACCGAGCTGCCGATCGAGATGATGTGGTCGATGACCACCCGCAGGCCGTTCTCCAGGGTCACCCCGGTGGCGACCACGTCGCCCATCACCAGGATGGCGTCCCGCGGGATGTCGAGCTTGCGGTACATGTCCTCCTTCACGTGCCAGCGACCGTCCTCGCGGTAGCGCTGGCTGCTCATGAAGGCCGAGGAGTGGCGGTTGAAGCCGTAGGCGCTGTGCAAGGCCCGCCGCAGCTCGAAGTTCAGCCCGCCCCGCAGGAAGCTGACCGCGCAGACCCGCTCCTCGGGGTGCTGCTCCAGCAGCGGGCGGAAGGGGGCCGTGACCAGCGACGACGTGACGCAGCCTTCCAGCGCCAGGTTGAAGGCCACGCCCAGCAGCTCGGGGCGGTTGCAGATGTCGCGGCTGCCGGGCGTGCTCACGACGTAGCGTTCGACCTGTCCTTCGTAGTCGCCGCGCACCGCGTACCAGCTCGCGTTCGCGCTGCGACGGATGGACTCCAGCACCTGCATGGGCACCTCTCGCCCCCCGCCTATGCGGTCCCGCCTGCCCACGCGACGCCCCGTGCATAGGAGCAGGGGGCGACCCTGGAGGCCCCGTGCACCTGCCGCCGCTGCCCCACGCCCGCCGCGCTCATGGCCCCGATGAGCCTTCGCTCCAAGCCCTGCTCGAGGACGCCCACCGCGCCCTGGACGAGCACCTCGCCGAGGTCGTCGACGCCGTCGACGCCGGCCTGGAGCGGGCCAACCTGGTCGAGGTCTGGCGCGCCTTCGACCACGCGCTCCGCGCGCACCTGGAGCTGGAGGAGACCTGGCTGCTGCCGGGCCTGGCGGCCGCACACCCCGAGGCGGTCCAGGCCCTGCGCGAAGAGCACGACGCGCTGCGGGCCTGGCTGGAGGAGCTGGACCTGGCCGTCGAGCTGCACACCGTCCGGGCCGAGCCCCTGCTGGCCTTCCTGGAGGCGCTGCGCGCCCACGCCCGCACCGAGGACCGCGGCATCTACCGCTGGGCCGACCAGGAGCTGGAGCCACGGGCCCAGGTGGGGCTGCGACGGGCCCTGTCACCCGCCTGAGGCGGGCGCCGGCCCACAGGCGGGGATCCCCAGGGCCCGGGCCTGGAGGAAGCCCAGGCCGGGCGGGCCCCAGTACTCGATGGCGAAGTCGCCGATGGCGGCGGCCTCGGGCGCGCTCAGGACGATGCGCACCCCCTGCTCCTCGAAGATCACGTCGTGCTCGGTGGGCGCGTCCAGCGCCAGGCCCAGGTCGGGCGAGCCTCAGCTGAAGCCCTGCCGGCGGACGCGCACGGCGCGCCCCGGGTGGTGGGCCAGGACGGCGCGCAGGGCGGCGGCGGCGGCAGGGGAGAGAGTCACGGCCCCCGCCCCTATCCGTCGTCCGGCGCGGCCGGCTCCTTCTCCGGCAGGTCCACCAGGGTGGCCTCGGTCAGCAGCAGGGTGCCGGCCACCGAGACGGCGGCCTCCAGCCCGACGCGCACGGCCTTGGTCGCGTCGACGATGCCGTGCTCCAGCAGGTCCACGTAGGCTCCGGTCGCGGCGTCCAGGCCCATCGCCCCCTCGCCGGCGCGCATGCGCTCGACCACCACGCCCGGGTCCAGGCCGCTGTTGACCGCGATCTGCCGGGTGGGCGCCTCCAGGGCGCGTTGCAGGATGCGCAGGCCGGTGCGCAGGTCGCCCTCCTGCCGCTCGGCCTCGGCCTCGACCGCGCGCGCGGCCCGCAGCAGCACCAGCCCGGCCCCGGGGACCACGCCCTCGGCGACGGCGGCCTTGGTCGCGCTGATCGCGTCCTCCAGGGCCTCCTTGAGCTTGCGCATCTCGGCCTCGGACGGCGCGCCCACCCGCAGGACGGCGACGCCGCCGACCAGGCGGGCCAGCCGCTCCTGGAGCTTCTCGCGGTCGTAGTCGCTGGTGGTGTCGGCGAGCTGCTGGCGGATCTGGGCGACCCGCGCCCGGATCGCGTCGTGCGCGCCGCCGCCGCCGACGATGGTGGTGGTGTCGCGGGTGACGACGACGCGGTGGGCCTTTCCAAGCTCCTCGACGGCCAGGCTCTCGAGCTTGCTGCCCAGCTCCTCGGCGACGAAGCGGCCGCCGGTCAGCGTGGCGATGTCCTCGAGCATGGCCTTGCGCCGGTCGCCGAAGCCCGGGGCCTTCACCGCGCAGACCCGCAGCAGGCCGCGCAGGTGGTTGACGACCAGGGTGGCCAGGGCCTCGCCCTCGACCTCCTCGGCGATGACCAGCAGCGACCGGCCGGCGCGCACGACGGCGTCGAGCAGGGGCAGCAGGTCGCGCGAGGCGCCGATGCGCTTCTCGAAGACCAGGACCAGGGGCTCTTCGAGCACGGCGATCATCTTCTCGGGCTCGGTCACGAAGTAGGGCGAGAGGTAGCCGCGGTCGAAGCGCATGCCCTCGACGACCTCCAGCTCGGTGGTGGTGCCCTTGGCCTCCTCGACGGTGATGACGCCGTCGCTGCCGACCTTCTCGACCGCCTCGGCCACCAGCCTGCCCACCGCCTCGTCGCCGTGGGCCGAGATCGTCGCCACCTGCCGCATCCGGTCGGGGCCCTCGACCGGGCGGCTCTGGGTCTTCACGACGTCCAGGGCGATCTGCAGGCCCCGCTCCAGGCCGCGGCGCAGGTCGACGGCGCTGGCGCCGGCCACCACGTTGCGCACCCCCTCGGCGAAGATGCCGTGGGCCAGCAGGGTGGCGGTGGTGGTGCCGTCGCCGACCTCGTCGCCGGTGCGCACGGCGGCCTGGCGCATCATCTGGGCGCCCAGCTGCTCCTCGGGGTCGGACAGGCGGACCTCCTTGACGATGGTGACGCCGTCGTCGCAGACCAGCGGCTCGCCCCACTGCTTGCCGATGAGCACGCTGCGGGCCTTGGGGCCCAGGGTGATGCGCACGGCATCGGCCATCGCGCTGGCCCCGCGCAGCAGCTTGTCGCGGGCCTCGGAGTGGAAGAGCAGGCGACGCTCGGTCATGGGCACCTCCGCGGGGACAGCCTGCGTCCCTCGTGCTCGGGATGCGCACGCGATCCAGGGCGTCCCCGGGGCAAAGCGTCGCGGTCACGTCGGCCGGGCGGTGCCTAGCGTGAAGCTCGACCGAGCCGAGGGAGAAGGCATGAAGCTGCACCTGGGGCGGCGGGCCGTGGGCCCGCAGGGCGATGCGCTCCGCGGCGTCGAGATCGTCGAGCGCAAGGGGGTGGGCCACCCCGACACCATCACCGACTGCCTGGCCGAGGCGCTGAGCGCCCGCCTGTCCCGGGAGTACCTGCACCGCTTCGGCCGGGTGCTGCACCACAACGTCGACAAGGCGCTGCTCTTCGGCGGCGAGGCGCGCCCGGCCCTGGGCGGCGGCAGGCTGCTGGCGCCCATGGAGCTGTACCTGGCCGGCCGCGCGACCGTGCAGGTCGGGGGCGAGCGCATCGACGTGCAGGGCCTGGCCCGCGAGGTCGTCGAGCAGTGGGTCCGCGCCCACCTGCGCTTCGTCGACCCGGCGACCGACCTGCGGGTGCACGTCCTGGTGCGGCCGGGCTCGGTGGAGCTGGCGGAGCTGTTCGCCGACCCGGCGCAGGCCCGCTGCAACGACACCTCCTACGGCGTGGGGAGCTGGCCGCGCAGCCACCTGGAGGCCGTGGTGTGGGAGGTGGAGCGGCGGCTGAACGCCCCCGAGACCAAGGCGCGGCTGCCGGCGCTGGGCGAGGACGTGAAGGTGATGGGCACGCGGGTGGGCGAGCAGCTCGACTTGACGGTGGCGGTGGCGATGGTGGACCGCTTCCTGCCCGACCTGGCGGCCTGGCGGCAGGCCCGCGCCGACGCGACGGCGCTGGTCCAGCAGGTCGCCGGCCCCCACGCCCGGGTGGTGGTCAACGCCGCCGACGCGCCCGAGCAGGGCCGGCTGTACCTGACGGTGACCGGCACTTCGGCCGAGGCGGGCGACGACGGGCAGGTGGGTCGGGGCAACCGGATCAACGGCCTGATCACGCCGATGCGGGCGATGAGCCTGGAGGCCGCCGCCGGCAAGAACCCGGTCACCCACGTGGGCAAGCTCTACAACCTGGTCGCCGAGCAGGCCGCCCGCGCCATCTGCCAGGCCCTGCCCGAGGTGGCCGCGGCCGAGGTGGCCCTGGTCAGCCGCATCGGCGCGCCCGTCCGCGAGCCGGCGCTGGTGCAGGTCACCCTGCAGACGCGCGAGGACCAGCCGGTCGAGCCCCTGCGCAACGTCGTGTCCGCCGCCATCCAGGCCTCGCTGGACGCCATCCCGGCCCTGACGGGCGCGCTCATCGGCGGCCACCGGCCGGTCTGCTGAGCGCGACAGCGGTCGCTCAGCAGCCGCAGCCCTGGCCCAGCGCCCCTGTCGGTCAGCAGCCGCAGCCCTGGTCGCGCATGTCGGCCACCGTCTGCTCGGCCAGCCGGCAGAGCAGCGCCTCCTCGGCCTGGTCGATCACCGTGGCCAGCCAGCCGTGCAGGCGCTTGCCGACCGGGCAGGCGCTCTGCTCGCCCCCCGGGGCGCAGGGCAGCAGCGCCTCCTCGATGGCCACGGCCTCGTAGACGTCGCGCAGGGTGATCTGCTCCGCGGGGCGGGCCAGGCTGGTGCCGCCGCCGGTGCCGCGCCGGCTGTGGACCAGGCCGGCCCGCTGCAGGTCGGCCACGATGCGGCGGATGACGACGGGGTGGGTGTGCACCGAGCGGGCCAGGGCCTGGCTGGTAATGGCGGACTCGCCCCGCTGCTCGGCCCAGGCCAGCAGGCCCAGCACCTCGGCGGCGACGGCGAAGCGAGAGGTCACGAGGCGGCCCCGGTCATGCGACCAGCCGGTCCAGGAAGCGCGGCAGCATCGCGTGCCAGGTCGGCCAGTCGTGGTCGCTGCCGGCCCCCCAGACCTCGACGTGGTTGGGGATGCCCTTGCGGCCCAGCACGTCGGCGGCCCACCAGGTGTAGTCGGGGCTCTCGTGGGGGCCGCTGCCCAGGCCGAACTGGAAGTGGCGTTGGCGCAGCGCCTGGAGCTGCGGGCCCTCGCCCAGGTGGGGCACGAACTGCACGGGCTGGTTGAAGTAGTAGTCGTCGCCGCGCCAGTCGCCGACGCGCCGGTCGAGCACGTAGGTGCCGGACATGCCGACGCCGGCCGAGAACAGCTCGGGGTGCTTGGTCAAGGCGTTGAGCGCCTGGTAGGCGCCCAGCGAGGCGCCGGCCACGACGATGGGCAGGCGCCCGTTGCAGTCGCGCCAGATGGCCGGGACCAGCGTGGCGACCAGCCACTCGTCGTAGCGGGCCTGCAGCCAGGCCTTGTGCCAGGGGGGCAGGTCCTGGCGGGTCCAGGCGTCGCGGTTCACGGCGTCCACGGCGTAGAGCTTGATGCGACCGGCCTCGATCAGGGGCGAGAGCGCGCCGTCCATGCCGAAGCTCTCGCAGTCCTGCCAGGGCGCACCGCCGGTCGGGAAGAAGATGACGGGCGCGCCCCAGCGGCCGTAGCGGCCGGCCTCGAGGGGGCGGTCCAGCCAGGGGACGGTCCAGCGGGCGACGATGCGGTCCATGGGGTCGAGGGCCTGCGCGAGGGGGGCGGGCAGGCTTACACGCGCTGGGGGCGCTGTCACGGGCAAGCAACCCCGGGGCGCCACCTGTAGGCTGCGGCGACCTCCCGGAGGATGCGCGTGCCTGACCAAACCGCGACGACCTCGTCCTGGCTGCTCCCCGTGGTGCTGGTCTTCGTGACCACCTGCGGCTCCGACGACTGCACCGACCTGGGGTGCGGGGAGGACGACGGCCGCGCCGTCTTCTCCTTCGACGATCCGGTCGCGGGCTGGGAGCAGGATGTCCGCTACCGCTTCGCGGCGACCTGGGAGGGCGAGACCCGGAGCTGCGAGGGCACGCTGGCCGAGGGGCTCGTCTGCGACAGCGACGAGATCCACGTCGCGCTCACCGGCGCCGGCTCCAGTGGCGAGATCGAGTGGCAGGTGGACGCGCTCACCCTGGCGCTGTTTCCCGGCGCGGTCACCCTGCGCATCGAGCGCGAGGGGCAGGTGGTGCACGAGCAGGAATACGATGTCGTCGCGGAGATCGACCACCCCAACGGCGAGGAGTGCCCGCCCGAGTGCCTGAGCTGGGATGAGTCGGTGCCGGGCTGGTAGGTGCGTGCGGCCTGAGGCCGACGTCACGCTGACCAGGCCCGTGACGCCAGGAAGCGGCGCGCGCAGCCCTGCCCGGGCGCCGGCGACCCTGCGGGCGCCCTCCCGTGCGCGGGTCGAAGGAGACCTCTTCAGCCCCGGTCCTCCGGCCCGCCGTTCAGTCCATCATGCAGTCGGAGTCGGCGCGGGGGAACTCTGTGGAGATGGACGAGAACCAGACCTGGAGGCTGTACAACGGGTCTCCCGGGTTGTAGACCAGATCGTGAATGCCGTCGTGGTCGATGTCCTGGTCGAAGGAGAGTTCACCGTAGCCGTACCATCGGTCGCAGACGTAGGTGCCCTCCATCCAGTGCTTGACGCCCTCGACAGGTCCATAGTGAAGGTACATTCCACCTTCCTGACGATCCACAGCCTGCGCCACAAGTAGGTCGGAGCGACCGTCGCCGTTCAGGTCTCCCTTGGCCTGCATGAAGTCGGGGAACATGGCACCATCGTAGCCGCCGTCCAGGCGGGCCACCGCTACCAGGTCGATGTCCATATTTCCTTCCAGGGGTCCAGGCACCAGGTACAGGGCGCCGTTCATGATCTGGGGCCCCATGGTGTGGCTGGACTGTGATCCGATCAGCAGGTCTTCAAACCCATCGGCGTCCACATCCCCGGCGGACTGCACATAGGTGCCGACGCCGTCGCACTTGTTGGATCCCTTCGCGTCCTCGCAACTGGCGGACCAGCGCGAGAGCAGCGCGTCGACATCCTCCCCCGTGCGGCTCTCCAGGATGGGCCCGTCGAAGACGTTGATGCTGCCCCGAGCGGGGTACTCCAGTTCATAAGGGAAACGGTTGCCGACGGCCACGTCGGCGATGCCGTCGCCGTTGTGGTCGAAGCCACCGTAGGCGAAGATGTTGAACCCGCCGCGGGCCCCGTATCCGTTGGTCTCCCGCTGGTAGAGGTCCGTGCCCAGACGCACATCCCACGCGGCATCCTCGATCCGGCCCACGACGGGCATGGACTGGACGGCGAGGAGCACGACCTCTGTCTCTTCCCCATCCTCCACGACCGTCTCCTGTACCAGGCGAGCCAGATCGACCACGCCATCGCCCGTCAGATCCCCCGCGGGAAGGACGGAGAGTGGAACGGTCGTGGCTGCCGGCTCGGTCGACAGCCCTTCGGGAGTGCCAGGAAACCACGACAGGGAGTAGTCCGGATGGCCCACAAGTTGAAGGTCCTCGATTCCATCGCCATCAAAGTCGGCGTAGGTTCCCGGCGAGCCCACCCACGCGTCCCGTTCGCTGTCCGGGTCAGCAAACAAGGGCACCTCGATGTCCTCCCCCTCCATGTCCTCCAGGAGGTTGAGCCGGGGCATGCCCGGCTCCAGTGCGCGCCGGTACACGATGGAACGGAACTCGTACGGCTCGCCTTCTGTATTTGGATCGCCGTTGGACGAAATCACGCCCGGCCAGGTCTCCTCGTCGCGTTCCAGGTCTCCCTCGATCTTGAATGTCGTCTCGGAGCCGATCAGCACCCTGCCGGGCTCGCCCGCCTCACCAGCGGACACCATGACGGGTTGGTCCCAGCGCAAGGTGCGACAGGGGTAGATCGCGGCATCACCGAACACCCTCGAACCGATCTCAGTCCAGGTCGCCCCGGGGACATGGGCGCAGGACTTCGGGTTCCCCTCTCCCCCACCCGACGGCTCGTAGGGCGCACAGGCCAGAAGCAGCCACGGGATCATGACGCCCCTCCGGTCGTCCGCCGCTCGATCCCCAGGATGCAGGGGCTGAGCAGGACCAGGGGCGGGTCGCCGCGTCGCAGGGTGACGATGCGCTCGACGTCGCCGGTGTATCCGCTCTCCACCAGCGTGATCGACGCGTCCAGCTCGTAGCGGGGAAGGTTGCCCGTCGACTTCGGCGGAATCAACCATGCCGCGGGATCCGCGGGGTAGGGCTCCATCCAGAGGGCACCGTCCAAGGAGCCGGAGGTCGGGCGGATCACTACCTCGAAGCTCTCGGTCTCCTCGGCGACCGGGTCCACCAGAAAGACATAGGCCGCCGTCCGAAGCTCGCGAAGCGGGCGCCCCGCTAGCAGCGAGATGCCCAGGGTGCGGATCTCGAAGACCAGCAGGGGGGCGTCCTTGAACGCCTCGTTGGGGACCTCCAGGCGAAGGGACAGGCTGTCCCGGGCGGGCAGGCCGCTTGGCAGGACCAGGCCCACCGACTCGGAGTCACGCAACAGCAGCCCCGCCCGGTGATAGGCGAAGTAGACCGTGCGCGCGGCCGTGTATTCCGCCTTGCCGGACACTACCATGGTAGGGTCCCGCAGGCCGCAGTCCGCCCATTGATTGGAATCGGAGGGGTTCTCGGCCCAGGGATGCCAGGAGACCTTTCCAGCGCCCGCCGACTTCGCCGACAGCAGCCGGCGCCAGGCGTCGCTGGCCTGGAAGGCCTCCCGCTGCGCGTCGGTCGCTGCTCCGGCGGTGGTGCCCTCGGGGAAGACTTGGAAGTCCTCTGGGCCCTCGCTGGCGCAGGACTCGAAGACGGTCACCTCGCTGCCCAGGCCGTGCGCGTCCAGCAGGCCCGATGCCTGGGCGACCTCGGACATCAACCAGCCTGCGTGCAGGGGGCCGAGATCCAAGCCTGCAACCGTGAAGTGGTACCAGTGCAGGTCGATGCCCCGAAAGACCTGGCCCAGGCTCGGGACCCAGCCGAAGCCCTCCGGCGCATAGGGCTCCGCGTACAGTTCCCCGCGCAGGAAGGCCCAGGTGGCGGCGATCCGTCGGCACAGGCGGTCCAGGAAGAGCGCCCTCCAGGTCCAGCTCCGGTTGCCCCCACCCGTTGTCGGGAAGCGGTATACGGCGCCGCCCCATGGCCCGACCGAGGTCGCCGCGACGTCACCTACGGTGTAGCTGCTGAGGCCCGGCAGGAACAGCGGGACCCGTCCCTCCGGGAGCAGCCCCCGCTCCCGGAAGCCCCACCAGAAGCCCAGGGCCGCCATCACGGCACCCCGGGCCCACATATCCGCCGTGTCCTCGACAAGGTCCACCTGGACGGCGTCCACCTCACCCTTGATGATTGTGCGCAGCTCACACTCGTTGAACAGCTCGATGCCCTCCAGGACCTCCCACAGGCCGAAGCTGCTCGCGTCGGAGTGGCCCTCCTCCTCCAACAGGGAGCGCGCATGCTCCGCGGCTTCGACCAGCAGGCCGGCGCAGCGGTAGGCGATGGCGCGCACGCCGGCCCGCTGGAAGGAGAAGCGGAAGTCCAGGCTGGCCAGGGCATAGCTGGCGGCAGCCCAGACGCTGGGAAGGGTGCGCGCCTCGCTCAGCACCAATGGGTCGAGGTGGTCGGGCGACCAGTACATCCGCAGGGCGCTCCGGGGGAGCTGTCCGAGGGCGTCCCGCGCCTCGTCGTCGCCGCTGGCACCGAGCGGGTTGTAGCCGGGCCAGGCCCCCACGTTCCGGTACAGGTGGTCCCACCCATCGAATCGCTCAAATGTCGTCGCGGCGTTGTCGTGGTCTCCGGCCATGTCGAGCAGCGTCTCGCTGCCCCCTCCCAGGGTGAGGAAGGTGAAGCGCAGGCGCAGCCCCTGCTTGAATGCCTGGGCGAACTGCTCCCCCAGCCGCTCGACGTTGGTCGCCTCGCCGCTGGTGTCTGCGTCCCCGAAGTCGTACCTCCGCCCCTCCAGAAGCCGCTCCTGGAGCTCTACATCCTCCGTCGGCACCGCCGTCGGCACCACGAACTGGAGGGCGCCCCCCGCCGCGCCGGTAGCCTCATCCGGCTCCTTCGGGGCGTTGGTCAGCATTCCCCACAGCAGGTCGCGCACCCCGAACTGCCGGACCACGTCCACCCCCAGCGCGCCGACATCCGCGAGCTGGTCGGGACCCGAGCCGTAGCGGGTGCTGGCTGGGTCGTCCTCCAACGCGTAGGCCTTCAGGCCGCCCAGCCCCAAACCATTCTGGAAGCCCACGGACGACACCAGGTCGCTGCCCTCCAGCGGCTCGGTGTCGGGCCGACCGGGGAAGGCCAGCATCCGGCTGGCCACCGCCCGGTCGATGCGCGCCCAGGGAAGGTCCAAGGGGTGCCGGCGGTCCACGGCCGCAATCAGGGCCGCATCCAGTGGGACCGGCACCTCCTGCGAGGTGGGGAGCAGGCGGAGCGGGGTGTCCCGCCCCGCCTGGCGGGCGTTGAGGGCGCGGGCGCGGCGAGACAGGTGGCGCAGCTCCCGCTGGTGGTCCGCGCGCTCCTGCGCCACCCTAAGCAGCACCGCCTGGGTGGAGGGCTGGGCGGTGGTAGCAGAGAGGTCTCGCCGTGCCATGACCGCTCCTGCTCAGTTGAAGAACAGCACGACGGTGATGACGCCGTCCCAGCTCTGCAAGGCCGCGGCGCCGCTGTCGGAGACATCCAGGGCGAAGTCGACGTTGTCGCAGAAGGGCCCGGTGATGTTCATCGGCACCGGCGAGGCGGTGTCGATGTTGGGGCCGGTGAAAAAGGGCTGGTACCCCGTACCGAGCGCTGTCGGCCGGCGGGGGCCGCTGGTCTCGTAGAAGCGGATCACCAGCCGCGCGGTGCTGGTGCGGCTGCGCGTCTGCACGGCGATGCGCATCGACGTCGCCTTTCCCAGCAACGCCCGATCCTCGGTCGACAGGTCCGAGAAGAGGTAGCGCAGCGCGCTGCCATCGGCGTTGCTGATGAACACTCCGTTGAACAGGACGACGGGGATCTTGGTCATGGGCGCCTCACAATAAAGGTGGCGCCGGGGTGGCGCCGGGGTGGCGCCGGGGTGGCGCCGGGGTGGCGCCGGGGTGGCGCCGTCTTCGGCTTACCATGGGCCGAACCGGGTCGTTTGTGAAATCCGGAGATCGTCGCGTCCGCTATGGCCGTGGCCCCTGTGACCGACGGGCTGCTCGCTTCGCGTCCCCGCGGGCGCCCTCCCGTGCTCTCATGGCAGCCGCGCCACCCCGGGAGTCCCATGGCCCGCCCTCGCCTCGCCCTGCACTGGCAGATCCTGCTCGGCATGCTCGCCGGGCTGGTCGTCGGCGTGCTGCTCAACCTGCTGCACGCGCCGCTGTCCGCCGCCGCCGCCGACAGCGAGGTCCTCGCCGCCGTCTTCTCCTTCGTGGTCAAGATGAATGCCTTCGTCGGCGACCTGTTCCTGCGCGGGCTGCGCTTCATCGCCGTGCCCATCGTGCTGTTCAGCCTGGTGGTCGGCGCCAGCAGCCTCAACGACGTGCAGAAGCTGTCGCGCATCGGCACGCGGACGGTCGGCATCTACCTGGTGACCACGGCGCTGGCGATCAGCATCGGCCTGCTGGTCGCCAACGTCACCCGGCCCGGCACCTGGCTGTCCGCCGAGCTGCGCGACCGACTGGCCGGCCAGGCCGCCGCCAGCGTGGCCGACAAGGTCCAGGCCGCCGCCGCCCCCGACGCCTGGGCGACCCTGCTCGACGTGGTGCCCGCCAACCCCTTCCAGGCGCTGGCGAACGCCTCGATGCTCCAGGTGGTCTTCGCCGCGCTGGCCTTCGGGGTGGCCTTGACCCTGGTGCCGGCGGACAAGGCGCGGCCGGTCATCGCCGCGGCCGAGGGGCTCAACGAGGCGGTGCTCAAGCTGGTCGACGCCGTGATGCGCGTCGCGCCCTTCGCCGTCTTCTGCCTCATCGCCAAGGTGATGGCGACCATGGGGGTGGAGGTGCTCAGCGCCCTGGCGGTCTACAGCCTGACCGTGGTCGGTGGGCTGTTGATCGTGACGCTGGGCGTCTACCCGCTGCTGCTGCGACTGTTCGCGGGCATGGGCCCCAGCCGCTTCTTCGAGGCGATGCTGCCCGCCCAGCTCCTGGCCTTCAGCTCGTCGAGCAGCAACGCGACCCTGCCCGTGACGATGGAGTGCGTCGAGGAGCGGCTGGGCGTGAGCGAGGAGGTGACCAGCTTCGTCGTCCCCCTGGGCGCCACCGTGAACATGGACGGGACCGCGCTCTACCAGGGCGTCGCTGCGCTGTTCATCGCCCAGCTCTACGGCATCCCCCTGGACCTGGGCGACCAGCTCACCATCGTGCTGACCGCGACCCTGGCCAGCATCGGCACCGCTGGCGTGCCGGGCGTCGGCCTGGTGATGCTGGTGATCGTCCTGCAGTCGGTCGGGATGGGCGACGAGGTGATGAAGGGCGGCATCGCCATCATCTTCGGCGTGGACCGCCTGCTCGACATGTGTCGCACGGTCACCAATGTGACGGGCGACGCGATGGTGGCCACCGTGGTCGCCGCGCGCGAAGGCGACCTGCTCGGCGCCCAGGAGGCGGCGGCCCGCCGCCAGGCCCGCGAGCAGGCGCCGCTGGACGAGAACCCGTAGGGGGGGCCAGCGGGAAGGGGCCGCGGCGTCGGGGTATCCACGCGGGGGCGAGAGGGATCCCCGAAGGGGTCTCGACGGCAGCCCGCCCTGCGGGCTCGTCCAGCGACCTGACCACGTGCGAGACGCGGGTGGCCCTGTCCGGGGGCCCCTCGCTCGGCCACAACCGCCTCCGGTGCCGCGTGAAGGCCCGGCTGTCGGTAGACCCCGAGGGACGGCACTTCATCGCGTGTGTCACGGGCTGACGGCCCCCCTCGATCCTCCTGGACCTCCACGCTCAGCATGGAACGTCGTCCTCATCGACGTCCTGGAGGTCGTCGGCCAAGAACTCGGTCCACCTCTCCGCGGGGCAGTCGGCGAGGGCTATGACCATGTCGGGGCCGTGGACCTCCCAGACGGCGTCGAGGGCCTGGCGCAGCATGCTGGCGGATAGCCTCCGGGGTCCGGCTGGCGGGGGGGTACTGGCAGAATTTCCGGACTGCACAGGTGTGCAGGGGTCGGGAGGCGGCCGTGGAGCCCTAGGATGGGCGTGGAGGCACCAAACCCCAGGTTCAGAGGTGAACCTGGGGTTCGAGTCCAGGGTGGCTCCCGCTGCTGGAGGTAGCTCGAACTATCTGCCTGGCGCCGGGGAAGGAGGTGCGGCTTCGCCTTGCAGCGATCCCCGACCGTCAACCCGCAGGGTCAGGAGTCAGGCTGGCGACGGGGGGGTAGGCAAGTAGGAAAGTTCTCCCGCCTTCTTGCGAAGCGCTGACGCCACCTTGTCTATCTGCCCTCGACTAAGTGCCCTGTAGTCAGCGACGACGTGCGCCGGATCGTCGAACCCGTCCGGGATCTTCGTACACGGGTCTGCGAACACCTTGACGAAGGATCCGGACACGGCCTGATGGAAGTCCCCAACCGTGACCGTAAGCACCCCCAAGGAAACGAGTTGAGCTGTAGATGTGGCGAACTCCCACGCGCGCTGCGCCGACCGACACTCGCAGCCGGGATGGGCCTCTTCGGACGGCTCGCCATCTTCGGACGACGGGGGGCAGCCGTACGTCAGCGAGAGCAGGCCCCGGTCCGAAGGACGAGGCTTGAAGACTTGAGAGGATGGCCGGCCGTCCTGCAACCAACAGGCGGGGGCGACTTGCCGGTGCACCAGCACCTCGTCTTGACCGATCTGTTCGCCGCGAGGCTCACGGACATCATCCATTGGCCACGCCCAGGCTACGGACCCACTGCTCCGCTACGGACAGGTCGTCGGTCTCGTCTAGGTCGGAGCCTTCGGAGCCCGGCCAGGTGGCCACGCCATACATGTAGATGTTGCGCCCGTTTGGGCTGAATGTGATCTGGACTGCCTTGTCACCGATGTCCCACTCGGCCTGCAGGCCGCCCTCGGGAGTCGGGTAGACATGGGGCCGATCAATCCCGACTACCTCCACCAGGTGCCAGATTGCCCGCTCGGCACGCTGGAGAAAGGCCCACGAGGGAGCCACCCCTTCGCCATCAAGCCAGCCATCCTCAAGTGCTCGGAACTCCTCGCATCGCGAGGTCAATCGAGGACCTCCAACAAGCGAGAACTTCAGGTCCGGTGCGATCTCCTGGAGGATGTGGTCCTCATAGGTAGCCTGTCCCAAGGCCCGAAGGAGCCTGGGCTCGCTGACCGACAGCGCTTGGAGATAAATGGCCTCGTCTTCTTCGCGAATCGGGAGGCTGACGGCGTCGCGCTGCTCTCGCCGATAGAGTCCGATTCTCTTCTGCGTCGTGTTGATTGTGTACGGCTTGCCTACGATATGCAGCGGTCGCGTCTCGGTGACTGGCGCTCGACTCGCGGCTGTCTCCACCCGGACAACAGTTCGGCGGGTGATAGTAAGAGCTGGCTCAATCGAATCAGGCAGGTAAACCTTGATTTCCTCGTCACCGTCGAGGAACCCGAAAGCACGCCCAAGGTCGTGCAGTGCGGTGCGGGAGAGGTCGCAGTCGTCCTGGTCGTCGAGCTTCTGGATCTCTTCCAGAAACTTCGTTCGGGCGTGGTCGAACTCGTCGCCGTCCTGCTGGTCGGGGTCAGTGCGAATGGCCATCGCGTCGGCACAGCCAGTCTTCAGCGTCAAGAGGGTCAGCTCGAAGTCGTCGAACCCGGCTCGCACGCGCTTCCTTTCCGGGTTGCTGCCGAAGAAGACCTGCCGCGCGATCTGGCGGATCGCCACCTCGAACAGGCCGAGGGCCGGCAGGGCCCTGAAAGGCAGGCCATGGCGCGGCGCTGCGAAGCGGCCCTTGTCGAAGTAGAGGCGGAAGAAGCGAGGGTCCATCGTTCGAGGTTCGATCCTGAAGTAGGAGAGATCAAGTAACGGGTCGTCGCGCGGCGTGCTGATCAGGTCTACCACAACACCGACGCACCCGGCCTCAGCTCAGACTGGGCGCCCAGTTGCGGGTCGAGGGACCGGTGCCACGAACCAGCTCCTTCTGGCCCCCGCTTCGGCCCCGCCTTGTGGACCCCGGAACAGCCGTCCCTGAGTTCCTTCGGCGGGGCGGCCTTATGGACCCTCGGCAGTTCGCCCCTACCGCTTCGACTTCGCAAGCTGTGCGCGCACGGCCTCGGCCCCGACCCCGGCGATGTCAACAGCGGCGCGGAGCTGAGCTTCGGTACATCCGAACTCTGCACACCACCACGCTACCTCGTAGGGCTGGTTGAGGTTGATCCGCGAGGCATCCTGGGGACGGCGCTTGCTGAGGTCATCGGGCATGATGGCTCCCATGTCGAGGGGGACGATCGGCGACGCGCTGACGCCGCCTCGACAATGGTAGCGCGGCGTGACCTCAACAACCAGCGCCCTGACCAGCGCTGGCCGCCATACCAATCAGGTTCTACGCCGCCTCCCGCTGCCCCGCCTCCCGCACCACCGGCCACTGCCCCGCCTCCTCCAGCCGGCGGCGCAGCGTGGCGCGCGGCACCTTGAGGATCCGGGCCACGTCCTTGAGCCCGCGCCCCTCGCGGAGCAGGGCGACGGCGGGGCGCAGGTCGATCTCCTTGCGCGGCCGGCCGCAGTGCTTGCCGGCGGCCTGGGCGCGGCGGATGCCGGCGACGACGCGCTCCTGGATGAGGTCGCGCTCGAAGGCGGCGAAGGCGGCGATCATGGCGGTGAACAGCCGGCCGGCCGGGGTGGTGGAGTCGAGACCCTGGTCGCGGAGCGAGACGAAGGCGACGCCCTGGGTGTTGAGCTGGTCCAAGGTCGCCAGGACGTGCTGGAGGCTGCGCCCGAGGCGGTCGAGCTTCCAGACGGCCACGAGGTCGAGCTTGCCGGCCTGGGCGTCCGCGAGCATCCGGTCGAGTCCGGGGCGCGAGGTCTTGGTGCCGCTCACGCCGGCGTCCTCGTAGGTCCCCACCACGTCCCAGCCCCGCTGGGCGGCGACCTGGCGCAGCTCGTCGAGTTGGAGGCCCACGTCCTGGCCGTGGCCGGTGGTGGACACCCGGGCGTAGAGGGCGGCGCGGGGCCGGGAGGGCTTCGAGGTCGTCATGGTGAGCGAGTACCACAAGGGGGGTCCACGGGCCCGGGGATTCGCTTACCGCCTGCGTTTCAGCGAGCGAAGGCCCCCCGCACCACGCCCACCAGCTCCCCCCGCCGCCGCGCCAGGAAGGCGTCGACGTACTCGGCGTCCACGCCGGCCGGCGGGTTCGCCCGCAGCGCCGCCGCCGCGGCGTCGAGTAACCGCTCGGCGTCGAGCCCGCCCCGCGCCGCCGGGGCCGCCGCCCCGCGCAGCCGCTCCCGCTCGCGCTCCAGGGCGGCGATCTTCGACCGCTGCTCCTTCACGGACCGCCGGGCCTGGTCGAGCTGGCGCTCCAGCTTCGCCGCCCGGCGGGCGTCCTCGCTGGCCGCCTCGGGCAAGCGCAGGAGCTTGCTCACCAGCACGGCGATGGCGGGCAGGAGGTGCGCCGTCGCAGCCCCCAGGTCCTCCCGGGCCGCGACGAAGGACTCGTCGTGTCCCAACCCCATGCGGCCGTCCAGGTGCGTCAGCTCGTGGACGGCGATCCCGTGGAGGAAGGCGGCGATGGCGAGGGGCCGCTCGCGGTGGGCCTTCACGACCTGGGCGAAGCGGTCGGGGTGGATGAAGATGAAGCGGCGCGGGCCGGGGCGCTCGATGGCCTCGCCGACCACGCCGTCGTCGAGCACGAAGCCGGGGCGGAAGGCGCGGCGGATGCGGGCCTCGGAGACGACCAAGCGCAGGGTGCCATCCCAGGCGAGCAGGTAGGGCACCCACTTCGCGTAGCCCTTCTTGAAGCGCCAGGCGCGCTGCCGCTCGTAGGTCTTCTTGGCGATGACCTGCGCATGATGCCCGCCTGGGTGAAAGGGGTTGCTACACGCGTCGCTTGCGCCCGTGTGCCGCGCTGTTGCGACGCTTGGTCAGCGCGGTGAGCTGTTCATCAGGGATGTCGAACCACATCGTGCAGCCGTGCCCCCCGCCCTCCTTCGGGACGAGGAGACCGGCCCTGACCCAGCGACGGATGGTCTCCTGGTTGGCACCCGTCGCCTTCGCAACCCCACGGACCGAGTAGAGCCCGTCCTCGCGCCGCTCGGGCGGGGGCGAGGCGGGCGGCGGCAGGTGCAGCCCGGGGAGTCCGAGCTCGTCCCGGAGCTTCTCGACGCCCTCGGACTCCCAGGGTCGCCCGGTGCCGGAGGGAACACCGCGCCGGTTCAGCTCGTCTGCCATCGGTCCGTCGTTCATCGGCGTCGCGTAGAGCTCGGCGACCAGGTC
>JAKLKF010000309.1 GCA_023150805.1 Myxococcota bacterium | reverse complement strand
CGGCGACGCACCGCGACCCGCGTGAACGCATGGCTGGCGGATGGCTGCGCGAAGACCTCTACTATCGGCTGGCCACCTTTCCGATCCAACTGCCGCCTCTGCGTGAGCGCCTGTCCGACCTTGCGTCGCTCAGTGCGGCGCTGCTGGAGCGTGTGGCGCCAGGCCGGCACTTGACGATCGACACCGTTGCGTTGGACCGGCTGGCCCGCCACCCGTGGCCAGGAAACGTGCGCGAGCTGCGCAACGTGATCGAGCGGGCCGCGGTCATGGCCGATGGCGACCGCTTGGATGTGGGCACCATCGAGCGCGCACTGGCGGCCGATGCCTCCCCGTTGAGGCCGAACCCGCCAGGTCCCGAGGCGCCGACCGAACTCCTGCGGCAGGCCGATGGAGCATGGGCAACCCCGGCCGAAGGGGGGTGGCCCGCACTCGAGCGGCGCATGCTGGAATCAGCCCTGCACGCACATCGGGGCACTCGTGCCGAACTGGCGCGCGCCCTCGGCATCAGCCTGCGCACGCTCTATCGACGGCTGCAGGATTTGGACGAGTCCAAGCGGGCCCGCGACTGACGGGACTCACGGGGCTGAGGGCTTCGGCCGCGGGGGCGTACGCTGTGGCTGCGGTGGCCGATGACCCGCTGCTCACATGCCAGCGTAATTCGGGCCGCCGCTACCTTCGGGAGTTACCCAGAC
>JAKLKF010000308.1 GCA_023150805.1 Myxococcota bacterium | reverse complement strand
CTACTACCGCACCGAGCAGAACGGAGATGGCTGGCAGCTCATCGTCACCGGCATCTCCTACGTGCACGACGAGGAGTGCCGGGACCTGGTCGAGTACAACAAGTTCCAGCGTCCGGTGAAGGAAGGCGACCGGCCGGGCGACTTCCTGTTCGAGCTGGCCCTGTCCGTGCCCGGCACCGGGCCCATGGACTGGTTGGGCGAGCACGACAGCGGCAACGGCTACCTGCTCAATCCGAAGTTCCCCGCCCACCACCTCAAGCTCGGATGGAGAGACGGGCCGGAGCGCCCCTACCACTTCGTCAACGCCCTGCCCTTCGGCTGGACAGAGTCCACCGTCTGTGTGGGCTACCTCAGCCCCGACCGGCTCTACCTGACCGTCCTGTGGGACCCGGTCGAGGGGCCCTACCGCTCCAACTCCTACACCTCCATCGACCACCCCATCTGGTTCGACATCGAGATCTGGCCCACCTCCGACGGCTGGGGGGACTACGACCCGGTGTACGGTCCCCACCGCTCCTGCGCGCTGACGGCCTGGGTCGGCGGCGTCACCGAGGACGAGCTGTTCGCCGGCTACGACTGGGAGGGACGCTGGCCGACCTGGTACGATCCAGCCGCCACGCCTCCGGGTGAGTCCCCCGCGGAGTGACGGCGCCACGGCAGGTCCGGAGTGGGGCCTGGACACCCCCCTCCGACTC
>JAKLKF010000307.1 GCA_023150805.1 Myxococcota bacterium | reverse complement strand
CCCCATGCCAAGTTTCTGGCGTGCTACGAGCGGCCCTTCTGGCGCGAGGCCGGGCTCTCCGGCACGGCCCAGAGCAGCCTGGGGCCGCTGGTCGAGATCCACGATGCGAGCACCGCGTCGGGCCAGGCGGCGCTGTTCGGCTTTGTCGGGGTGCCCGCCCCGCAGCGGGCGCAGTATGGCGAGGCGGCCATCGTGGAGGCCGCCGTGCGGCAGCTGGCCCGCCTGTTCGGCCCCGAGGCCGGCGCGCCCCGCGCCACCCTGTTCAAGGACTGGGCCGCCGACCCGCTCACCGCCACGGCCGACGACGCGGAGGCGGGCGAGCATCCGGTGTCCGGCGGCCTCGCGCCGGTGCCGCGCGAGTGGCAGCAGCGCCTGTGGCTGGCCGGCAGCGAAGCCGCGCGCCGCGACGCGGGTTATCTGGCCGGGGCCGTGGAGGCGGCGGAATGCGAGGTCACGGCGCTCATGCAGCGGCGGGTGTCCGCGCGCTGATGGCCGGTTGCCGGGGCCGGCGGGCCTCGGGGCGCGAACTCATCCCGGCGGGCGGGATCACACCGTGGCCGGGAGCTGGGGGTGATCGACTGCCGGCTTGTCGCTTCGCGCCTGCCCCCTGCAGCGCCGCAGCCGCCGGTGCGTTCAACCGCCGTCTCCACCATCACTGTCAGGACTCGCCCATGCTCCGCAGCACTCTTGCCGCCGCCCTCGCCAC
>JAKLKF010000306.1 GCA_023150805.1 Myxococcota bacterium | reverse complement strand
ACAGTTGGCCGGCATTTCCAACACCGATTGGAGCTGGTCGGCGCTGTTTGCCGATTTCGACAACGACGGCTGGAAAGACATCTATATCACCAACGGCTACCTGCGCGACTACACCAACCGCGACTTCCTGCGCTACTGGGGCGATTATCTGATCAAAAAAGCGGCTGCTGCCGAAACGCCATCGCTGCTCGAACTGGTGCAAAAAATGCCGGCATCCAAAATCAAAAACTACCTGTTCCGCAACAATGGCGATCTGACGTTCAGCAACATGACCGACGCCTGGGGACTGTCGCAACCCGCCGTGAGCAACGGCGCCGTGTACGCCGACCTCGACGGCGACGGCGACCTGGAGATCGCAGTGAACAACATCAACGAAGCGGCTTTTATTTACAAAAACCTGGCCCGCGAAACGAACGGGAACAACTACATCCAGTTTCAGTTTACGGGCGGAAAACAACAAAATACGAAGGCCATCGGCGCCAAAATCCGCTTGCGAAGCGACAACAGGGAAATGCCGCTGGTGGAACTGATGCCCACCCGGGGCTATCAATCGGCCGTGCCCGAAGTGCTGCATATCGGTTTGGGCAAACGGGACATTCCTTATGTGGAAATCAGTTTTCCGGAAGAACCGGGCAGCTGGGGTACCATCTCCGCACGGGATCTGAAACTGAACCAGCGAAACGTGCTGGACCGCGACAAACTGACC
>JAKLKF010000305.1 GCA_023150805.1 Myxococcota bacterium | reverse complement strand
AGGTGGCGCACCGATCGTGGGCGGGGAGGTGGTGCGCACCACCAATGCGGCCCTGGAGCCCGAGGAAGGCCGTGCGGTGTCGTTCGGGGCCATCTGGGAGCCGGTGTCGCAGCCCGGTATGAGGTTCGGGGCGACGGCGTGGCGGGTCCGCATCAACGGCCTGATCGCGCTGCTGTGGCCCCAGGTGACCCTCGACAACGAGGCCCAGTTCCCCGGCCTGGTGACGCGGGCCGCGGACGGCTCGGTGTCGCGGGTGCTCTACACCGAAGTGAACTTCGGGCGGGTGGAGACGGCCGGCCTCGACCTCGAGGCCGCCTATGGCTGGCAGGCCCACGGCGGGCGCTGGAACGTCGGCGCCAGCGCGACGCGCACCAGCCGCTACGACGTGGTCATCGCCCCGGGCGCGCCCATGGTGTCCCGCCTGGGCAAGCGCTTCGCCGACTACTGGGCGCCGGAGTGGAAGGGGCGGCTGTCGGCGGGCTTCGATGCCGGGGCCTGGCGGCTGGGCTGGACGGGCCGGTATGTCGGCGCCTACCAGGACGCCGGCACCAGCACGCGTCGCCTGGGCGGGTTCTGGCTGCACGATCTTGCCGGCGGCGTCGACCTGCGCAAGCTCGGGTTCGACATCGGCGCGGCGAAGTCAGCCACGGTGTCGCTGGCCATCGTGAACTTCACGGACCGGCTGCCCGAGTTCGCCAATTCCTCGCCGTACTACGACGT
>JAKLKF010000304.1 GCA_023150805.1 Myxococcota bacterium | reverse complement strand
CCACGTCCAGGGCCTCGGCGAGGGCGAGGTCTCCGGGACACGGCACGTCCAGCTCGGGGACGACCGTGACGTCGAGGCGGGCCAGCTCCACCCGCATGCCCGCGGCGGCCCAGGTGGAGGGGTCGCACCACTCGGAGCACGAGCCGGAGGCGCTGTCGCAGTCCACGGCCCCCACCTCGGCCGCGAGGCTCAGGACGCCGCTCTCGGGCTGAAGGTCCAGGACGGCGGGGTCGAAGCCCAGCACCGCGGCACCGGCGTAGAGGCCGGTGGGGTCCTCGCCCTCCAAGCCGAAGCGGGTGTTCCCGGGCCCGACCCGAGCGGCCAGGAGCAGGCACTGGCCGGGGTGGAGCGCCCCATCCCCCAGCGGCGCGGCGTCCAGGACCACCGACCGCGAAGAGGCCCCCGACTCCCACCGCAGCGTCAGCCCGTGGAGGGGCAGCGGGGTGCTCCCCCCGTGGCACGCCTCCACGTAGCCCCCCGTCACCAGGTGGACCTCGGTGATCGCCAGTCCCGAGGGCACCAGCTCCGCCGGCAGACCCGGCGCCCCCGGCAATGCCGCCCCGCACAGGTAGCGCCCCTCGTCCGCCATGCCGTCGCAGTCGTTGTCCACCCCGTCCCACGCCTGGGAACCCGTCACGTCCCCCCCGGGACGAGCGGGCCACGTTCCGGGATCCGTGTCGGAGCAGTCGTCGGGCACGGCCGCGTCCGGGCAGTGGGGAGAG
>JAKLKF010000303.1 GCA_023150805.1 Myxococcota bacterium | reverse complement strand
ATCTCTACCCTGGGTTGAAACCCTTCGGGGCTTCCGCTTCTTCGGAAGCCCCACTCCAGTGGAACGACACCCGACTGATCATCTTCACAGAGTATGACGACACCCGACGCTACCTGGCGCAACAGCTGACAGCGGCGATTGAGGGGACACACCGGGCCGACAGGCGTATCTCGGTGTTCCATGGGCCGACCCCGCCCGCCGAACGCAAGGAAATCATGCGGGCCTTCAACGCGGACCCTGCAAAGAATCCTATGCGAATCCTGATCGCCACCGACGCCGCTCGCGAAGGTCTCAACCTTCAGGCGCATTGTTGGAACCTGTTCCACTTTGATGTCCCCTGGAATCCCAGCCGGATGGAGCAGCGCAACGGCCGCATCGACCGCAAACTTCAGCCCAGATCCGAAGTCTTCTGCCATTACTTTGTCTATCGGCAACGCCCAGAAGATCGCATCCTGCAGGCCCTCGTTCGAAAGACCGAGACCATCCGCAAGGAGCTGGGAAGCCTGTCTCAAGTGCTGGAGGGCCGTCTCGCTGAGACCCTTCAGAAGGGCGGCATTCGTCGTGACCAACTCGACCGGCTAGTGGAAGAGATCGACGGGGCCACCATGGAAGAGGAACGGGATCGCATCGTAGCTGAGGAACTCGAAGAAACCCGCGAACGGCAGACCGAGTTGAAAGGCCAGATCGACCGTCTTCGGACGCGATTGTCCGAATCGCAAAAGTGG
>JAKLKF010000302.1 GCA_023150805.1 Myxococcota bacterium | reverse complement strand
GGTTTGCCCCAACTGCTCGAAGCTGCTGGATGTCGACCCCGTGCTGCTCCGCGATGACTTCAGCTTTGCCAAGCCCTTGGTGAATGCCTCGGACAGCACCGCCGAACGCTCGGTGCTGGCAGCGACCGCCTCGCTGCGGGCTGCGTCGACCTGGCGGCTCGCGTCCTGCACGTCCTGCTCGCTCACACGCATCGAGACGACCCGGGACGCGTAGCCCTGGTTGCGCAGCAGGCTGACGGCGGTCCGGCCGGTCAGCATGTTCGACGAGAAGGTGTTGCCGCTGATGTCGTTCTGCCAGTTGCTCATGAACGCGGACGTCCGGTTCGGCGCGAGCCGGATCTGGTCCATCGAGACATTTCCCATGCTCAGATTGCCCGCGGCGGCGCCTGCCGTGGCGCCGGCCACCATCGACTGCAGGCCTGAGAGACCGCCCACCAGCGCGGTGCCGAAGGTCTCCATCCGCTTGAGCGCGGCCCAGGCGATGAACGGGATGCTGATGGCGAGGTAGCCGACCACGGCTTCGCCGGAGATCGCCCGGGAGTAGATCGTCGATGCCGTCTGCAGCGACAGAGCCTTGGCGCCGCTGCCAAGGTCAGCCGCCGCCGCGAGGTCGTAGGCGGCGTAGATCGATGCCATGTAGTTGAGCACGGCATACAGCGGCGGCCAGAGCTGGATCCAGATCAGCACCGCGGCATAGCCCTTGAAGGCCAGCATGGTCTCGCGCCC
>JAKLKF010000301.1 GCA_023150805.1 Myxococcota bacterium | reverse complement strand
AGCTCGTCTTGGATCTCGCCCTCGATGCGCGCCTCGATCTCCTCTGGGGTCAGCGGCGCCCGGTCGATGCGCTCCTCTTCGGCGAGCTGGCGCCAGAGTCGGCCGTCGCAGCCCTCGTCGTCATAGTTGGCGTTCATGGATCCACCCCGGCGTAGTTGGGATCGCTACAGGTGTCGCAGCCCTTACCGCCGCACCAGTCGCAATCAGGCGGCCGTGGGCAGGGGTTGAAGTCGAGGCTGTCTTCGTCGAGGCCCTCGTCGTCGAGCACCTCCCGGCCGACCGTCGCCAGATCGCCAGCCCCCGAGCGCGCCAGATAGGCGTCAGGGTCATCCCCGGCGACGGTGGCGAGCCCGACGAGCTGCGCCTCACAGCACGCGCCGCAGAAGCAGTCGGCGCCGTGCTCGTCGTCGTCGAGGCCGTCGTCGTCGGTGTCGTCGTCGTCGAGGTCGTCGTCGTCGTCGTCGTCGAGGCCGTCGTCGTCGAGGCCGTCGTCGTCGAGGCCGTCGTCGTCGTCCGCTTCATCCTGCGGGTGCATCCCGCCCGTCAAAGCGCCGAACAGGACGCAGAGCGCGCCGTAGTCGCGCACGGTCACGAAGCGTTGAACCCTGCCCACCGTCCACTCAGTGCGCGACGGGTTCGCGGGGCCTGGGCGTTTGATCTGCGCTTGTAGGTTGAGCAGCTCCGCCCGAAGCTGGCGCAGCGTCGGACACCAGCGATCGTCGAGGCC
>JAKLKF010000300.1 GCA_023150805.1 Myxococcota bacterium | reverse complement strand
CAATTTCGTCGCGTTGCTGCCGGTGCTGCTGCCGTCGGTCGCGCTGGCCGCGTCGATCAAGGCCAGCGGCGCGGAGACGCTGGTGGCGCGCGCGTTCGGCGGCCACCCGGTGCAGGCGGTGCTGGCGGCCGCCCTGGCCGGCGCGCTGTCGCCGCTGTGCTCGTGCGGCGTCGTGCCGCTGATCGCCGGGCTGCTGGCCTCGGGTGTGCCGCTGGCGCCGGTGATGGCGTTCTGGCTGGCCTCGCCGGTGATGGACCCGGCGATGTTCGTGCTGACGGCCGGCGCGATCGGGCTGGAGTTCGCGCTGGCCAAGACGCTCGCGGCAGTCGCCGTCGGCGTGCTCGGCGGCGCGGTGGCGACGCTGCTGGCGCGCCGCGACTGGTTCGCCGGCACGCTGCGCGAACACCGGCTGGCGCAGGCGCCGGCGGGCGCCGCGGGCTGGGCGGCGCGGCGCCCGCCGCTGGCGCTGCGCTTCTGGCGCGAGCCGGCGCGGCGGGCGCAGTTCCTCGCCGCGGGCTGGGCGCAACTGCGTTCGCTGGGCGTGCTGATGGCCATCGCGTTCGTGCTCGAGAGCCTGATGCTGGCCTACGTGCCGGCCGGTGCGATCGCCGCCTGGCTCGGCGGCAGCGGCGCGCAGGCGATCCCGGCCGCGGTCGCGCTGGGCGTGCCGGCCTATCTGAACGGCGTGGCCGCGGTGCCGCTGATTGGCGGGCTGATCGAGCTCGGGATG
>JAKLKF010000002.1 GCA_023150805.1 Myxococcota bacterium | reverse complement strand
GTGTCGGTGTCGGTGTCGGTGTCGGTGTCGGTGTCGGTGTCCGTGTCCGTGTCGGTGTCGGTGTCGGTGTCGGTGTCGGTGTCCGTGTCCGCATCGCCGCCGTCGCCGCCGTCGCCGCCGTGCACGCCGGTGTCGGTCCCGAGGTCCCAGCCACCTCCACCGCCGCCGCCGCCGTCGTCGTCGTCGTCGTCGGAGGGCTTGCCGAGGCAGGCCACCAGGGTCGGCAGGAGGAGCAGCCCGATCCGTGTGTTCACGCCGTCTCCGTTCAGAACAGGGCGAGGTCGTCGGTCACGGCCATGACCTCTTCGAAGGTCGTCTCCCCGCGGGCGATCTTCATGATGCCGTAGTCCCGCAGGGTCAGCATCCCGTCGTTGAGCGCCTCGCGCTTGATCTCCTGCTGGGGGGCCTTCTCGGTGATCAGGCGGGCGATCCGCGGCGTGATGGGCATCATCTCGAACAGTCCCGTGCGGCCCTTGTAGCCGGTGTACCGGCACTTGATGCAGCCCTCGCCCCGCTTGACCTTGAGCCGCCGGCCCCGCGCGCCCTTGATGTGCAGGGCCATCGCCTGCTCCTCGGTCAGCACGTCGTCGACGGCGCAGCTCGTACAGACCTTGCGCACCAGCCGCTGGGCCAGCACGCCGTTGAGCACGCCGGCCAGCAGGAAGGGCAGCACGTCCAGGTCCAGCAGCCGCGCCACGGCGCCGGCGGCCTCGCCCGTGTGCAGGGTCGACAGCACCATGTGGCCGGTGAGCGCCGCCTGGACGGCGTTCTCGGCCGTCTCGCCGTCGCGGATCTCGCCCACCATCACCACGTCGGGGTCCTGCCGCAGCACGTTCTTGAGCGCGCTGCCGAAGGTGACGCCGATCTTGGGCTGCATCGGGATCTGGTTGAAGGCTTCGTGCACCATCTCGATGGGGTCTTCGAGGGTGACGATGTTGATGCGCGGCGAGTGCATGAAGTGCAGCGAGCTGTACAGTGTCGTCGTCTTGCCGCTGCCGGTGGGGCCCACGACCAGCACCATGCCCGAGCTGCCGCCCAGCAGGTTGCGCCACTGGTTCATCTCGCGCGGGAAGAAGCCCAGGTTCTCGATGTCCTGGATCAGCACGCCCGGGTCGAAGACGCGGATGACGACCTTCTCGCCGAAGGCCGTGGGCACGGTGCTGACGCGCAGCTCGACCTCGTACTGCTTGAAGGAGGTCTTGAAGCGCCCGTCCTGGGGGCGCCGCCGCTCAGCGATGTCCAGGCGGCCGAGCATCTTGATGCGGCTGACCATGGCCGGGTGCACGGCCTTGGGCAGGCGGTGGATGGTGTGCAGCACGCCGTCGATGCGCATGCGCACCCAGCCCTCGTCGCGCTTGGGCTCCAGGTGGATGTCGCTGGCCCGCTGCTCGAAGGCGTAGTTGAGCAGGTACCAGACGGCCCGCACGATGGGCTGGTCGGTGGCCTCCAGCTCGCCGGCGCCGTCCAGCGCGTAGAGCTGCTCCAGGTTGGCCAGGTCGGGCAGGTCGCTCTGGAAGGCGGCCTCGGCCTTGCGCATGCTGCGCCGGAAGCCGTGGAACTCGACGATGACCTGGAGCACCCGCGACTTCTCGGCCAGCACCGGGTGGATGGCCTTGTTCTTGAAGCGCGCCAGCTCGCGCAGCAGGTTGTCGTCCCAGGGGTCGGCCAGCGCGACCGTCAGGTTGGTGGCGTCCTCGTCGATGGCGACCACCAGGTTGCGCTCGGCGAAGGGGCCGCCGAAGGCCTCGGTCACCAGCTTGTAGTCGAGCTTCAGCGGGTCGAGGTGGACGAAGGGCAGCCCCAGGTGGTCGGCCAGGGTGCGGGTGATCAGCTCCTCGTCGACCACCTCCTCGGGGTTGTCGTGGCGCCGGAAGCGGAAGGAGGCGACCAGCTCGGTCTCGGTGACGCGGTAGTCGACGCGGTGGCGGCCGAGCAGGCGGCGCATCTCGGCGCGCTTGTCGAGCAGGATGTGGCGGGCCTGCTCGCGGCCGCGGTTCTGCACGTCGCCCTTCTGGCCGGCGTGCAGGTAGCCACGGGCGATGAGCAGGTCGAGGAGCTCGGAGAGGCGGTCGGCGCGGATCACGGGGCGCAGCTTAGCGCGGCGGCGGCGCACCCTCGCCGCGCCGGCGCGCGAGATCCCAGGCGCCACCGTCGGCGGCGGCCAGATCCGGCGGCCCCAGCACGGCGGCGACGGCGGCGACGTGGGGCTCGGCGACGAGGAGCACGGCGACGGCGGACAGGTCGGCCAGGATCCGCGTGGAGTCGGCGGGCGGCGGCGAGGGGCGGGGCAGGGCCAGGCCGCCGAGCCAGCGGCCGGTCTCGGTGGCGGCCAGGCCGGGCGGCAGGCCGGGGCGCTGCGGGTCGAGCAGCAGGGGGCGACCGTGCAGCCGCTGGTCGAGCAGGGGGCGCTGGAAGTGCACGCCGGGGCCGGCGACGGGCAGGACCAGCAGGCGGCCGGGCGAGAGGCGGCCGAGGTCGGCGACCAGCGCGGGCGGGGTGGGGTCGGCGGTGGGCAGGGGGGCGCCGCCCGGGGCGAGCAGGAGCAGGTCGAAGGCGACCAGGGCGACGGCGGCGGGCAGGGCGCGCGGGAGCCGCCCGGCGGCGAGGCGCCGCAGGCTGTCGGCGCCGCGAGCGGCCAGCACGGACAGGGCGACGGCGCCGGGCAGCAGCAGCCGGCCGTGGTGGTTGACCAGGGCGCCGCCGGGCAGCAGGTCCAGGCCCAGCGCGAGGGGGTTGCGCAGTCCGAGCGGCTGGCCGAGCAGCGAGAGCTGCTCCCCCGGCGCAAGCAGGACGGCCAGCAGCGCCACGGACCACCAGCGCCCGCCGCGATCCTGGCCCGGGGCGGGGCGAAGGGAGCCCAGCGCCGCCAGCACCAGCAGGGACAGGCCCAGGTAGCCCGGGTGCTGGCGGATCAGCGCCTCGCCCGGCTCCTGCGGCAGGGGCGCGACCAGGCTGGCCAGGTCCACCCCTCGCCAGGGGTTGAGCCGCCACAGGGGCTCGACCAGGGCCTGCACCTCGCCGGCGCGGTGCCCCTCGCCCAGCAGCCGCGGGCCGAAGGTCCATGCCAGCGGGGCGACCAGCAGCGCCGCGAGCAGGGCGCCGAGCAGCAGGGGGCCGGCGGCGCGGCGGTCCCGGGACAGCGCCCACAGGCCGGGCAGGAGGGCGGCCAGCGCGGTGCTCCAGGCCAGCAGCAGGCCGGTGGCGGCGAGCAGCGCCAGCAGGGCGCCCGCGAGGGCCGCGCCTCGCCAGGTGGGGCGCGCGAGCAGGCCCAGGACGACGGCGGACAGGCCCAGGGCGCCGTCCTCGGTCAGGCCGGACGAGAGCGAACCCAGGAAGCAGGGGGCCAGCGCCAGCGCGAGGCCGCCGACCACGGGCTCCCCGCCCTCGCGCCGGGCCAGCCAGGCGCCCCCCAGGAAGGCCACGGCGACGAAGAGCAGCAGGCCCAGGTTCCAGGCGGCGACGACGCCCAGCAGCCGGCCGGCTGCGCCCAGCAGCAGGGTGGGCAGCGGGTCGATGACCGGCCAGGTCCCCGCACCCAGGGCCAGGTCGGTGCCGGGAGGCCACGCGGGCAGGGCCTGGCCGCGCCACCACTGGACCCAGGCGTGGCCCCAGACCTCGCCGCCGGGGCTGCCCAGCAGGTGGCCAGGGTGCGCGACCAGCCCGGCGCCCGCGGCCCCGGCGCAGGCCAGGGCGCCCAGGGTCCAGGTCCAGCGGGGCGCGAGGGGCACGGCGCGCAGCATACGACCGCTGAGGCCGCAGGTCGCCCCGCATCCCGGCGAGTGCGCGTTAGGTGCCGCGGCCCTGCGAGGAGGCCCTCCCATGCGACGCTGGACCACGCGCGACAGTGCAGACACCTACGGCATCGCCCACTGGGGCGCCGAGTTCCTGCGCATCGAAGACAACGGCAACCTCGCCCTGGCGCCCGACGGCCCGGACGGGCCCTGCGTCGACCTCAAGCAGCTCATCGAGGACCTGCAGCGGCGCGGCATCGCCCTGCCCATCCTGCTGCGCTTCACCGACCTGCTGCACGCCCGGGTGCGCACCCTGGCCACCGCCTTCGAGAAGGCGATCGCCGACTACGACTACGGCGGCAAGTACCGCGGCGTCTACCCGGTCAAGGTCAACCAGCAGCGCGACGTGGTCGAGGACCTGATCACGCTGGGCCGCAAGTGGCACCTGGGCCTGGAGGCCGGCAGCAAGCCCGAGCTGCTCATCGTCATGGCCCTGCTCGACGACCCCGAGGCCCGCATCATCTGCAACGGCTACAAGGACGTCGAGTACATCGAGACGGCCCTGATGGCGCGGCAGCTCGGCCGCAACATCACGATCGTGGTGGAGAAGGGCACGGAGATCGGGCTCATCGTCGAGGTCTCGCGCCGCATGGGCGTCAAGCCCAGCATCGGCATCCGCGCGAAGCTCTCCAGCCGCGGCGCCGGCCGCTGGGAGGAGAGCAGCGGCGACCGCGCCAAGTTCGGCCTGACGGTGGGCCAGATGGTCGACGCGGTGGAGGAGCTGCGCGCGGCCGACATGCTGGACTGCCTGCACCTGCTGCACTTCCACATCGGCAGCCAGGTCAGCGCCATCCGCTCCTTCAAGGACGCGCTGCGCGAGGCCAGCCGGCTGTACGTGGAGCTGGTCAAGCTCGGGGCGCCGATGGGGGTCGTCGACTGCGGCGGCGGCCTGGGCGTGGACTACGACGGCAGCCACACCAACTTCGCCAGCTCGGTCAACTACTCGGTCCAGGACTACGCCCAGGACGTGGTCGCGGCCATGCAGGCGACCTGCGACGAGGTCGGCGTGCCCCACCCCGACATCGTCACCGAGTCCGGGCGCGCCCTGGTCGCCCACCACGCGGTGCTGGTGGTCAACGTGCTGGGCGCCACCGAGATGGCCACGCGGGAGGAGGACACGGTCGAGCTGAAGGAGGACGACCCGGCGATCCTGCACGAGCTGGCCGAGACCGCCGAGCGCATCAACCGCAAGACCTACCAGACGGTGTGGCACGACGCGGTCGAGGCGCGCGAGGAGATCCTCACCATGTTCAACCTGGGCCTGGTCGACCTGCCGACCCGCGCCCGGGCCGAGCGGCTGTTCTGGGACGTCTGCACCAAGGTCGAGCGCGTGGTGCGGCAGCTCTCCTACGTGCCCGACGAGATGGAGGCGCTGTCCAAGACCCTGGCCGACACCTACTTCTGCAACTTCTCGGTCTTCCAGTCGGCGCCGGACTCCTGGGCGGTCGACCAGCTCTTCCCCATCGTGCCGATCCACCGGCTGGACGAGCGGCCGACGCGGCGCGCCATCCTGGCCGACATCACCTGCGACAGCGACGGCAAGGTCGACAAGTTCATCGACCTGCACGACGTCAAGGAGGGCCTGGAGCTGCACGAGCTCAACGGCCAGCCCTACTACCTGGGCTTCTTCCTGATGGGCGCCTACCAGGAGATCCTGGGCGACCTGCACAACCTGTTCGGCGACACCAACGCGGTGCACGTCACCCTGACAGGCAAGGACATCTACAAGGTCGAGCACGTCGTCGAGGGCGACACCGTGACCGAGGTGCTGGAGTACGTGCAGTACAGCCGGCGCAGCCTGGTGAAGTCGATGCGGCAGGCGGCCGAGCTGGCGGTGCAGGAGGGGCGCCTGTCCATGGACGTGGCGGGTCGGATCATCCAGGCCTACATCACGGGTCTGGAGGGGTACACCTACCTGGAGTAGCGGGCCCGCCCGGCCGACGGTGGACATCGCCAGGGGTAGCAGCCATCATGGCCTCCCCCCAAGCCGGGAGGTCCCCGATGTCCGAGCTTGTGCCTACCTGGGATCTTGTGTCGATCCTGCCCGACCTGGACGCCTTCCAGGCCCGGGCCACGCTCCTGGAGGAGCGCGCCCTCGCCCTCGTCGCGCGCGCCGACGCCCTGGGCCCACCGGGCGAGGACCCCGCGTGGCGCGAGCTGGTCCCTGCCCTGGCGCTCCTGGCCGACGAGATCGCCGAGGTCGCCGCCTGGGTCACCTGCGCGGCGTCGGCGGACACCGCGGCGGCGGACCTGGCTCGCGCGGAGGCCCGCGCGACCGCGCTGGCTGCCCGCAGCGACCGGGCCTGGTCCACCCCCTCCGGCCTGCTGGCCCGGTGCGAGGACGCCGCCTTCGCGCGCCTGCTGGCCGACCCGGCGCTGCGCGAGCACGAGCCCGTCCTGCAACAGGCCCGCGCCCGACGCCGGGTGCTGCTGCCCACCGGGGAACAGCAGCTCTTCGACGACCTGGCGGAGGACGCGCTGCACGGCTGGGGAGGGCGCTACCGGCGCCTGTCCGGTGGGATGCGGGTCGAGCTGGACGGGCGCGCGGTGTCGACCTCGCAGGCGCGCAACCTGCTGGAGGCCGCCGACCCGGGCCAGCGGGAGCGGGCCCTGACCGCCCTCGAGCGCGCGTGGGAGGGCCCCGCCGACGAGGCCGCCGACCTGCTCACGCACATCGTCGGCGTCCGCCTGCGGCTGCACGACCGCCTGGGCGTGGACGAGCTGGCCATCCCCCTGGTGCGGCAGCGCCTGGCGCCGGAGACCCTGGAGGCCCTGATCGCCGCCTGCGTGCAGGCTCGGCCGCTGATCGACCGCTACCTGGCCGCCCGCGCCCGCCTGCTGGGCGCAGCCCGGATCGACTGGCAGGACCTGGCCGCCCCGCTGGGCCAGGCGGACCTGCGGCTGCCCTTCGGCGAGGCCGCCGCGCTCGTGGCGGACCAGCTCGGCGCCTTCTCCCTGGAGATGGGCGACTTCGTGCGCATGGCGCTGCGCCAGCGCTGGGTCGAGGCCGAGGACCGCCCGAGCAAGCGCGCCGGGGCCTTCTGCGCCGCCTTCCCGCAGAGCGGCCAGAGCCGGGTGTTCATGACCTTCGGCGGCGGCCCCGGCAGCGTGCGCACCCTGGCCCACGAGCTGGGGCACGCCTACCACAACCAGGTGATGCGCGACCTGCCCTGGGCCCGGCGGCGCCTGACCTCCTGCCTGGCCGAGACGGCCAGCACCTTCGCCGAGACCGTGGTGCGCGACGCCCTGCTGCGAGCGGCGACCGACCCGGCGACCCGCCTGGCGCTCATCGACCGGGAGCTGGCCGACGCCACCACCTTCCTCGCGAACATCCCCACCCGCTTCCAGTTCGAGCGACGCCTCTTCGCGCTGCGGCGGCAGGGCCCCCTGGATCCGGCGCGCCTCTCCGACGAGATGCTCGCGCTGCAGCGGGCCTGGTACGGTCCCGGCCTCGGGCGGGGATTCCCGCTATTCTGGGCGGACAAGCTACACTTCTACCTCACCCAGGCCCCGTTCTACAACTTCCCCTACACCTTCGGCTACCTGTTCAGCGGCATGGTGTACACGCGCGCCCGCCAGGAGGGTCCGCGGTGGGCCGGAGAGTGGAGGGCGCTGCTGCGCGCCACAGGCGCCGGCCCCGGCGAAGAGGTCGCGCAGCGCTTCCTGGGCGTGGACCTGCGCCAACCCCAAGCCTGGACCGCCGGGCTCGACCGCCTGGTCCCCCTGGTGGAGGAGATGGAGGCGGCCGCGCGGACCTGATCAGCCCTCGAAGGAGGTCGCCTTGACGTCCAGCTCCTTCACGCCGAGCTTGCCCGGGTACTTGCTGCCCGCGTAGGTCTCCAGCACCTCGAGCTGGACCTCGCCCCAGGCGCTGCCGGTGAAGCCGACGATGGCCGGGATCTGCACCCACTGCAGCTCGAGCTTGTCGGCCAGGTCGACCTCGACGCTGCGGGAGTTCGCGGTCACCCGGACGCGCTTGGGGCGGTCGTACTCCTTGCTGACCGGCTTGAGCGCGACCGAGGACAGGCTGAAGCCCTCGGCCTGGAAGGTGACGCTGGCGTTGGCCGCGTCGCCGACCCAGAAGGTCTTGTCGTCGTCGTCGCCCATGTCGGCGCCCAGGTGGGCGCTGTCCTCGCTGCTGACCTCGATGATCTTCGGCATCGGGCTGTGCAGCTCGGCCATGTGCAGCAGGACCTCGGAGATCGCCAGGTTCGGGTAGTCCTTGCCCGGGTAGACCTCGGTGATCGTGATCTTGACCTTGCCGCCGAACAGGTCGGTCCCGATGACGATGTCCTCGACATCCACCACCTGCCAGCCCATGGCGTCAGGGAAGGTCGCGGTGGTCGTGCCGACCGGCTGCAGGTCGTTGTTCTCGTCGTAGGCCGAGGCCTCGATCTTGATGGACTTGACCCGCGCGTAGTCGTGGAAGCGCTCCTCGGAGTCACCCCAGCCGATGACCATCGCCACCTTGTCCAGCGTGGTCTTGGGCACGTCGAGGATGATGTACTCGCCGACGTTCTTGCTCTCGCCCGGCAACTGCCAGACGGTGTCGAGCTTGCCGTCGATGGCGGCCTGGGCGTTGTAGGTGTTGGCGCCCTGCCGGCTCTCGGCCTTGAACTCGGAGACGACGGCGCCGGCGTGGGCGGCGGGGAGGAGCGCGAGGGCGACGGCGAGGATCATGGGAGACTCCGGGGAACGGCCGCCACCGTAGCACGGCGGCCATGGGGACCCCATGACACCACAGGTCGCAGGGGCATCCCCGCGGACGACCGGGACCGCCGGCCCTTCAGCCCCCGTAGCCCAGGTCGACCCGGAGGTCGGAGGTGCTGGAGGTGCCGGTGGGCAGGCGGCCGGTCAGGTCTCCGCCGCCCGAGCCGACCAGCTCGAAGGGCGCGTTCACGGTGCCATCGGGCTTGGGCCCCTCGTCGACGAAGCCCCACAGGTAGACCAGCGTGTTGCCGGGCACCCACAGGTGGAAGGGCAGCTCGGTCTGTCCAGCGTAGTCGGCGGGCTCCCAGGTGTCGGTGTCGTAGGACAGCAGGGCCAGCTCGGTCACCTGCAGCTCGCCGTCGGGACGGTAGAGCATGGCGACCACGTGCACGGTGCTGTCCGTCGGCAGCTTGTCGAAGACCTGACCGTTCATGTAGGTCACGCGGCCGCTCAGGCTCACGAAGGGCACCACGCCCAGGTCCGAGCGGCCGTCGCCCAGGGGGATCTGGACCTCGAGGCCGGCCAGGTCGGTCGACTGGATGTCCAGCGGGTTGGCGCTGACCTCGGGCTTGGAGATGACCGCGCCCCACATGTCGGCCAGGTCGATCAGGCCGTTGCCGTTGCTGTCCCAGGCGCCCAGCAGGTTCATCTCGCCCAGGGGGCCGCAGACGCCGAGGCTGAAGGGCGCCTCGGCGCCCCCGCCCGTGGAGACCGGCTCGTCGCGGTCCCAGGTGTAGGGGCCGGCGCCCGTCGCGTCGTAGAGCAGGACAGCCACGTCGCCCCCCGCCCAGCTCGTCGTGATCGAGGCCGTGCCCGACAGGGTGACCGGGTCGTCGCAGGTCCCGGTGCCGCCGCCAGGCCCGCCGCCCCCCTGCCACCAGGCCAGCGCCTCGTCGTAGTTGACGAGGATGACGATGTCCTTGTCCCCCTCGGCCGACCCGTCGGTGACCATCACCTGGCCGGGGAAGGTGCCGATGGGCTCGGTCGTCGAGAGGATCCCGTCGCCGTGGTAGTCCAGCGTGGCGTAGAGCTGGACGCCGCCGTCCTCGGGCAGCGACACGTTCACGCTGTAGGGATCGCCGGCCACGGTGGGCGCGGCGATGGTGTCCTGGCCCCGGTAGGCGAGCCGGCCCGCGCCGTCGTCCTGGGTCGCCGCGACCATGATGGCGCCGAAGGGGAAGGTCTCGCCGAACTCCGTGTCCTCCCACGCGACGGCCTCCCGCTCGCCGTCGGACTCGCGCAGCGTGTAGAGTTGGACGCGCACCTCGCCGCTGACCTGTCCCTGGATCCACGCGGGCTCGGAGGTGCCGCCGTCGGTCGCCCCGCCGTCGGTCGCCCCGCCGTCGGTGGTGCCGCCGTCGGTCGCCCCGCCGTCGGTGGTGCCGCCGTCGGTGGTGCCGCCATCGGCCGTGCCCCCGTCCGAGAGGATCCCGCTGTCCCCCCCGGTGGGATCGGGGATGCAGGCGACGAGCGCCAGGGCCAGGAGCACCGCAGGGATCAGGGGCCGACGCATGACAGCTCCAGGTGCGCAGGGGCGGAGGGTGGGGAGGTCACTTCACGATGAGCAGGGTCACGTTGTAGCCGTCGGTGCTGGTGGTCCCGGTCGGGAACCGCCCGTCCTCGTCCGTGCCCTGCGAACCGACCGGCTCGGCGTGCTCGTTCAGCACGCCATCGGCGTCGATGTCGGCGTAGAACCACAGGAAGGTGACCGAGTTGGCCGGGACCAGCAGCTCCCACTCGACCGAATCCAGGCCCGCGTAGTCCTCGGGCTGCCACACCTGGTGGTCGTAGGCCTCGATCTCGTCGACGGAGATCTCGCCTTCGGGGCGGAACTTGAGCGCCATCGCGTGCAGCACCGCGCCCTCGGGCAGGTCCTGCAGGCTGCCCGAGGAGTAGCCCAGGGTGCCCGCGGCGGTGACGAAGGGCACGATGCTCAGGCCCTGGCCCTCGCCGAATGGGATCTGGATGTCGTAGCCGGACAGCGAGCCCGTGCCGATCGAGACGGGGTTTCCGTCCACGTCGGGCTTGGCGATGTAGGTGCCCCAGAGATCGGTCGGCTCGAAGAGGCCGTTGCCGTTCTTGTCCCAGGCCCCCACCAGGTTGACCTCGCCCAGGCTGGCGCAGGAGGTCAGCGTGTACGGCGCCGAGGCGCCTCCACCGTCGGGGGTGGGGGTGGCGGTGGTGACGTAGAGCGGGCCCGAGCCGTCCGTCCACGTGGTCATCGCGGCCACCTCGCCGTCGACCCAGGTGCTGGTGAGGACGACGTCCCCGGCGATCGACATGGTGTCGCAACCACCGCCGCCCGTGACGTAGACCGGTGCGACGATGGTCAGGTCGATGTCCTCGTGCAAGGCGCCCTCGGTGATCTCCAGCTCGGCCGACCAGACGCCGCGCGGCTCGTCGGTCCCCACCACCCGGTCGCCGTTCCAGTCCAGGGCGGCGTAGACCCGCACCGTGCCGTCCTCCTCCAGGGAGACAGGAAGGCTGTAGGCATCCCCTGCCTCGTCGGCAGAGGGGCCGGTGATGGCCGTGTCGCCGCGGTACCGCAGCGGCGCGTCGCGGCCCTCCTGCTGGTAGGCGCCGACGAAGATCCCGCCGAAGGGGAAGGTCGTGCCGTACTCCTTCCAGCTCACCTGGTCGCCCGTCGTGGCGTCGTAGAGCTGCACGCGGACGCGGCCGGAGATGGTGCCCAGCACCGGATCGGGCTCATCGGTGCCGCCGTCGCCGGTGCCGCCGTCGCCGGTGCCGCCATCCGTGGTCCCACCGGTGGTCCCCCCGTCGACGCCGCCGCCGTCGGCGCTGCCCCCGTCGGTCACGGTGCCGTCGCCCCCGCCGGGGTCCTTGTCCCCGCATGCGGAGAACGGCGCGACGACGAGCGAGAGAGAGAAGAGCGCCCCGGGGGCGAGTCGACGAAGCATGGACCCTCCATCGCCTGCGAGACTACAGGTCGCGGAAGGCAAACTCTCGTGAATTCAACCGGGCGCGCGCTCCGTCACTGCCGCTCGATGATGATGAACTCGACCCGCCGGTTGCGCGCCTTGTTGTCGTCGCTGTCGTTGGGCACGACCGGCTGCTGCTCTCCGAAGCCCACCGCCAGCAGGCGGTCGGCCTCGACGCCCCGCTCGATCAGGGCCGCGCGCACGCTCTCGGCGCGGCTCTGCGACAGCTTGAGGTTGTAGACGTCGCTGCCGTCGCTGTCGGTGTGGCCCTCGATGCGGATCCGCTTGATCTGCGGGTTGCCCCGGATGACCGCGGCGATCTCGTCGAGCAGGCTGAAGGACACGCTCTTGATCGTGGCCTTGTTGTAGTCGAAGTAGATCTTGTCGAGGATCTGGATGCGCTCGGCCTCGACCACGACGCGCCCCTCGTCGGGGCAGCCGTCGGTGTCGTCGATGCCGTTGATGATCTCGCGCTCCAGCGGGCAGGCGTCCATGGTGTCGGGGATGCCGTCGCTGTCGTTGTCCAGCTCGGGGCAGCCGTCCTCGTCCTGGTAGCCGTCGAAGTCCTCGGCGTCGTAGGGGCAGCGGTCGATGTCGTCCTTGTAGCCGTCGCCGTCGGTGTCCTCGGCCGGCGGCTCGTCGGGGCAGCCGTCGTCGTCCTGGTAGCCGTTGGCGTTCTCCGGGTCGTTCACGCAGCGGTCGGCCACGTCCAGGATGCCGTCCTTGTCGTTGTCCGCGTCGGGGCAACCGTCGCTGTCCTGCCAGCCGTCGGCGTCCTCGGCGTCCGTCGGGCAGCGGTCGTCGGCGTCGTACAGGCCGTCGTTGTCGTTGTCCGGCTCGGGGCAGCCGTCCTCGTCGCGCCAGGCGTCCAGGTCCTCGGGGTCCTTGGGGCACTGGTCCATCGCGTCGACGATGCCGTCCTTGTCGGCGTCGCGCGCGTTCGGGTCGAAGCTGGGCGCGACGGTCAGGCCCGCGAGCACCCGCCAGTCGGGCGAGCCCACGCCGGCGAGCGCACCGCCGCCGCCGCCCAGGTTGATGGCCACGTAGCGGCCCAGGAGGATCTTCATGCCGCCGAGCGCCTCGGCCGGAGTCTGCGCGTCCGAGGAGCCCCCGACGGTCCCGTGGAACTCGCCCGTCAGCTCCAGGTACTCGGCGGGGTGGAAGCCCAGGGCGGCGCCGTAGACGATCTCGTTGTCGAGCTCCAGGTCGCGCAGCAGGGCCGCCTCGCGCACGCGGTAGCCGCCGTGGATCGCGGCGCGCACGGTGTAGTCGCGGTTGTGGATCGAGCCGTTGGAGACCTCGAAGACCAGGCCGGGCTCGATGGACACGGACTCCTCCCCCAGGAAGGACCCGCCGTTTCCGGTGGGCAGGCCCACCGGCGCGACGACCGCGAGGCCCACCGGGAGCCGGTCGCGGTCCACCACCACGACCTTGGGGTGCAGCCGCACGTCGCCCGCGCCGGCCGTGATGAGCGGGTCGGGGGGGACGAGGGGGTTGTCCAGCGAGTTCAGGTCGTAGCCGTCCTGGTGGAAGATCAGCGGGACGTCGACCACGAAGGAGAAGTACCGGGAGAGGCCCATGCCGAGCTGGATGTTGCCGGCGAAGCGATCGTCGACGACACCGTCGCCGTCGTCCCCGCTGACCTCGACCCCGGCGGGGGTCAGGCGCTGCCCGTCGACGCTCAGCAGGACCGGGTCATTGGAGTAGTGGCCCCAGATGCTGGTGCCCACCTGCAGGTGGCCCAGCGTCGCGGCGCCCGGGACGTGCTGGTAGCCGTAGAAGTCGGCGTGGGGGCGGAAGAGCTCCACGTCCACGGTGGTGTCGGCAGACTGGGCGCGGGCGGACCCGCCGGCCACGAGGACCGCAAGCGCGTACAGACCAGGTACCATCGGGATTCCTCCATGCTCACCCCGTGGCGGGCGGGCAGCGCGGGCGCGGTCAGCGACGCGACGACCACCCTACCACCGCGGGCGCTCGCGGGCCCGCCTCGGCCGCTCAGCCGCCCGTGACCGCGATGGTCACGCCCGTGATGTCCTCCCCCCCCACCTGCAGCGGGTTGCCCGCGTAGCGGCCGACCGGGTCCCCGGCCGAGGGCCCGTCGCCGTTGACGTCGACGAAGGCCTCCAGCTCCAGCGGCCCGAAGTCCTTGGGCGCGGTGAAGGAGAAGGCGCCGCCCTTGAGCTTGAGCTTGCCGGCGATGCTGCGACCGCCGGGCGCGGCGGCGTCGGTCTTGAACAGGTCGACGTCCACCCGGTGCTCGCCCGCCCACTCGACGGTGCCCGAGATGGTGATCCGCTCGCCCTGCCAGGCGGGGAAGGCGTCGGCCTCGCCCGGACCGGCCGCACCCGGGCCGGCCGCTCCGCCGGGGGCGCCGGCCGCCGCGGCCAGGGCCCGGCCCCCGGCGACCAGGTCGATGGCCGCCTGGACGTCCTTGTCGCCCACCGTGACCGACATCCTGCCGTAGGGATCGTCGTCGTCGGGGCCGTTGGCGTCCTGGTCCTGGAAGGCCTCCAGCTCCAGGGCGCCCTGGTCCCGGGGCACCTCGAACTCGAAGACGCCCGGGCCCTCCAGGTGGAGCTGGCCCTCCTGGCGCACGCCCCCCGGCGCGGCGGCGTCGGGCACGCGGACGTCGATGAGGACAGGCTGCCGCAGGTCTCCCCGGACGACGCCGGCGAGCTTCACGCGCGGCCCCTGCGCGTCGAGGAAGGGCATCCGGTCACGGGCCGGCGCGGGAGCCGCGCCCACGGCGCCGCCGCGGCTGCCCCCCGCCGCCAGCGCCAGCGCCAGGCCCTCGACGTCCGCCGCGCCGATGTCCACCTCGACCCGGGCGAACAGGTCGACCTCGGTCGGGCCGTCGGCCTCGACGTCCTGGTAGGCCTCGACGGCCAGGCGTCCGGCGCCGCGCGGCACGCGGATGGTGAAGGCGCCCGGCTCGACCAGCACCACCTTGCCCTGGTTGCGCAGGCCCCCCGGCGCCGCGGGGTCCTGCACCCACAGGTCGAGGTCCACGGGCCCGGGGGTCGCGGAGGTCACCATGCCGCGCAGCTTCACCATCCCACCCCGGTGGTTGGCGAAGGGCCCGACCCCCGAGGGATCGACAGGGCGGCCGACGGAGCTGAGGTCCACCCGGAGCGCCGCCCCCTCGCCGGCCTCGACGTGGGCCACGGCCTGGTGCTCCCCAGGGGTCCCCCGTGCCCCGGCCACCAGCATCAGGCGGACGTCGGCGACGTCGGACGGGCCGACCTCCACCAGGGCGACGCCCCAGGGGTCGTCGGCGTCCGGCCCGTCCCGCTCGGGATCCTGGAAGGCCTCGACGCGGAGGTCGCCCAGGCCGACGGGCACCCGGATCGAGAAGGGGCCGGGCGTGGTCAGCAGCACCTTGCCCAGGTCGCGCACCCCCGACTCGGCGGTCTCGTCGGCCACCCGCAGGTCGAGGTCGACGGGCAAGGCGTCGTTGGCCAGCACCGTGCCGCTGACCACGACGGTCGGTCCGTCGTAGGCGTCGAAGGGGCCCGCCAGGCCGGCGGCGGGGTCCAGGCTGCCGCCCGGCGGCATCTCGCGGTGCTCGACCACCGGCGGCGAGCCGACCGCCGCCCCGTCCGCGCCGGACGCGGAGGGATCGGCGGCGCCCGGCGGGGCCTGCGCGGGCTCGCCCGCGGGCGCGGTGCCGGTGGGGACGAGCGCCTCGGACACCGGGATCACCAGCTCGACGCCGTCGATGTCCACCTCGCCCACCGTCAGCGTGCGGGTGAGGGTGGGGTCCTCCGCCCCCGCGCCGTCCCCGCCCAGGTCCTGCAGGGCCTGCAGGCGCAGCGGTCCCGCCCCGCGGGGGATCTGCAGCTCGAAGGCCCCCGGCTCGGCCAGCAGCATGCGCCCGGCGGGCGCCTCGTCCTCGCCCAGCGACACGACCAGGTCGACCGGCGCGGCGAGGACGCTGTGCACGGCCCCTCGGACGGTGACCACCACGCCCGGGTCCGAGGAGAAGGGCTGGACCCCGACCGGCCCGCGGCCCTCCAGCGGCGCCACGGTCACCGACGTCGTCGAGGCGCCCCCCGGCGCGCCCGGGGCGGCGTCCTGGTGGGTGGCCGCGCGCTGGAAGGCGCCCACCTGGAGCGGGATGCGCAGGCCCTCCTGGTCGGCGGAGACCGCGGCGAAGACGAAGCTGGCGTAGGGATCCTCGGCGGTGGGGCCGTCAGCGGCCAGGTCCTGGAAGAGCGCCACCGTCACCCCGGCCTTGCCCGCCGGGATCTCGATCTCGAAGGCGCCGGGCGCGTCGATCGACACCTTGCCGACCTGGGCCCGCCCGCCGGGCGCCGCGGCGTCCAGCAGCGAGATGTCGACGTCGATGGCGTGATCCTCGGGGCTCTCGACCACCCCGCGCAGCTTGACGACCGGCCCGCTGATCGCCCCGGCGGCCGGCCCCTGCTCGACCGTCTGCTCCAGGAAGCGCGGGTCCAGCGCCTTGTCCTCCCCCGTCGTCCGCTCGAGGCAGGCAGGCAGGCACAGCACCAGCAGGGCGGAGGCGCGCATGCTCAGGCCTCCTCACCCGCGAGGGCCCGCCGGTACCAGGCCACCGTGCGGTCCAGCCCCTCGGCCAGCGAGGTCGGCGCGACCCAGCCCAGCTCCCGCGTCATGCGCGTCACGTCCAGGCACTTGCGCGGCTGGCCGTCCGGCTTGCTGGCGTCGAAGCGCACCGGCCCCCGGTAGTCGCAGGCCGCCGCGACCTGCAGCGCCAGCTCCGCCACCGTCACCTCGATCCCGGTGCCGACGTTGATGGGGCCGACCTCCTGCCCGCCCAGCGACGCCGCCGCGCAGACCAGCACGCCGTCGGCCGCGTCCTGCACATACAGGTGCTCCCGCGTCGCCCGGCCCGAGCCCCACACGACCAGCTCGTCGGGGCCGGCCAGGCAGCGCTGGATCAGGGCGGCGACGACGTGGGCCCGCTCGGGGGAGAGGTGGTCGCCGGGGCCGTAGAGGTTGGCCAGCATCGGGAAGGCGCAGGAGAGCCCGTGCTGCGCGGCGTAGGCGTCCCCCAGCGACATCATCAGCCGCTTGCTCTGGGCGTAGGTGTCGTTGGTCGGCTCGGGGCGGCCGTCCCAGACCTCGGCCTCGGGGAAGGGGATCGTCGCCGGCACCCGGGGGTAGGCGCAGGCCGAGGAGATCCCGACGAAGGCGCGGGCGCCCGCGAGGTGCGCCGCGTCCAGCGCGTGCAGGTTGATGAGCGCGTTGTCCAGGCCGCTCTCGACGGGGTGGGCGCGCATCCAGCCGATGCCGCCGCCCTGGACCGCCGCGTGCAGCACCAGGGAGGGCCGCACCGCCTGGAACAGGGCGGCGGTCGCGGCACGGTCGCGCAGGTCCGCCTCGGCCGACCCCACGGGCACGACGCGCGCGCCCAGGGCCTGGAGCCGGCGGACCAGGTGTCGCCCCAGGAAGCCCCGCCCGCCCGTCACCAGCACGGTGAGCGAGGGCCAGTCCGCCACGCGCGCGAGCTCCACGGCCACGTCCACCTCGGGCGTCTCAGACGTTGCTGTAGGGGTTCCGGATGCGCATCAGCCGCAACGCCCGGATCACCTCGTCCAGGCCGCGATCGATGTCCACCTCGGGCTCGAAGCCCGTCGCCCGGATGCGGGCGTAGCTCACCTCGTAGTCGCGCTTGTCCTCGTCGGTGCCGATCTCGGCGAAGTGCACCAGGAAGTCCAGCCGCCGGCGCAGCAGCTCGACGATCTCGGCCTTGGTGTAGTTCAACGTGTCGTGGCCGACGTTGTAGACCTTGTGCTGCAGGCGGTCGGGGTGCTCGACGACGTGCACGATGGCCCGGGCGATGTCCTGGACGTGCAGGAAGGTGCGGCGGAAGTGCTTCTCGTAGATGACGAGGAAGCGGTTGTGCAGCGCCTGGTAGGTGAAGTCGTTGATCATCAGGTCCAGGCGCAGGCGCGGGCCGATGCCGAAGGCGGTGGCGAAGCGCAGCGAGACCGTGTTGTCGCGGGCGACGAAGAGCTGCTCGGCCTGGGTCTTGGTCTCGCCGTAGAGCGAGAGCGGGTTGAGCGGCGTGTCCTCGGTGCACACGCCGATGACCTCGCCGTAGTTGCTGCCGGTCGAGGCGTAGACCAGCCGCGCGTCGGCGGGGGCCAGCTCGATCACGTTGGTGGCGCCGCCCAGGTTCACCTCGACCGCCTCGCGCGGGAGCTTCTTGCACAGGGGGTAGCCGGTGAGCGCCGCGAGGTGGATGACGACGTCGGCGCCCGCCAGCTCCCGGGCCAGCGCGGCGCGATCGCGCACGTCGACCTCGGCGAAGCTGAAGCCCGGCTGGAAGAAGAAGGGCAGGATGGGCTGGGCGCCGTACATCAGGTTGTCGACGACGTGCACCCGGTGGCCCTGGGCCAGCAGGCGGGGGGTCAGGACCGACCCGATGAAGCCGGCGCCGCCGGTGACCACGATGCGCATGGAGCAGCCTCCGAGGGGCGCAGCCTACCTCAGGAGCGCGGCCTTCAAGGCGTCCAGCAGCAGGTCGAGGTGTCGCTGGTCGAAGGCGTGGCTCTGCCCGACGAAGATGCCGCGGCTGTGGACGGCGTCGGCCACCGGCAGGGCGCCCTCGACCCGGGCGCGGGGCACGGCCTCGAAGGCCGGCTGCCGGGCCAGGTTGCTGCCGGAGATGGGGCGGGTCTGGACGCCGCGGGCCTCGAGCCGGCGGCACAGCTCGGCGCGGTCCAGCGGCGCGTCCGCGTCCAGGAGCATCGGGAAGGCGAAGCCGGCGTGGGTGGTGCCGGGCAGCTCGGGGAAGACCCGCAGCGGCAGGCCCAGGTCGGCGACGGCGGCGCACCACTCCCGGTGGTTCTGGTTGCGCCGGGCGACGTAGCCCTGCAGGCGCCCGACCTGGTGGACGCCGAAGGCGCCGGCCACCTCGGTCGGGCGCAGGTTGAAGCCCGGCGTCACGAACAGGAAGCGCGGGTCGATCTCGCCGTAGGCCTGCTCCATCCAGGCGCGGTCGCTGCGCTCGCGGGTCCAGCCGTGGGCGCGCACGCTGCGGCAGGCGTCCGCCAGGTCGCGGTCCTGCATGGTGACCGCGCCCCCCTCGCCGGTGGTGAGGTGGTGGCTGAAGAAGAAGCTGAAGGCCGCGGCGACCCCCAGGCTGCCGACCGGCCGGTCGCCGACCCGCGCGCCGTGGGCGCCGCAGGCGTCCTCGATCACCAGGGGGCCCGTGGCGCGCGAGGGCTGGCCCAGCAGGTGCAGCGCCAGCACGGGGCGATCGTGGGCCCCTTCCAGGCACAGGCTGTCGGCGTCGACGTCGACCAGGACCGGGGTGAGCCCGGCCTGGGCCACCGAGAACAGGCTGGTCGACCAGCCGACGGCCGGAACCAGCACCTCGTCGCCGGGCGACAGGCGGCCGGTCGCGACCAGGGCGCTCAGCATGACGAGCAGGGCGCTGCTGCCAGAGTTCACCATCACGCAGTGGGCGGCGCCCACCTCGGCGGCCCACGCATCCTCGAAGGCCCGCACGCGGGCGCCCATGGTCAGGCGCCCCTCGAGCAGGGTCGCGATGGCCTCGGCCACCTCGACGTGATCGTAGGGGGCCACGGCCAGGGGCAGCCGGTCGGTGGGGACGGCCAGCTCCTCCTGCACCACCCACTGCCGGGCCAGGGCCTCGAGGTCCAGGCCCCGGGCGGCCCACGCCTGCAGCGCCGCGGAGGCGCTCACGGGTGGTCTCCCAGCGGCCGGGCGCCCAGGGGCCGGGCGTGCGGCAGCTCGGTCAGCAGCACCTTGAGGTGGTCCTTGCCCACCGGCCAGGACAGGGCCTTGCTCTCGCCACCGGCGCGCTGGTCCTCGATGGTCGCGACCTCGCCGATGGGCCAGCCGCGGGCCATCGCCCGGATGCTGATCTGGTACTCGATGGGGAAGCGCTTGACCGTCGTGTCCAGCTCCAGCAGGTCCGCGCGGCGCAGGGCCCGGAAGCCGTTGATGGTGTCGGTGACGTAGGGGCCGGTGTTGAACAGGCGGTTGGCGATCCAGGTCAGCGCCTGGTTGACCCGGGCACGCGGGCGCAACGCGTCCTGCTCCTCGTTCTGGGAGCCGCGGGCGAAGCGGCTGGCGATGGCCAGGCGGGCCCCCGACAGCAGCAGGTCGTCCAGGCGCTCGATGTCGGCGGGATCCTCGTTGCCGTCCGGCGAGTAGAAGACCAGCCGGTCGGTGTCGGTGGCGTCGGCGGCCACGCGGAAGGCGACCCCGCGCCCGCGGATCGACTGGTCCGCCACGGGGATGCCCCGTTCGGCCAGGAACTCGCGCGTCCCGTCGGTGGAGCCGCCGTCCACGGCGAGCGTGCGCGCGAAGCGGTCCACCGGGATCCGGTCCCACAGCAGGCGCAGGCCGTCGATCTCGTTGAGGGTGAGGAGCACCAGGGTGCAGTCGCGCGGCTGCGTCACGTCAACCTTCCGAGCCCAGGAGGCCCTCCTGCTCGAGGAACTCGAGCACCCACTTCGCGATCAGGTCGTTGCCCCGCGCGTTGGCGTGGCCGCGGTCGGTCTCGAAGTAGAGGGTCTGTCGGCGGGATGCCTCCTCCATCTGGGCCTGCGGGTCGAAGTGTCGCACACCGAGCTGCTCGGCCGCCGCCTGCAGGATGCGGCGGTGCTCGGTCGTGTAGCCCTCGCGCTCCAGCGGGTAGCCGAAGAGCACGGGCTCCGCACCGACGTCCTGGATGCGCTCCACCAGCGCGCGCAGGTTCTCGGCGTAGTCGGCGGGCGGCACGCGGTACACGCCGCCCTGGTCGCCGTCCGGCCGCTCCTTGGCGCGCACCTGCACCGCGCCCACCAGCACGCGCAGGCCCAGGTAGACCTTGCTCTGGTAGAGCACCTGCTGCTTGAGGAAGCGGGCGTCTCCCTGCAGGATGGCCTGGCTCTTGTCGCTGTAGGCGGCCTTGCGCGCGTCCTGCACGACGTAGCCGACCATCACGACGTCGGGGTCGTAGGCCGCCAGCGCCTGGTCCCACAGCCACAGGCCCTGGAAGGTGGTGTAGCCGGGCTGTCCGCCGTTGATGACCTCCCAGCCGGTGTGGCCGGCGGCCGCCAGTCGCGACTCCAGCCGGGCCGGGTAGCTCTCGGCGTCGTTGACCCCCCAGCCGTAGGTGGTCGAGCAGCCCAGCGTCATCACGCGCCGCTTGCCCGCCTCCTTCTGCACCGGGTGCCGCGGCACCCGCAGGCCGTTGTCGTCGGTGCTGACGACGAAGGATCCGCCGGTCTCCCGGTGGGGCACGACCTGCCCCTCCTGGTTCTTGTCCGCCGTCCAGTAGACCTGGTTGTGCGCGAACTCGCCGGTGTCCGCCTTGGGCCAGCCCGCCGCGCGCAAGCCCGCCTCGGCCCCGCCCATCAGGACGACCAGCGGGACCAGGCTGAACAGCAGGACCTTGACCGGGCGCTTCACTGGGCGGGCGAGACCTCGATGGCGGTGTGATCCTCCAGGCCCTTGGACTTGAACCAGGAGTTGTCGAAGAAGCTCTCGTCGTTGATGCGGTAGCTGATGGTGCCGTGCTCGGGCGCCTCGAAGATCAGCTCATGGCCCACGGGGTAGATCTTCTCCCAGCCGGAGTCCGCCTCGAACTTCAGGATGAGCTGTCCCGCGAAGCAGCCCTCGACGTTGCAGGGCAGCTCCAGCCCCGTCGCCGGGATGGCCGGGTCGCCCTCGACGTTGATCCAGGGGCCCTTCTCGGAGATGCGGTACTTGTCCTTGACCGTGCCCGAGATGCGCACCTTCTCGTCCTTGCAGATCGACAGCGGCCGCTGCCAGCCGGCGCCGATCTCCAGGTAGTCGAACATCGTGTAGTCCAGGGGCTGCCGGCACTCGCCCACGGTCAGCGAGGCGCGCAGCCCGCCGACCCAGCTCTCCCAGGCGTCCTCGCTGACCTGGCCGGTCATGAAGCCCTGGCACTTCTCCAGGTTCTCCCGGACCACCTCCTCGACGCGCTCGGGCCGGCCCAGCAGCACGGTCTCCACCTCGATCACCATCTCCTCGTCCATGGAGACGCCGTCGTTCTTGCCGCCGTTCCACTGCGCCATCATCTCGGTGAGCGACTGCTCCCGGGCGCGCAGGCGGTCGGTGTTGTTGAGGTTCTGGAAGTCCGGAGGGTAGTAGCAGGAGCCCGGCCAGCCCAGCTGGGTCTGCCAGCCGACCAGCGCCACGGGCGCTTCTCCCTTGGACTTCTTCTCCTTCTTGGCGAGGGCGACGGGGCTGACCAGCGCCAGGGCGAGGACGGCGATGCCACGGACGGGGAGCTGCATGGGATCCTCCGATGGATCGGGAGGGGAGCGAGGTGCCTTACCTGACGCGGGCGAGCGCGTCCAAGGACCCCAACACGACGACACGGCCCGACCCTCCGCCAAGGGAGGACCGGACCGTGTCGAGCGGCGCCCTCCGGGAGGCGGCGCCAGCCGTGGGAGCGAAGACTAGATCTTGCCCTGGAGCTGGAAGCCGATGACGAGCGCGTAGATGACCAGCGACTCGATGAGGGCCAGGCCGATGATCATCGGGGTGAAGAGCTTGCCGGAGGCCTGCGGGTTGCGGGCGATGCCCTCGAGGGCGGCGGCGGCGGCGCGGCCCTGGGCCAGCGCACCACCGAGGGCGGCGACGCCGATGGCCAGGCCGGCGCCGATGCCGACGTAGCCCTTCCACATGTCCGCGCCGCCGTCCTGGGCGAAGGCGGGGGTGGACACCATGAGCAGGGCCACCAGGACGGGCAGCACGGTGGACAGCTTGGACTTCATCGGGACCTCCACGAGGAGAGAAGGGAGTTCAGGGACGGGTTGAGGGAGACGGCTCGATGCAGCGCTGCTCGGCGCCGTGGTTCTCGATTCAGTGGTGATCGTCGTGCACGATCGACATCGAGACGTAGATGATCGACAGCAGGGTGAACACGAAGGCCTGGAGGAAGGACACGAAGGTGCCCAGCGCCAGGAAGAGCGAGGGGATGACGGCCTTGGTCAGGTCGCTCATGATGCCCAGCACCATGTGGTCGCCGACGATGTTGCCCATCAAGCGCAGCGAGAGCGAGCCCGGCCGGATCACCAGCAGGCCCAGCAGCTCGATGCTCATGATGAGCGGGGCCAGCCAGATGATGGGGCCAGCCAGGTGCTTGATGAAGGGGCCCGGGTTCCGGCCCAGGCCGATGCCCAGGTAGGTGACCAGCACGACCGAGGCCATCGCGAAGTTGTTGCTGATGTTCTCGGTCGGCGGCAGCATGCCCGGCAGCAGGCCCAGGGCGTTGCAGAAGAAGATGTAGAGGAACAGGCCGCCGAAGAGCGGGAAGAGCTTCTTGACGTCGTGCTCCTCCAGCATCGTGCCGGCGAGGTTGCGGATGGCACCCACGAAGACGTCGAACAGGTCCACCACCGAGAAGCCGCCGGAGGGCACGTACTGCTGCAGGCCGCCCTGGGCCCGCGCGCGGTTCAGCCCCATGCGGCCCAGCAGGGCCAGCAGGATCACGAAGCCGCAGACCAGCCAGGCGCCCAGCACCGCGACCGCGGTGTGGCCCCCGTGGTCGTGGATGCCCAGGGGCTCCAGCAGGTGGCCGTCGGCCACGCCCGGCAGGAGCTGGAACCAGGAGAAGTTCGCCACCTGGAGCAGGCCGCCCAGGTCCGGGCCGGTGAGCAGCCGGGACAGCAGGTCGGGCACCAGGCCGAAGAGCGCCGTGGACACTCAGGCCTCCGTCGGGGCGGCGAGCTGCGAGAGCGTCAGCGCGGCCGCGTGAAGGAAGATGGAGAGGACGACCACCGAGCCGCCGAGCAACACGGCCGAGGCCGGGAAGAGCTGGCAGAGGCCCCAGGTCATGAAGCCGATCCCGACCAGCTTGGTCGCGATCAGGAAGGCCGGACCCGCGCCCGTGCCGCCGGCCACCGCCGCGTCGAACAGGCGCTTCACCGAGAGCACCCACAGGCCCAGGTTGACCAGCATCACCAGCGCGCTGACCGCGATGCCCCGCGCCAGGTCGACGTCCCCCTGCAGCAGGACACCACCGGCCAGCAGGCCGCCGATCAAGGCGGCGCTAAGGGCGATGGACCGGGGGGTCGTCGTCATCCGAGGGCTCGGAGCTCTTCAGCCAGGAGGTGAGTCGGACGAAGCCGACGATCAGGCCAGCGAGGGAGAGGAGGAGCAGGAGGACCGGGGCGGTGCCCAGGCGGGAATCGAGCCAGGAGCCGGCGAAGACCCCGAGCAGGACGGCCACGGCCAGCTCAGCCGCCGCCGCCGTCGCGCCACCCGCCCGCCGAAGGAACTCGGGATCGAGCATCCCAGGGGCCTTGGGAGGGGGGGGTGTCGCGAAGGACGCGGGCACTATCACAGGCCCTTGCCTGCGTCCAATGCGGTCAGGACCGCGCGGCCAGGGCCTCGTCCATCGCGGCGACCAGGCCGCGCACCAGGTGGTCGATCTCGGCGGCCCCCAGGATGGCCGGCAGGAAGGCCGCCTCGAACTGGCTGGGGGGCATGTAGACGCCGTGCCGCAGCGCCCGGCGGTGGAAGCGGCCGAAGGCGGCCAGGTCGCAGCCCTTGACCTGCTCGAAGTCGCGGGGCTCCTCGGCGCGGAAGTAGATGGTGAACATCGAGCCCACGCGGGTCATCGACAGGCCGCGGGCGCGCACCTCGGGCCGCAGGCGGCGGTCCACCTCCTCCCCGATCTCCTCCAGCCGGGCGTAGACCGCCGGCGTCAGCCGCGCGACGGTCGCCCGGCCGGCCGCCACCGCCACCGGGTTCCCCGACAGCGTCCCGGCCTGGTAGACCGGGCCGGCCGGGGACAGCCGGCCCATGATCTCCGCCTTGCCGCCGAAGGCCGCCAGCGGCATGCCGCCGCCCACGATCTTGCCCAGGCAGACCAGGTCGGCGTCGATGGACAGCCGCTCGCAGGCGCCACCGCGGGCCAGCCGGAAGCCGGTCATCACCTCGTCGATGATGAGCAGGGCGCCGTGCTGGCGGGTCAGCTCCCGCAGCCCCTCCAGGTAGCCCGGGTCCGGCGCGATGCAGCCCATGTTGCCCGGCACCGGCTCGACGATGATCGCGGCCACGTCGCCCTGGGAGAGGTGGCGCTCGATGGTGGGGAGATCGTTGAAGGGCGCGGTGCGCGTCAGGTTCGCCACCGCCTGCGGGATGCCCGGCGAGCCCGGCCGCGCGAAGGTCGCGACCCCGGAGCCCGCCGCCACCAGCACCGCGTCGTGGGCGCCGTGGAAGCAGCCGTCGATCTTCACGATCACGTCGCGCCCGGTGAAGCCGCGGGCCAGGCGGACGGCGTGCATCGTCGCCTCGGTGCCGCTGCTGCACAGCCGCACCTGCTCCAGCGCCGGGTGCGCCGCGCACAGCTCCTCGGCGAAGAGCACCTCGGCCTCGGTCGGGCAGCCGAAGCTGCTGCCGCGCTGCAGGGCCGCCGTCACCTCGGCCAGCACCTCGGGGTGGGCGTGCCCCAGGATGAGCGGGCCCCAGCTCCCGATCAGGTCGAGGTAGCGGTTGCCGTCGGCGTCCCAGATCCACGGCCCCTCGCCGCGGGCCATGAAGAGGGGCTCTCCCTCCACCGCAGCGAAGGCGCGGACCGGCGAATTGACCCCGCCCGGGATGACCCGCCGCGCGCGGGCGAGCAGGTCGTGGCTCTTGGGGGTCTCGGGCTGCTGCGAGGAGATCGGTGCGGACATGCGGGCCTCCGTGAGGGCCCGGCCCTATCTCCCCGGTTCACTCGTTGCCGCCGCACCCGCCGGCCTCGCCTACCAGCAGCCGACGTAGGCCCCGTCCTCGTAGTACTCGGTGCAGCCCTGGCTCCCCATGTTCTCCAGGATGTTCATGTTGATCTCGTGGAGCTTGCCGCTGACGTAGGCCTGCTCGGCCACCGAGAGGCCCTGCCCGCCCGCCGCGGCCCGCCCCTGCTGGTAGGCCTGGAGCTGGGCCACCATCACGTTGACGATGGGGCCCGAGTAGGGCCAGGCGCCGATCTGGGGCGGGGGAGCGGAGAGCGGGACCGCCTTGCCCGCGTCGACCCGGTACGAGGCCGTCGGCGTCAGCGCGTAGTGGAACCGCACCCCCCCGCCGTCCAGGGTCGCGAACCAGGCTGTCACCTGGCCGGGCAGGAAGTAGCTCACCTTGCCATCGGCGGAGGCGTAGTAGATCGAGCCCTCGGGGCCCGCCAGGGGACCGGCGACGCCCATGCCCGGCTGCACGTCGGGGAAGCCGAGCTGCCGCGCCAGGGCGATCGCCTCGGGGCTGGACTGCATGCCGCCGCCGCCGCCGCCTCCACAGGCCAACCCCAGCCCCACCAGCCCCACCACGACCCAGGTCACACGCATCCCGACCTCCCCTCTTCAAGGGCCCCGCTCGGGGACCCGCCTACTCGTTGCCGCCGCACTCCCCCCACAGGCCCGCACCCGCCGCCTGGGCCGCCGCCTCGTCGTCGCGGAAGGTGTCCTCGAAGGCGTCGTTGGGCGAGTAGATGAGCACGCTGGCGTAGCCGCCGTGCAGCAGGCGCCGCTGGAAGAAGTCCTGCTCGCCCGTGCCGGTGTGCAGGTAGGCCAGGGTGCGGTCGTAGGGATCGACGCACTCCTGGTCGAAGGTCAGCCACAGGCAGGAGCCCAGCGGGAAGGCCGCCTTGGTGAACTCGGAGGCCTCGGGGCCGAAGCACTCCTCGTCCGTCGAGCCGTAGCCGGTCTCGGGCGTGTCCACGCCGATGAAGCGGATGGTCTCCGAGCCGCGCGAGGAGTCGACGACGAAGGTGTCCCCGTCGGCGTGGAAGACCACCGTCACCAGCTCGGGCTCGCGGCAGGCCCCCGCCACCGACGGCAGGTCCGCCGGGTCGACCTGGTCGAGGTCGCAGGCCACGCCGGTGCCGCCCCCGTCCGCGGTTCCTCCGTCGAGCCCGGTCACGTCCTGGCCCGAGTCGTCGTCCTGCGCGCCGGGCAGGCAGCCCAGCAGCGCCAGCAAGGAGAGGGTCATCGGCGTTCGCGGGCCTGCAGCCGCGCCACGCGCCGGGCCACCGCCGGGTCGCTGGCGTCCGCCCCCTCCAGCTCTGCCAGGGCCTGGTCCACGCGGTCCAGCGCCTCCAGCGCCGAGGCCAGCCCCAGCCGTGCCAGCGAGGCGTCCTGCTCGTCGCGGGCCCGGGCCAGGGCCGCCGTGTAGTGGTCGTGGGCCGCGGCCGGGTCCTGGGACAGGGTCAGGCGCCCCAGGCCCAGGTAGGCGGCCACCGCGTGCTCGGGGTGGGCGGTCGCGGCGCGCAGGGCGGTCGCGGCGCGCTCGGGCAGGTCGGCGTCGGCGTAGGCCAGGCCCGCCTCGACCAGCCAGCGGCCGGCGTCGGGCGAGGCCGGCGACACGGCGGCCGCGCTCTCCCAGGCGTCGGCCGCGCGCACGGGATCGCCCTGGTACAGGCTGTACAGCGTGGCCAGCCGCTCGAAGGCCAGGGCCGCCTGGGGCTCGGCCGGGTAGCGCGCCGTGAAGTCCCGCAGCAGCTCGACCGCGCGCTGCGGCTGGGTGGTGTCCACCGAGGCCACCCAGGCAGCCTGCCAGCGCGCGTCCCGCGCCATCGAGGGCAGCACCGGTCCATCCGCTACCCGCAGGTAGACGGCGACGGCCGCGTCCGTGTCCCCGCGGGCGGCGAGGTCGGCGGCGTGGTCCATCGCGCCCGGCGACCAGGGGCTGAACCAGGCGCCCGTGGCCAGCACCCCCACCAGCGCGAGGCCCAGGGCCCCCCGGGAGGCGAAGCCGAGCTCGCGGACGGACAGCAGGCGGCGCGAGATGAAGGAGGGCATGACGGGGAACGCTATACGTGGAACATCGACAGGGCAATGGGGGGGAGCGGTTTCGCCTCCCGGCGAGGCCCGTTGCCTCACCGCCGCACCCCGACCAGCAGCCCGCGCCCGGTCATCAGGCCCTGCTCCAGCCAGGTCACCTGGAGGCCCGCCGCCTCGGCCGCCGCGATCATCACGGCGCGCGGGCACAACCACAGCTCGTGGCGCTCCTGGAAGTGCTCGACCTGCCCGCCGCGCGGGATCACCAGGTAGTGCAGGTCCATCACGCTGATGTCCAGCCCGTCCTCGACCCGCAGGCCCGCCACGCCCCCGCGGGCGACGTAGAGGTCCGCCGGGTCGGCGTCCAGGTCCGGCAGGGCCGCCGTCTGCAGCGAGGGGCGCCCCGGCCGGTAGCTGCCCGGGTCCAGCCAGGGCTCGAGCACCAGCACCCCCCCGGGGCGCAGCAGCCCCGCCAGGCTGTGGAGCGCCTGCCGCAGCCGCGCCTCGGGCCAGACGTAGCCGATGCTGGAGAACAAGCTGCACACGGCGTCGTAGGGGCCGTCCACGTCGCCTTGCCGCACCGTCACCATGTCGGCCTGCCACAAGGGCACGGCCGGCAGCTTGCCCCGCGCCACCCCCAGCATGTCCTCGCTCCGGTCGAAGCCGGCCACCTGGAAGCTGCGCGCCAGGTGCACCAGGTGACCACCTGTTCCACAGGCCGCCTCCAGCACCCGCGCCCCCGGGCCGACCCCGTAGGCGCCCAGCAGGGAGACCACCCGCGCCGCCTCTGCCGCGTAGTCCTTCCACTGGTAGACCACGTCGTAGAGGTCGGCGCGCTCGGAGTACAGGGCCGCCATCAGGCCTCGTCCTCTCCGGGCTCGTCGCCGTCGCCGTCGGCGTCCAGGTCGGCCTCCGGGCCCTCCTCGGCCTCCGCCGGCTCGTCGGAGACCGGCACCTCGTCCAGCTCCTCGTCCAGCGCCTCCTCCTCGGGGATGCGGGCCAGGCCGACCACGCGCTCGCCCTCCTCGACCCGCATCAGCGTGACGCCCTTGGTGTTGCGGCCGCTCACCCGGATGTTCTCGACCGGGATCTTGATGACCCGGCCGTTGTCCGTGATGAGCATCACCCGGTCGCCGTCGGCCACCTGGACGCTGCCCACCACCGGCCCGTTGCGCTCGTCCACCAGCATGTTGATGATGCCCAGCCCACCGCGGCCCTGCAGGCGGTAGCCCGACAGGCTGGTGCGCTTGCCGAAGCCCTTCTCGCTCACCGTGAGCAGCAGCTTCTCGTCGCCGGGCTCCAGCACCAGCAGGGTGGCGATGGCGTCGCCCTCGCGCAGCTTCATGCCGCGCACCCCGCGGGCCACCCGGCCCATGTGGCGCACCTCGGGGCCGGGGAAGCGCACGCAGCGCCCTTCGTGGGTCGCGATCAGGATCTCCTGGTCGGTGCCCGCCTTCACCACGCTGAGCAGCGCGTCGCCCTCGGCGCAGTCATAGGCCCGCAGGCCGTTGCTGCGCAGGTTCTTGTAGTCCGACAGCCGCGTGCGCTTGACCAGGCCCTGCCGGCTGCAGAAGACCAGGTCCAGGTCGTCGCTGAACTCGTCGATGGACAGCACCGCCGCGATCTGGTCGTCGGCTTCGAGGTTGACCAGGTTGACCAGCGGCGTGCCACGTGCCGTGCGGCCGGCGTTGGGCACCTGCCAGGCCGGCACGCCGAACATCCAGCCGTGGGTCGTGAAGACCAGCAGCGTGCTGTGCGTGTTGGCGATGAAGATGTCCTTGATGCTGTCCTCGGCGCGGGTGTTCATGCCCTTCTTGCCGAAGCCGCCGCGCCGCTGCTCCTGGTACTCGTCCTGGCTGGTGCGCTTGATGTAGCCGGCCAGCGACAGGGTGATGACGGCGTCCTCGGCCTGGATCAGGTCCTGGACGCTCATCTCGCCCGCGTCCTCCTTGATCCGGGTCCGACGGGCGTCGGCGTACTTCTCCTTCACCTCGACCAGCTCGGCCTTGATGACCGCCATCAGCCGCGCCTCGCTGCCCAGGATCGCGCGGTACTCCTCGACCCGGGCCCGCAGCTCGGCCTGCTCGTCCATCAGCTTCTGCCGCGACAGGCCGGTCAGGCGGCGCAGCTGCATCTCCAGGATGGCCTGGGCCTGCAGCTCGCTGAAGTCGAACTCGGCCATCAGGGCGTCGCGGGCCGCCTCGTCCGTCGCGCTGGCGCGGATGAGCGCGATGATCCGGTCGATGTGGTCCAGCGCCTTGAGCAGGCCCTCGACGATGTGCAGGCGGGCCAGCGCCTCGCGCAGGTCGAAGCGGGTCCGCCGCACCACCACGTCGCGGCGGTGCTGCACGTAGTGCTGGAGCATCTCCTTGAGGGTGAGCACCATCGGCCGGTTGTGCACGATGGCCAGCAGGATCACGCCGAAGGTGCTCTGCAGCGCCGTGTGCTTGTAGAGGTGGTTGAGCACGATCTCGGGCACCACGTCCCGGCGCAGCTCGACCACCACCCGCATGCCGGTGCGGTCCGACTCGTCCCGCAGCGCCGTGATGCCGTCGATCTTCCGGGCCTTGACCAGCTCGGCGATCTCCTCGACCAGCCGGGCCTTGTTGACCTGGAAGGGCAGCTCGTCGATCACGATGCGGGTCTTGCCGTTGTCCATGTCCTCGAAGAAGGTGTTGCCCCGCACCACGACCCGCCCGCGGCCCGTGCTGTAGGCCTCGTAGATGCCGCGGCGGCCGTAGATCGTGCCCGCCGTCGGGAAGTCCGGGCCCGGCACGTGGGCCATCAGCCCCTGCACGTCGATGTCCGGGTCGTCGATCAGCGCCACCGTCGCGTCGATGATCTCGGCCAGGTTGTGCGGCGGGATCTTGGTCGCCATGCCGACCGCGATGCCGTCGGAGCCGTTGACCAGCAGGTTGGGGTAGGCCGAGGGCAGCACGACCGGCTCTTCCACCTGCCCGTCGAAGTTGGGCACGAAGTTCACGGTCTGCTTCTTGATGTCGTCGCCCAGCAGCGTCTCGGCCAGGCGCGTCATCCGCGCCTCGGTGTAGCGGTAGGCCGCCGCCGGGTCGCCGTCGACGCTGCCGAAGTTGCCCTGCCCGTCCACCAGCGGGTGCCGCATGTTCCAGGGCTGGGCCAGGCGCACCAGGGCGTCGTAGACCGCGCTGTCGCCGTGGGGGTGGTACTTCTTGAGCACCTCGCCGACGACGCCGGCGCACTTGCTGTGCTTCTTGTTGGCCCGCAGGCCCTCCTGCCACATCGCGAACAGGATCCGCCGGTGCACCGGCTTGAGCCCGTCCCGCACGTCCGGCAAGGCGCGGCCGATGATGACCGACATCGAGTAGTCGAGGTACGAGGAGCGCATCTCGTCTTCGATGTCGATGGGCAGCAGGGTCTTGGCGAACTCGTCGGGGGGGAGGGTGGGGTCGGACACAGAGGCTCCAGGAGGAGGTGCGCGGAGGGCGCGGGCGCGGAGGGCGCGGGCGCGGAGGGCGCGGGCGCGGCGGGGGGTTGTGGCCGCGGCGAGGAGAGGACCCGGGGGTCTAACGCGCGATAGGCCCCTCGCCCCGGAGGCCCGATGCTCGCCACCCCCTTCATCCTGGCCCACCTGCTGGCGGTGCGGCCCGCCCTCGCCTCGACCGACGAGCTGGCCCAGGCCGACCTCGACCTGGGCCGCGGCCTGCTGGCCGAGAAGAACGCCGACGGGGCCGCCATCCCGCTGGCCCGCTGCGTGGAGCGCAAGCCCTCGGCCGGGCTGGAGGCCGACTGCCAGTGGGAGCTGGGCTGGGCCCGCTGGCTGATGAACGACTGGGCCGGGGTCGTCTCCGCCTGGGAGCGGGTGGCCGCCCTGGACCCCGGCCGCCAGGGCCTGGCCGACTACCTGGCCCAGGCCCGCGACCAGGTCGCCATGCAGGCGATGCTGGCCAGCAGCCGCGGCCGCGCGCCCGCCACCTTCACCTCGACCGCGCCCGCCGGCGCCACCCTGCGCCTGCGCGCGGTCGGCGACTGCATGATCGGCACCGACTTCCCCGCCGGCCAGCTCCCCCCCGACGACGGCGCCACGGCCTTCGGCGACACGGTGGACTGGCTGACGGACGCGGATCTCACCTTCGGCAACCTGGAGGGCCCCATCTGCGACACGGGCAGCACCGACAAGTGTGGCCCCGACAGCAAGCCCGGCTCCTGCTACGCCTTCCGGCAGCCCGCGCACTACGCCCGGCACTACAAGGCCGCCGGCTTCGACGTGATGAGCACGGCCAACAACCACGCCGGCGACTTCGGCGACGTCTGCCGCCGCCGGACCGAGGCCCTGCTGGACGAGCAGGGCATCGCCCACAGCGGCCGCCCGGGCGACGTGGCCAGCCTGACCCTGAACGGACTCAAGGTCGCGGTCATCGGCTTCCACACCAGCCGCACCAGCCACTACGTCAACGACCACGAGACCGCCGCCGCCCTGGTCGCCAACCTGGCAGCGTCGCACGACATCGTCGTCGTCAGCTTCCACGGCGGCGCCGAGGGCGGCAAGGCCACCCGCGTCCCGCAGGGCGGCGAGACCTTCTACGGAGAGAACCGCGGCGACCTGCGGGTGTTCACCAAGGTCGTGATCGACGCCGGCGCCGACCTGGTGATCGGACACGGCCCCCACGTGCTGCGCGGGATGGAGGTCTACAAGGAGCGGCTGGTGGCCTACTCGCTGGGCAACTACGCCACCTACGGCCCCTTCAACGTCAAGGGCACCGGCGGCATCGGCGCGGTGCTGGAGGTCAGCCTGGACCGGCAGGGGCGCTTCCTGGGCGGCAAGGTGCTGCCCACCGTCCAGGTGGGCGAGGGCGTACCCATGAAGGACGCACAGAACCAGGCCATCGACATCGTGCGCAGCCTGTCCGAGCTGGACTTCCCCGGGACCGCGGTGAAGGTGGCCCAGGACGGCACGCTGGCGGCGCCGTGAGGTGGGGCTGGCTCCTGGCCCTGCTCGGCTGTGCGACGCAGGCGCCCGTGTCCGATCCAGGGTCCGCGCCGGCCGCGCCCGCGATCACCCACCAGCTCACGGGGACCCTGGAGGGCATCGCGCTGCACGACATCAGCAAGGCGGCGGGTGTGCACCGCTACAACGTCGAGCTGGTGGTGCGGGTCCAGGACTGTTCACCCCAGCCCGGCTTCTGGAGGACAGAGGCGCCCGCGGTGGTGAACGTGCGCCTGCCCCGCCGGCTGGAGTGGGGGGATCTGTCCGAGGTCGAGCGGCAAGGCCTGGCGCCCGCGGGGCCGGCGGCCGAGCTGCGGGTCGAGCGCTTCGAGGGCACGGGCTTCGGCACGTGGGAAGCCGGGCAGGCGGTGAAGGTCGAGGTGGAGTTCACCAGCGCCGCGCTTGCGCACTGGCGGGGGTGAGGGGACACCCGCGCCTGCCGACTGAGGCGGAGGCCGCCGAGCGACGGCCCGGACGCTGAGCCTGCCCCGCCCTGCAGGATTGCGGCGAGCCTGCCTCCGACGTGCTATGCCCACTCCCGATGACGCCGCCCGACCACCACATTCCACCACCCCAGCCAAGCGACCTCCGACGGCCAGGGGGAGTCCCGTAGGTGGCGCGCGTGGTCGTCACGGGGGGGGCCGGCTTCGTCGGCGCGCGGCTGGTGCGGCGCCTGCTCGAGAGCGGTGACGAGGTGGTGGTGGTCGACGACCTGTCGGCGGGCAGCGCGGCGGCCGTGCCCCCAGGCGCGCGCCTGCACCGGGGTGACGTGCGGGATCCGGGCTGGGCCCCGGCGCTGGAGGGCGCCGAGCGGGTGTTCCACCTGGCCAGCCCGGTGGGGGTCCGCCGGGCGCACCAGCAGGGGGCAGCGGTGGTGCGGGCGATCGTCGAGGGAGGGATGGTGGTGGCCGACCTGTGCCGGGAGCGCGGGCTGCCCGTGCTCTTCACCTCCAGCTCCGAGGTGTACGGTCGGGGTCCCACGGGCGTCGACGCCTCGCCCCGGTGGAGCTACGCCGTCGGGAAGCTCGCCGTGGAGCACCTGCTCCTCGCGGCGGACGCGGGCCTGCCCTCCGTGCACGTCGCTCGACTGTTCAACGTCGTGGGGCCCGGCCAGCGACCGGGCGACGGACACGTCCTGCCCACGTTCGCTGGCGCGGCGGCGGCCGGCCGGCCCCTCCCCATCCACGGGGACGGCGGCGCACGCCGTGTCTTCCTGCACGTGGACGACGCCGTCGACGCCCTCTGCCTGCTCGCCGCGACGCCGGCCCTGGCCGGACGACCGATCGACGTCGGATCCGACGAGGAGCTCAGCATCCAGGCCCTGGCCGAGCGGGTGGCGGCCCGCGTGGCCGGCGCGACCCTGGCCCACGTCCCCGCGCAAGGTGTCTTCGGCCCGGGCTTTGTACAGATCGAGCGGCGCCTGCCGGATCTCCGACCGCTGCGCGGCATTGGGTGGGCACCGCGTCACACGCTGGACCAGGCCATCACGGCCGCGCTGTCGGAGGCGGGATGCCCGAGCTGACGCTGGGCGCCGGCGCCTTCGGGGTGGCGCTGGTGACGCTGCCCCTGTCCGCCGCGGTCGGCCGGCGCATCGGCGCCCTGTCCCAGCCATCGCCCGATCGATGGGCGATCACCGGCCCTGTGCCGCGCTTCGCGGGGCCGGCCCTGCTGCTGGCGCTGGCACCCGCCCTCGACGCCGGCCGCCTCCTCGCGCTGCTGTGCTTCCTGGTCGTGGGCGCCGTGGACGACGTGCGCCGCCTGCCTCCCGCCGCCAAGGCCCTGGCGCTCCTGCCCGGGGCCCTGCTGTCCGCCTGGGCCACCGGCCGGTGGGAGGTCGGGCTGTGGACCTACGTGCTGGCCCACGCGCTCAACCTGCTCGACCACGTCGACGGCATGGCGGGGGGCGCGGTGCTGGGCTCGGCGGCGGTGGCGGCCTTCCTCCCGGGGCCGGACGGCCGGCTCGCCGCGGCGCTGCTGGGCGCGTCCGCCGCCTTCCTGCGGTACAACCTGCCGCCTGCGCGCTTCTTCCTGGGGGACGGCGGGGCCTACCTGCTGGGCGCCGCGCTGGCGATGGCCTGGACCCCCGCGCCCCCGGTCGTGGCCCTGGCCGGCATGGCGGTGCCGCTGGTGGACACCACGATCGTCGTCCTCCGCCGCCTGGCCGGCCGGCGCCCCCCGTGGGTCGGCGGGACCGACCACCTCGGCCACGCCCTGCTGCGCACCGGGGCACCGGCGCTGGCCGCCCCGCTGGCGACGGCGCTGGCGGGCGGGCTGCTGCCCTTCCTGGCGCACGTGGTGACCGATGCCTAGCCCCATCGCCCTCACCGTCGACGTCGAGGACTGGTTCGACGGCCTGGGGCTCTCGGCGCGGGCCCCCGCCGTCGAGGGGCACGTCGACCGGATCCTGGCGCTCCTCGCCGGCCATGGGCGCCTCGGCACCTTCTTCGTGCTGGGCGACCTCGCGCGCCGGCACCCGGGGCTGGTGCGCAGGATCGCCGCCGCCGGGCACGAGATCGCCTGCCATGGCGCCGACCACACCCACCTGGCCCGGCTCGATCCCGCGCGGCTGGCCGCCGGGTTGCGCGCGACCCGACCGCTGCTGGAGGACCTCGCGGGGGTCCCCGTCCAGGGCTTCCGCGCCCCCTTCTTCTCCGTCGGCCCCACCACGGCGTGGGCGCTCGACGAGATCGCCGCCGCCGGCTTCCAGTACGACGCCTCCATCTACCCCGGGCCCAACGACCGCTACGGCTGGCCCGGCGCGCCCGACCACCCGGTGCGCCACGCCGCGACCGGCCTGGTGCTCGCGCCGATCCCGATGTTCCACCGGTGGCTCCCCGTCGGCTACAGCGGCGGCGCCTACCTGCGCATGCTGCCCTGGCGCGCCGTGCGGTGGGCGGCGCTGCGGCGTCGGGATCCGTTGATCGTCTACGCGCACCCCTGGGAGTTCGCCGACACGCTGCCCCGCGGCGGGTCCCTGCGGGCGAACCTGACGCGCCACCCCGGGCGGCGGCGCTTCGAGGCGCGGTTCCGCGCCATCGTCGCGGTGGGCGGGCAGCGGCTCGACCAGGTGGTGCTGCACCGGGAGTGGCCGCTGTGGACCCCGGGGACGGCGGCCTGATGCGCGTGGTCGTGCTCGGCGCCGGGCCGGCCGGGCTCGCGGCGGCGCGATGGGCGCAGGCGGGAGGAGCGGAGGTCGTCGTCGTCGAGCAGGGGGCCGCGGTCGGCGGCCTGGCCCGCTCGGTGCGGTGGAGGGGCGCGGATCTCGACCTCGGCTCGCACGTGTTCACCACCGACGACCTCCGGGTCGCCGCGCTCTGGCACGACGCCGCCGGCGCCTGGCGGTGGGTGCCGGTGCGCCGCGGGGTGCACACCGGCGACCGGGTCGTCAGCTACCCCTTCTCGCCCGCCCGCCTGCTGCGGGAGCACCCGCGCCTGGCCGCGGCGGTGGCCCTGGGCTGGGCGCGGCAGCGGGTGGCTCCGGCGGCGGACGACGGCTCGGCGCGGGCCCGCCTGACGGCCCGGTACGGCCACACCGCGGTGGACAGGCTCTTCGCGAGCTACGTGCAGAAGCTCTACGGCCTGGACCCGGCCCAGGTGGACGCCGACTTCGTCGACGCCCTGCCGGGCGCCCGTCGGGACCGCGGCGGCCTGCACCCCCACCCCGACGACCCACGCCGGGTCGTGGTCCTCGACCCCGACCCCGCCCGCCCGCGACGCTTCCGGTGGCCCGAGGCCGGCACGGGGAGCCTGTGGCCCGCGATGGCGCGGGGCCTGCAGATCCACCCGGCGGCGCCGGTGCAGCGCGTGGAGCTCGGCGGCGGGCGGGTGCGCGCCGTGGTCGCCGGCGGCGCGCGGTTCCCCGCCGACGCGGTGGTGTCGACCATCCCGCTGCCGGCCCTGCTGCGCGCCCTGCACCCGGGCACGCTCGACCTCGCACCGACGGCCGCCCGCTCGACCCTGGTGCTCTACCTCCACCTGGACAGGGACCCGGGCACGCCCTGGTCCTGGGTGCACCTCTACCCGCTCACCACCCCCGCCGGCCGGGTGACCTTCTTCCGGCACTGGCACCCGTCGCTGGCCCGGTTCGTCGCCGTGGAGCTCTGGACCGACGCGGGGGGCACGCGCTGGGAGCAGGGCGCCGACGCGCTGGGCGCCGAGACCTCGCACGACCTGGAGCGCGCCGGGCTGCTGGGGGGCGCCCGCCTGGAGGCCGCCCACGTGGAGCGCCTGCCGGGCTCGCACCCGGTCCTGTACCGGGGCTACCGGGCCGACCGGGACGCGCTGCTCTCGCGCCTGGCGGGGGTCCACGGCCTGCACCTGGCCGGCCGCCACGGAACCTGGGTCGTCGACAGCCTGGCCGAAGCGATGCGAAGCGGGGTTGAAGCGGCGGAGCGGGCGCTGGAGGGGCGGGCGCCGACCCGGGCCGGGCCGGGGAGCTGAGGGACCCGCGAAACCCCCGCTTCCGTACCGGTGCACGGGCGAACCCGCCTCTTGCGTACCGCTGCGCGCGCCCGCGGGCCTCTCCGCCGGAGCGACGAACGTGGCCACAGGTACTTGCGGGATCGGCGCGGTCCCACAGCCCACGCGAGAGGGCGAGATCGGTACGCAAGAGGCGGTTTCCTCGGCGCCCTGGTACGGAAGGGGCAGGTTCACCTCTCCCCCTCGCCTGGCTGAGCCCATGCCTCTCCTCCTCGCCCTGCTCCTGCTCGCATGCACCGAGCCCCCGCCCCCGTCGGCACCGGCGGCCCCTCCCCCGAGCGCACCGACCGCCGCGACGCCGGTGCTGGCCGACCCGCCGGCCGCGGCGGGCGCCTCCTCGCCGACCCTGGTCGAGGACGGCGACGGGGTGCTGGCCGCCTGGGTCGAGCCCGCGGCCGAGGGCCACCGGGTGCTGCTCTCTCGCTGGGACGGGGTGGCCTGGGCGCCGCCCGAGGTGGTGGCGGCGGGGCCCAGGGTGGCGTCGAGCTGGGCGGACCGGCCGGCCCTGGCGCGGGCGGCGGGCGGCGGGCTGGTGGTGGCCTGGCTGCAAGGTACCGAAGGCACGGGTACGGCGCTGATGGCCAGCCTGGGTGGCCCCGAGGGCTGGAGGCTCCTGGGGCCGGTGCACAGCGACGGGGTGCAGGCCGAGCACGGCTTCGCGGCGGCCTGGCCCGAGGGCGAGGGGGTGCGCCTGTGGTGGCTGGACGGGCGGGAGGTGCCCGCCGGCGGGCCGACCCAGGTGCGCTCGGCCCTGGTCACCCAAGCGGTCGGGCCCGAGGAGGTGGTCGACCCGCGGGCCTGCGACTGCTGCGGCATCGACGCGGCCTACGGGATCGTGGCCTGGCGCGACCGCGGCGAGGCGGGCGCGCCGGACGAGGCGGTGCGCGACATCACCGTGTCGGGGCCGGGCGGCCTGGTGGCGCTGGCGGACGGCTGGGCGCCCGAGGGCTGCCCGGTGAACGGGCCGGCGGTGGCGCGCCGGGGCCCCTCGGCGGTGGTGGCCTGGTATACCGAGGCGCCGCGGCCGACGGTGAAGGCGGCCTTCTCCTACGACGGCGGGCAGCGCTTCGGCGCGCCGGTGGGCCTGGACGGGGGCGCGCCGCAGGGCCGGGTCGACGTGGCGCTGGTCGAGGGCGGCGCGGCGGCGGTGGTCTCCTGGGTCGAGGGGCAGGCGCTGCACCTGCGCCGGGTCGACGCGCACGGCCGGGCCGGCGCCGACGTGGTCGTGGGGCCGGCCGAGGCCCAGGCCTTCCCGCGGCTGGCGGCGACCGGCGAGGGGGTGCTGGTGACCTGGCAGGAGCCCGGCGGCGCCCTGCGGGGGCGGGTCGTGCCGATGCAGGCGCTGCCGAGCAAGGGCACCACCACCACCCTGGCCGCGCCGGTCGCGCCCTCGCGCGGGCCGCCCTTCCCCGCCGACTACGTCGCGACCGACCTGGACGGCGGCGACGTGCCCTTCTCCGCCTGGGCCGGCAAGCCCGCCCTGGTCAACCTGTGGGGCACCTGGTGCCCGCCCTGCATGGCCGAGCTGCCGGCGCTGAAGACCCTGCACGGCGCCTGGGGTCCCCGGGGCGTGGCCTTCCTGGGCGTGGCGGTCGGCGACGACCCGCTCAAGGTCCGCGCGGTGAAGGCCCAGCGCGGCATGGACTGGACCGTGCTGCTCGACGGCCACCGGATGAGCAGCCGCACCTTCGGCAGCGACATGCTGCCGACCACCCTGGTCTACGGCGCCGACGGGGCCCTGCTCTACAGCCACGTGGGCGCCGTGACGGCCGAGGACCCCGAGCTGCTGGCGGCGCTGGCGGCGGCGGTGGAGTGAGCGGGCCTCTTGCCTCCCTCCGCGACGGTGCCTAGCGACCGGCCACCAACCCCCGGGGAGCCTCATGACCGGCACCGACACCACCTCCGAGACCGCCTCCGCGCCCGCCACCCACCGCTACCAGGCCGACGTCCGGCAGATCCTCGACCTGGTCACGCACAGCCTGTACAGCGACCGCGAGATCTTCCTGCGCGAGCTGGTCAGCAACGCCAGCGACGCGCTGGACCGCGCCCGCTTCGAGGGGCTGAAGGACCAGGGCCTGCGCCCGGCCAGCCCGCCCGAGGGCCAGGAGCCCGGCATCCGCGTGACCGTGGACGAGGCCGCCCGCACCGTCGTCATCGAGGACGACGGCGTCGGCCTGACCGCCGCCGAGGCCGAGAAGAACCTGGGCACCATCGCCCACTCGGGCACCAAGGCCTTCCGCAAGGCCCTGCAGGAGCAGAAAGAGCACGCCGGGGAGAAGGCCAGCGAGGCCCACGCCGCCGACGGGCTCATCGGCCAGTTCGGCGTCGGCTTCTACTCGGCCTTCATGGTGGCCGACCGCGTGGTGGTCGAGAGCCTGTCGGCCCGGCCCGACCAGGCGGCGATCCTGTGGGAGAGCGAGGGCGGCGACGGCTACACGCTCACATCCGGCGAGCGCACCGCGCGCGGCACCCGCGTGACCCTGCACATGCGCGACGACGCCGAGGAGTTCCTGGACGCCGACCGGCTGCGCGAGATCGTGCGCAAGCACAGCGACTTCGTGCCCTGGCCCGTGCGCGTCGGCGAGGAGCGCGCCAACCAGGAGCAGGCGCTGTGGCGGCGGGATCCGGCCGAGGTCACGGCCGAGGACTACAAGGGCCTGTACCGGCACCTGGGCGGGGACTGGCAGGAGCCGCTGGCCTGGCTGCACGCCCGGGTCGAGGGCAACCTGAGCTTCGACACGGTGCTCTTCGTGCCGGCCAGCCGCCCCTGGACGATGGACCGGCTGGACTTCAAGCCGGCGCTCAAGCTCTACCAGAAGCGCGTGAAGGTGCTCGACAGCGCCGAGCAGCTGTTGCCCCGCTACCTGCGCTGGGTGACCGGCGTGGTCGACAGCGCCGACGTCGAGCTGAACATGAGCCGGGAGATCCTCCAGCAGACCCCCGCGCTCAAGGTCATCAAGAAGCAGCTCACCAAGCGGGTGCTGGAGCGGCTCAAGGAGCTGACCGAGCAGGACCGCGAGGGCTACGCGAAGTTCTGGGACCAGCTCGGCCACATCCTCAAGGAGGGCATCCACGAGATCGCGATGGACGCGGGCGCCTCGGCCGACAAGGACCGGCTGGTGCCGCTCTTGCGCTTCAAGACGACCACCTCGCACAAGGCGACGGACGTGGTCGAGCGCTGGCGCAGCCTCGCCCAGGTCAAGGAGGCCATGGGAGAGGGCCAGGACGCCATCTGGTACCTGGCCGACGTCGACAAGGAGCGCATCGGCCACAGCCCGCTGTTGGAGGCCTTCAAGAAGCGGGGCTGGGAGGTGCTGCTGCTCGACGACCCGGTCGACGAGTGGGTGACCATGAACCTCAGCGAGTTCGACGGCGTGCCGCTGAAGAGCGTGGCCCACGGCGAGCTGCCCGAGGCCGAGGAGAAGGGCGAGGAGGCCGACCCCATCGCCAAGGCGGCCAAGGAGCAGGCCGCCCCGCTGGCCAGCTTCATGGAGGCCCTGCTGGGCGAAAGCGTCGCCGGCGTGCGCCTGTCCAGCCGCCTGGTCGACAGCCCCTCGGTCCTGGTCAACCAGGAGGGCGCGATGAGCGCCAACCTGGAGCGCATCCTGCGGTCGGCCAACCAGGAGGTGCCGACCAGCAAGCGCGTGCTGGAGATCAACCCCGAGCACCCGATGGTCAAGACGCTCGCCCGCCTGAACCAGGAGGGCAAGACGGGGCTGGAGCCCTTCGCGCGCCTGCTGCTGGACCACGCCGCCATCGCCGAGGGTCGGCTGGACGACGCCGAGGGCTTCGCCAAGCGCCTGCAGGCCTTGATGGAGAAGGCGGCGGGGGCGCTGTAGGCCGCCTGCGGCGGCGGGGAGTGGGGGGGAGGGGCCTGGATCTGCGTCCGCAGGTATGCTCCTCGAATGAGCACCCGGCGCCGACTCTCAGCCTCTCGCGATGCGCTGCGCCTCAAGCTCGTGCACGACGCACGGCTTGCCGCGCTCGCCAGCTTCATTGGCGCCTACGAGGCGGACCAGGGAGAGATCACGGCCGAGGAGGTCCGGCTGGCGGGACGCAAGGCAAGCGCCTCGGCGATCCCCGTTCGCGGTCCGACTCCGACGCCGTCGACTTGATCGATGCCGCCGTCGCGCTGCTCGCTGTGGACGGAGACCAGATCCTGACCTCGGACCCGGGCGACCTCGTCACGCTCGTGGCCGCATCGGGAACACACGCAGACATCGTTCCGGTCTGACCCGCTGGCCGGTGGCGGTGGGCTTCGAACCTGGCAGGTCCGTGTGCACCCAGAAGGGCCGACCGTTGCTCCAACCCGACGAGAAGTCCAGGAAGCCCAGGAGCTGACCTCCCGTGTAGATGTACAGCTCTTGCAGCAGCGGGCGCGTTCCCGCCGCGGGGGACTGCAAGCGCGCCAGGACCCGACCGTCGGGGTCGTACAGGTGCTGGGCCTCGACCTCGGTGTCGCTGGTGGTGGCGACGTGCGGGGAGGGCCAGGTCGAGGCGCTGGCCAGCCCCGGCGCGAGGAGCAGGCAGATGGCGAGGAGGAGCAGGGTCAGCGAGCGGGGCATCGCGCGGCCTGGAGGGAGGCGGCCAGCCTACGCGGGGCGGAGGTGAGCAGGGACCTCGTCCCTTTTCTCGTCCAGCCAAAGCTCTGTGAGCGGTGTCAGCTCCAAGCCCTTCAACCTGGCCCTCAACAGCGCGTCCCGGACGCGGCGGGTGACGAAGATGAAAAGGGTGCCGTCGGGCGCGAAGAAGTCGTGGCCGTTCCACCGCTCCAGGTCGAAAACTGTGGCCCGATAGCGGACCATGACCCGGGGACGAATGACATCCTCCCGAGTGAGCCGAGAAAAGTCCTTGCCCCCGCAGCGGCCGGTCACCGCCAAGCCCTGGTAGCCGGGGAGCAACACCCCATCCTTGCCATGAACCTCGGCCGGCCAGGTCTGCCAGCCGGTGAAGCCGTGGCTGCGAAGGACCTCGATCATCCGGGGGGACATGAAGCCGAGAGCCACGGTACTGCCGTGGATGAAGTCCACCGCGCGACTGCCGCCGCTGTGGTCAAACACGATGGGCGTGCTGGGTGTACGCATCCCCCGAAACAGCGCGTGCTCCAATTCCCGCTCTAGCCAGGGAGAGTTCTGGTCCCGATAGTCCACGATCAACTGGCCTCGCCGTGCCGCCGGCCGCAGCCAGAACACATCCGTTGCAGATATCATGAGGGGGTTCTCAGAAGTGGACATCGAAGCCGTACTCCTCAGCCAACTTCCTGGCATGGTCGAAGACGTCGTCCTTCGAAGGATTCGCAACATCCCTGAAGAACTCCTCCCACTTCTTGTTGTACTCCCACGCCTTCTTCCCGTGGTCACCCCGCAGCCACCACGCTCCCAGCCGCGGGTCGTGCACGTTGATCCCGAGCCGCTGGAACTCTTTCGCGAACTCCTGCGCCTGCGGCAGCGCATGATGCGCATCCGCTCCTCCCACCGGCCCCCCGGTCAGCCGGCCCAGGTTCTCGCGGAAGTTCCGCTGCGTGAACCCGCGCAGCCGGACGAGCAGCCCCTGCTTGACCGCCAGCTCGGCCACCTCCCGGCCGCCCTTGACGCCCGCCCCGTAGCCGCCGCCCGGCAGCAACGCGCCCGCCGCCGTACCGCCGACCTCCAGCGCCAGCGCGCCCACCGTCTCGGTTCCCGCCACCACCCCGTAGGCCGTGTGCGCCGTCGCACCCACGTCCGCCAGCGTGAGCGCACCCTCGACCACCGCCCAGACCACGACGGGGTTCTCCCCCCACGGGTCCACATACGTCATCGGGTTGCCCCGCGCGTACTGGCTGCGGTGGAAGGTCTGCGGGTCGCTCGGGTCGCCCCACGCCACCGGGTCGGGGCTGAGGAACCAGCCGTACTCCGCGTGCCGCACCCGCGCGCCCACGTCGACCACCGGCACGCCCCGGTACGCCAACGGCTGCCAGGCGAAGGCCAGCGCGTCCTGGAGCATCGGCGCGCTGGTGGACAGCAGCGTACCCATCGGGCTCCAGCGAAGCTCCTGCATCGCCTCCCCGCTGGCGTCCGTCACCAGCCGCAGCGAGCCTTGCAGGTCCGTGTGCACCCTGAAGGGCCGGCCGTTGCTCCAGCCCGACGAGAAGTCCAGGAAGCCCAGGAGCTGCCCACCGGCGTAGATGTACAGCTCTTGCAGCAGCGGGCGCGTGTCCGCCGCGGGGGACTGCAAGCGCGCCAGGACCCGGCCGTCGGGGTCGTCAGGGTGCTGGGCCTCGACCTCGGTGTCGCAGGTGGTGGCGACGTGGGGGGCCGACCTGACCGACGCGGCGGCCAACCCCGGCGCGAGGAGCAGGCAGATGGCGAGCAGGAGCAGGGTCAGCGAGCGGGGCACGGTACGGCCGGGGGGAGGAGACAGCCAGGGTAGCAGGCGGTAAAGGGCCGGGGGAGCATCCCGCGGTGGGCAAGGCGGGGCGAGGACTGCGCAGCGGCAGGCAGGTCATGACCTTGGCTCGGAAAGGTAGACAATCCGAATGATCATGCCGACTTGGTTCCACGGGCAGTCCAAGCCGGCAGGAACTTCCGAACCCACTCGACGAAAAGCCCCTCTGGGTCGATGCCGGCTGCCTCTGCCAATTCGGAAACCGCGTGGGCCCAGCCCGCTGCCGCCGAGACTCCCGTCTCAGCCCGAAGCCACGCCACGAAGGCGCTGTTGAAGGTCTCCTCGCTCCTGTCGAGGACTCCGAGTTGCGAAAAGGCAGCGGCATGTCCGTGCAGGATCTGCTCCAGCGCCCGAAGGTCGCGGAAGTACATCCTTGGGCGCAGAAGCGCCTCTTCGATGAAGGCGGCACACAGCTGCCGGTAGTCAGAAACCGAAGTCGATGACATCCGCGAACTCCCATTGGGCCTTGTAGGCATCCGCGGCCATGCCGCCCGGACCGGTAAGTGCGTCGTAGACAGTTCCGTCCTTGACCACGACTTCGTGCGTGGCCCAATAGGTATCCCCGACACCGGCGCGCGGGCCGAGCGTTTGTGCCCGCGGAAGCGTCGGTCTGAGCGTCTTGATCTCACCGCCGATCGCCCCTCGGATCCTCGCCGCGACGTCCTCACAGCCGCTGGCGCAGTACCTGCCCCAAGGGACGCCCTCCAACGTCGTGAGCGCTGCAGGTCTCCCGGCAGTTCTGAACCCCGCGATCTTGACGAGCACCGACCGACCGGCCTTGCTCTTGAAGAACGCCGCTCCTCCAAGCGGCGCGGCGACGCCCAGGCCTGTGGCGAAGGCCGATGTGCCCAGCTCCCACTCGCTGGCCTGTCCCTGACTGTAGCGCCAGCCCGTCTCGGCGGTCCCGTACACATCGACGGCGGTCGCCGCCACGTCGAGCGCCTTGTAGGTGAAGGCTGCGGCCGCCACCACTCCGACGGGGACCGCCCACTCCCCCCACGGGTCCACATACGTCATCGGGTTGCCCCGCGCGTACTGGCTGCGGTGGAAGGTCTGCGGGTCGCTCGGGTCGCCCCAGGCCACCGGGTCGGGGCTCAGGAACCAGCCGTACTCCGCGTGCCGCACCCGCGCGCCCACGTCGACCACCGGCACGCCCCGGTACGCCAGCGGCTGCCAGGCGAAGCCCAGCGCGTCCTGGAGCATGGGCGCGCTGGTGGACAGCAGCGTCCCCATCGGGCTCCAGCGAAGCTCCTGCATCGCCTCCCCGCTGGCGTCCGTCACCAGCCGCAGCGAGCCTTGCAGGTCCGTGTGCACCCAGAAGGGCCGGCCGTTGCTCCAGCCCGACGAGAAGTCCAGGAAGCCCAGGAGCTGACCACCGGCGTAGATGTACAGCTCTTGCAGCAGCGGGCGCGTGTCCGCCGCGGGGGACTGCAAGCGCGCCAGGACCCGACCGTCGGGGTCGTACAGGTACAGGTCGTAGGTCTCGTCGCCCGTGCAGGTGCTGTCCGTCTCGCACCAACGCACCACCGAGCGCCGGCCGGCGTGGTCGTAGGTGACTTCGATGAAGTCGTCGCCCTGGATGGAGGTGGGCTTGCCCGTGGGGTGCCAGCTCAGGACCTCGGCGTCGCGAATGGTGGCGACGTGGGGGGTGGACCAGGTCGAGGCGGTCGCCAGCCCCGGCGCGAGGAGCAGGCAGATGGCGAGGAGGAGCAGGGTCAGCGAGCGGGGCATCGCGCGGCCGGGGAGGGGAGGCCCAGGGTAGCAGGCGGTCAGGGGCCAAGGACTCCGGGCGGAGCGAGCCCGCCGTTGACGCGGCAAGTCCGGAGTGACAAGGGGCAAGTCCTGACCCCTCCCCCCTCACTCCTCGTCGTCGCGCGCCACCAGCCGCCGGATCAGGCCCCCGTGCGGCACCCAGCCGACCACTCGCCCAGGTGGCGGTGGCCCCGCGGGGCTGGGCACGGCGGCCAGCAGGCGCGGCACCAGGGCGGCAACCAGCAGGCGAAGGGCGGCGGTGACGGCGAAGAGCACGGCGAAGCGGCCGGGCAGCAGGTGGAGCAGCCCGGCGCCGAGCAGGCCGCCGGCGAACTGGGCGGCGCCGTGGGCGACGCTCTGGGCGGCGAGCAGCACGCTGCGTCGGCGCGGGGGGGCGGCGGCCAGGGTCAACGAGAGCAGGCCGACCTCGCTGGCGGCCCAGGCGGTGCCGGAAAGGACCTGGGCGGCGCAGACGATGGCGACCTCGGTGGTGCCGATCCAGGGGAGGGGGATGAGGCCGATCAGCAGGACGGCGACGGTGTAGACGCGGCGCGGGCCGTAGCGGTCGACGGCGCGGCCCCACAGGGGCAGGGCCACCACCTTGGCGATGACGATGAAGCCCTGGGCGACCAGGTAGGTCGTGTAGGAGAAGCGCAGCTCGCCCAGCATGTAGGGGGCGAAGAAGGGCGAGCCGACGCAGACGGCCAGCAGGACCAGGCTGCCCGAGAGCACCACGCCGCGCGCAGGGGCGCCTTCGGAGCCGGTGAGCACGGTGCGCAGGCGGTCGTCGACGGCGGGCGGGGTGAAGGGCGGCTCGTAGCTGCGCAGCAGCAGGACGGCCGAGCCCAGGCGGAAGAGCGCGGCCAGGCCGTAGAGCACGGCGAAGCCCAGGCCGCCCGTGCCCATGGCCTCGGCCGCCCTGGGCTCGGTGGCGTGCAGCAGCAGGCCGCCGGCCACCAACGCGACGAAGGTGGTGCCGTGCACCCAGCGGTTGCGGCGCCCGAAGTAGCGGCCGCGGATGCGCGCGGGCACCAGGTCGCCGATCCACGAGGACCAGCCGTTGCCGGCGGCCTGGCCGAAGAGCTGGTAGGCGCAGGCGGCCAGGACCAGGCCCCAGGGGCGCTGCCAGCCGGCCAGGGCCAGCCCGGACAGGGTGGCCAGCACCAGGGCCTGGGCGACGACGGCGGCGACGACGCGCTTGCGGCGGATGAAGACGGGGCGAGGCCTGACCCCGGAGGGGGGAGGGCCGCGGAGGAGAGGTTGGCCCGGGAGGGCGGAGCCCGGAGGGCAAACTTCGACGAGCGGGCCGTGGGGGGAACCTGGAGGGGTTCCCCCCGGGGAGCGGCCGGCCGCGCGCAGGGACCGCAGCATGGCCACGCTGCCGATGGAGCCGACGAGCTGGGGCAGGGTGACCAGCAGGGAGAGCTGGATGGGCGAGCCGCCCAGGCGCACGGCGTCGGCGACGAACCACAGCTCGCCCAGGCCGACCATGACGGCGGCGAGGGTGCCCTCGGTGACGGAGAGGCGCAGGGTGCGGGTCTGCTCGGCGGCCACGGCCCGGCGTTAGCGCGCGGCTCCGCGGCGGTCACCTCGCCCGAGGGCTATGGTGCGCACCCCTGGAGGAAGACATGCCCGCCCTGACCCGCCTCGCCCTGCTGCTCGCCCCGCTGACCCTGGTCGCCTGCTTCGAGGGCAAGTCCAGCGACGACGACGATGACGACGACGACGAGCCCGCCGACGACACCGGCAGCCCCGCCGACGGGGGGACCGAGGGAGACGGCGGAACCACCGCAGACGGCGGCACCACCGCAGACGGCGGCGCCGGAGACGGAGGCGGCGGAGACGGTGGCGCCGGAGACGGCGGTGGCGGAGACGGTGGCGCCGGAGACGGCGGCGGCGGAGACGGTGGCGCCGGAGACGGCGGCGGCGGAGACGGTGGCGCCGGAGACGGTGGCGGCGGGGACGGTGGCAGCGGTGGCCCGCCCTTCGAGCCCACCATGCTGTTGATCGACGCCGACAGCGGCATCCTGCGCGGCGAGCAGGCCAGCCTGGTCTTCGACGGGACCGAGCTGGGGCACTACCTCAGCCTGTACCTGATCAACGACGACTGGGCGGGCTCGGAGGACACCGAGAACGCCTGCATCGTCGTCTTCGACACCGAGGGCGCGGCCACCAGCACGGCCTGCGACGCCTGCTGGGAGGGCCTGGCCTGGACCGTCGACAGCTCGATGCTGCTGGGCACCGAGGGCGCCTGCGACCGCCTGGACCCCGAGGTCTGGACCGACGACGTGGGCGAGTACTTCGCCAGCTTCGGTCATGGCTACGGCTTCGGCCCGCCCAGCGAGGACCTCCGCGCCGACCTGGCGGACGCCTTCCCCGACGACTGGGACGAGTACCAGGACCTGCTGGGCGCCACCCTCATCCAGACCGACCTGGCCGGGGACGACTGGTACGAGCTGGACTACCTGCTGGTCTACGAGGCGGATCCCCGCACGGGCGAGCTGACCGTGGACGAGGCCGGGGAGCTGGTGCCGGCCGAGGTGGTGGACGTGCCCGTGGGGCCCGACGGCTACTACGCCGGCGGCTTCTTCTACGGCTTCGGCCTGTAGCGGGCGCCCGGGTCAGAACTGCCAGACCAGCTCGGCGCTGTACTGCGGGCGCACCAGCACCATGTCGGCGTTCTCGAAGGCGCTGAACTGCCGGAACAGGTAGGCGCGGCCCGACAGGCGCAGGCCGACGTGGTCCTTGCGAAGCAACAGCTCGCCGCCGCCGAAGAGCGAGGGGGTGGCGATGGTCTGGAAGCGCTCGTTGGGGGAGAGCTGGTTGTCGGGGTGCACGTCGCTGTTGAACAGCGCGGCGAAGCCGGGCCGGAGCACCAGGTCCCACTGCAGGGCCTTGGGCTGGCGGTGGGGCAGGCGCAGGCCGGGGGCCACGTAGACGCCGTGCCGCATGAAGACGAAGTCCTGGCCGCGCTCGCTGACGGGGGCGACGTCGTCGGGCAGGGGGATGGGAGAGACGAAGCCGCCGACGTCGACGCTGACCACCCGGGTCAGGCGCGAGTCCAGCCCGCCGGTGATGCCGAAGGTCTGGTTGTCGGTGAGCGCCGCGCCCAGGTGCACCCGGTTCTCGGGGTCGAGCGGCAGGCGGCGAGCCTGGGCAGGCGCCCCGAAGAGCAGTCCGGCGACGAGCGAGAGCAACAGCAGGGCACGGGTCATCACCGCCTCCGAGGGGGGGCAATATAGCCCCGTGGCCGCAGACGGCCGGTCGTTCACGCGGAACGCAGATGTTCGCCCAGGCGGCGCAGCGTGGGCAGGTCGTGCACCTCTCCCTCCAGGCGCGGGGCGGACCAGAAGCGCTGCCCGCCGCCCATCGCCTGCTGGACCTGGGTCAGGCGCCGTTCCTCCAGGGCCGCCAGCTCGCGCAGCCGGCGGTCGGCGGCGCCCAGGCGCGCGAGCAGGGTCTCGGCCGTGTGGGGGGCCAGGTCCTGGCCCAACCCGCGGGCCAGCGCACCGAGCAGCGCCTCGGGGTCGGGCTCGAAGGGGCCGACGCGGTGGCGCAGGTTGGCGATGACGCCGGCGCAAGGCATGCCGCGGCCGCGCAGCTCGCCCAGGAAGAAGCGGGCGGTCTCGACCGAGGCCGAGGTGGGCGCGCACACGACGACGAAGGCGGTGCCGCGGTGGCGGAACATCGCGATGACGGCCTCGGAGCGCTGGCGGAAGCCGTCGTAGAGCCCGCGGAAGGCCTGGAAGAACTCGGACAGCTCGTCGAGGAAGGCGTGGCCGAAGATGTAGCCGAGCAGCTTGAAGACCAGGGCGCTGGTGCCCAGCAGCAGCCGCCCGAAGCCGCGCTCCTTCTCGTAGGGGGCCAGGAACCACTTCATGATCTGCTGGTCGGTGAAGCGGGCCAGCCGGCCGGGCGCGTCGAGGAAGTCGAGCGCGTTCTTCACCGGGGGCGTGTCGAGCACGACAAGGTCCCAGGTCCCGCTGCTGACGACGTCGTAGAGCTTCTCGGTCGCCATGTAGTCCTGGCTGCCGGCGATGCTGTCGGCGATGGCCAGGAAGATGCGGTTGCCCAGGATGCGCTCTGCGGTGGCGGCGTCGGGGCTGACGCGGCCGATGAGGTCGCGGATGGTGTGGGCCGGGTCGAGCATCATGGCCCACAGCTCGCCCGGGCAGTCCGGCACCTCGATGCGCACGGCCTCGTTGCCGAAGCGAGGCAGGCCCAGGCTGTTGGCGAGGCGGCGGGCCGGGTCGATGGTGAGCACCAGCACCTTGCGCCCGGCCAGGGCGGCCTGCAGGCCCAGGGCGGCGGCGACCGAGGTCTTGCCCACGCCGCCGGAGCCGACGCAGATGACCAGCTTGTGGTCCAGGAGCAGGTCGGCGCCGGTCATGGCTCGCCCCCCGTGGGGATGGCCAGCTCGCGGGCCAGGGCGCGGGCGAGCTGCCGGACGACGGCCTCGGGCCCGCCCTGGAAGCCGCCGAGCGCGCCCAGGCGGGGGAACTGCACGACGGGTCGGCCCAGGGTCGACAGGCGCTCCAGGGCCTGGGCGGTGGCCCGCTCCAGGTCGGCCTCCCAGCGGCCCGCGGCGGCCAGCTCCCCGGCGGCCGAAGCGGGGTCCACCACGGCCGCGATGCGCTCCAACAGCACCCGCTCGTCCTCGGCCAGCGAGGGCGCGGCGGCCTGGTTGAGCAGCAGCACCGGGGGGGCGAGCACCGGCGCGACCCGGGCCAGCCCCTCGCACAGCTCCAGGGTCTCGTTGACGACCAGCTCCTCGGGCAGCACGACGACGCAGGGCCGCGTGTCCGGCCGGCCCAGCAGCGCGATCAGCTCGCCGGCCCGCTGGTGGATGGGGCCGTCGTGCAGCAGGTCGTCGGCCACCCAGGGCACCTGGAGCAGGGCGATGGCGTGGCCGCTGGCCGGCAGGTCGACCACGACCTGGTCGTAGCGCTCGCACAGGGTCGCGACCCGGGAGAGGATGACGATCTCGCGCACGCCGGGGGTCGCGTCCAGGAAGAGCTCGACCAGGCGGTTGCGCAGGATGAGCTTGACCACCCGCTGCACGGGGATGGCCTGCTCCAGCCACTCCTCCAGGGCGTGGGCCCAGGTCACGTTGCAGACGTCCAGGTGGGGCGCGACCGGCCGCGGGGCGTACTCGGGCGTGCGGCCCAGCAGCCCCGGCATCGAGGTCTGCATCACGTCGATCTCGACGACCACGGTGCGGCGGCCCCGCTCGGCGGACAGCCGCCCCAGGGCCGCGGCCACGCTGCTCTTGCCCGTGCCCCCCTTGCCGGTGACCAGGACCAGCCGCGCGTCGACGAGCCCCTGGATCGACACCTCGCCTCTGACCGACAAGCGACCTCAGATGTCCAGGTTGCGGACGTTGAGCGCGTTGGCCTGGATGAAGCTGCGGCGCGGGTCGACCGCGTCGCCCATCAGCAGGCTGAACAGGTGGTCGGCCTGGCCGGCGTCCTCGACCTTGACCTGCAGCAGGGTGCGGCGCTCGGGGTCCATGGTGGTCTCCCAGAGCTGGTCGGGGTTCATCTCGCCCAGGCCCTTGTAGCGCTGGATGTCGTAGCCGCGGCGGGCCTGGCTCATGACCTCGTCCAGCAGGCGCCGCCAGCTCCCGATGCGCTGGTCGCCCACCTGGACCGGAAGGGGCATCGCCGCGTGCAGCTCCTCGGCCTGGGCCTCGCCGCCGGCCAGGTCGCCCCCGGGCTCGGCGCCGGACAGCCAGGTGGTGCGCTCCTCGCCGTTCTCCAGGCTGACCACGCGCAGGCGCTGGACCTTGTTGCCCGAGCCGTCGTCGGCCGGCTGGTCCTGCCGCTCGATCTCCGAGACGTGCAGGCCCGGCGCGATGTGGTCCAGCGCCTCGCGCAGCCGCTGGATGGCCGCGTCCGCGGTCTCGGCGTCGGACAGGTCCAGGCGGTGGCCCCGGGTGGCGAACCAGGCGTCGCGCACGGCCGGCACCGCCCGGCGCCCGGCACGCTCGACCGCCGCCACGTAGCGGCGGACCAGCTCCATCGCGCTGACCAGCTCGTCGCCCCGCAGGGTCTCGGCGCCGGCGGGGGTCAGCTCGATGCCGGTGGCGCCCTTCTCCAGCAGGAAGCGCTCCAGCGCCGCGTCGTCCTTGAGGTACTCCTCGCGGCGGCCCTTCTTGACCTTGTAGAGCGGCGGCTGGGCGATGTAGAGGTGGCCCTCGGTCACCAGGCTGCGCATCTGGCGGAAGAAGAAGGTCAGCAGCAGGGTGCGGATGTGGCTGCCGTCCACGTCGGCGTCCGTCATGATGATGACGCGGCCGTAGCGCAGCTTCTCGGCGTCGAAGTCGGGGCCGACGCTGGTGCCCAGCGCGCTGATGATCGTCCGGATCTCCTCGTTGGAGAGCATCCGGTCGAAGCGGGCCTTCTCGACGTTGAGGATCTTGCCGCGCAGGGGCAGGATCGCCTGGGTGCGCCGGTCGCGGCCCTGCTTGGCCGAGCCGCCGGCGGAGTCTCCCTCGACCAGGTACAGCTCGCAGCGGCCGGGCTCGCGCTCCTGGCAGTCGGCCAGCTTGCCCGGCAGGTCGCTGCCCTCCAGCGCCGACTTGCGGCGGGCCAGCTCGCGGGCCTTGCGCGCCGCCTCCCGCGCCCGGCTGGCGTCGACCGCCTTGCCGACGATCGCGCGCGCGACCTGCGGGTTCTCCTCCAGGAAGCTCTGCAGGCGCTCGGCGACGATGCCCTCGACCAGGCCCTTGACCTCGCTGTTCCCCAGCTTGGTCTTGGTCTGGCCCTCGAACTGCGGCTCGCTGATGCGCACCGCCAGCACGCAGGTGAGCCCCTCGCGGATGTCCTCGCCGGAGATGGCCTCGCCCTTGGCGGCCTTGAGGATGCCGCTCTGCTGGGCGTAGGTGTTGACCGTGCGGGTCAGCGCCGCCTTGAGGCCCGAGACGTGGGTGCCGCCCTCCATCGTGTTGATGTTGTTGGCGAAGGAGAGGATGGTCTCGCTGTAGGCGGTGGTCCACTGCATGGCCACCTCGGCCTCGACCCCCTCGCGCCCGCCGTTGATGTAGATGGGCGCGTCGTGCAGGGGGGTGCGCGCCTCGTTGAGGTGGCTGGCGAAGGAGCGGATGCCGCCCTCGTAGACCCAGGTGTTCTCGACTTCGTCGCGCTCGTCCTTCAGGCTGATGGTCACGCCGGGGTTGAGGAAGGCCAGCTCCTGCAGGCGGCGGGCGAGCACGTCGTACTCGAGCTGGACCGTCTCGCGGAAGATCTCGGGGTCGGGCAGGAAGCGGACCCGGGTGCCCCGCTTGGTGCTGGGGCCCTTGTTCACCAGCGGCGTGGCCGGGTCGCCCACGGTGTAGCGCTGCTGGTGGTGGGCGCCGTCCCGCCAGATGTCCAGCGCCAGCCAGGACGACAGGAAGTTGACGCAGGAGACGCCGACGCCGTGCAGGCCGCCGGAGACCTGGTAGCTGCCCTTCTTGAACTTGCCGCCGGCGTGCAGCACGGTCAGCGCCACCTCGGCCGCCGGGCGCCCCTGCTCGGGGTGCATGTCGACGGGGATGCCGCGGCCGTTGTCCTCGACGCTGCAGGAGCCGTCCTCGTGCAGCACGACGTGGATGTGGGTGCAGAAGCCGGCCATCGCCTCGTCGATGGAGTTGTCGACCACCTCGTAGACCAGGTGGTGCAGGCCGGCGGGGCCCGTCGATCCGATGTACATCGCCGGCCGCTTGCGGACCGCGTCCTTGCCTTCGAGGACGGTGATCGAGGAGGCGTCGTAGTCGGAGGAGGCCGAGGGCATCACCGACGGGGGGGCCACGTCGGTCGTGGGGGTCGACATCAGGGTTCCGGGGAGGGAGGCGGGGCCGGAGGGGAGGAGGGGCCGCACGGAGGGGCCTGCCTCCTATCGCGTCCGGGCCCCCCCCTCAACCGCGAGGGGAGCCAGGAGGGGCCGATGCTTCCGCCTGCGCAGCCTCCTCGGACGGCGCAGTGGAGTCCGGCTCCTCGCGGCGCGTGCCACCGAAGACCTGCCCCCCGCGCACCCGCCAGTGCACCGCCTCCCCCTCGGGCAGGGGGCCCAGCCAGCCGGCGTCGGTGGTCGTCACCCAGACCTGGTTGTCCAGGTGGGCCAGCAGCTCGACCAGCCGCCGCATCCGGCCGCGATCCAGCTCGCTGGTCAGGTCGTCGACCAGCAGCAGGGGCGCCTGGCCGCGGGCGCGGGCGGCCGCCAGCTCGGCCAGCTTCAGCGCCAGCACCAGGGAGCGGGCCTGGCCCTGGCTGGCGTAGTCCCGCGCCAGGCGGCCCTCCAGGCGGATGACCAGGTCGTCGCGGTGGGGGCCCACCAGCACCCGGCCGCGGCGCCGCTCCTCGCCGCCGAAGCGGTCGAGCGCCGCTTGCAGGCGGGCGCGGACCTCGTCGACGCCCTGCTCCTCGCCGCCCAGGCTGCGGATCGCCAGCTCGACCTGGCCGGCGTCGGCGCCCGGGCCGGCGATGGCGGCGTGCATGGCCTGGACGGGGCCGGACAGCTCCTGGAGCACCTGGTGGCGGGCCATGGACACCCGGCCGCCCAGGTCGACCAGGCGCTGGTTCCAGGCGGCCAGCTCGGCGGCGCTGGCGCGGCCCTCGCGCAGCAGGGCGGCCTTCTGCTGCACCAGGCGGCGGTAGTCGCGGGCGACCTCGAGGTAGGCGGGCCGGGCCGTGAAGACCGCGCGGTCGAGGAAGTCGCGGCGCTCCTCGGGGCCGCCGCGGACCAGGCTGGTGTGCTCCGGGCAGAAGAGCACGGCGCGCACGGCCTCGAACCAGGCCGTCAGCGAGGCGGGCGCCACGCCGTCGACCTGCAGGCGCCGGCCGGCGTCTCCCAGGCGCAGCTGCAGCCGGCGGGTGCCGGCGGGGCCGGTCGAGGTGGCCTCGATGCGGGCCAGGCGGCTGCCCTCGCGGACCAGGCGGCGGGGCCGGGCCTCGCGGAAGCTGCGCAGCGTGGCCAGCATCCACACCGCCTCGAGCAGGTTCGTCTTGCCCTGGGCGTTGTCTCCGTGCAGGACCACGAAGCGCGCGTCGGTCCACAGCTCGGCGGCGTGCAGGTTGCGCCAGTCACGCACCGCGAGGCGGGTCAGGCGCATGGCGCAGGGCGGGCCGCAGCCAGCGGCTCAGTCCAGCCGCATCGGCATGACGACGAAGAGGGCGTCGTCCCGCTCGGGCAGGCGCACGATGCAGGGCTCGAGCACGTCGATCAGCTCGAGCTGGAGCTGGTCGCTGCGGGTCGCGGCGAGCAGGTCCTGGAAGTACCGCACGTTGAAGCCGGTGAAGAGGGGCTCACCCTGCAGCTCGGCGGGCACGGTCTCGCGGGCGTGGCCCAGGTCGACGTTGTCGGCCGTGAGCACGAGCTGGTCGGGCTCGAAGGCGAAGCGCACCGAGTGGTTGCGGTCGCTGGCGACGATGGCGACCCGCTTGAGGGCGGCCGAGAAGGCCTCGCGCGGGACACGCACGGTGCGGCGCGGGCTGGTCGGCAGGACCTGGCGGTAGTTGGGGAACTCGCCGTCGATGAGGCGCACCATCAGGGTCAGCGAGGGGGTCGAGAAGGTCGACGAGTTCTCGCCGAAGGAGACGCGCCAGGCCTCGCCGTCGGCCTCGACCAGCTTCTTGATCTCGCCCAGGGCCTTGCGCGGCAGCAGCATCCGCCGACCCATGCCGAACTGGCCCGAGAAGGGCGCCTCGGAGACCGACAGGCGGCTGCCGTCGGTGGTGACGACGCGGATCCGGCTCTGGCCCTTGTCGGTGGTCAGCTCTTCCAGGTGGGCGCCGTTGAGCCCGTAGCGGTTGTCGTCGGGGCTGACGCTGAACAGCGTCTCCTCGATCAGGCGCCGCAGGTCGCCGCCGGAGACGGTCAGGCTGGACCGGTCGTCGCGGGTGGCCAGGGGCGGGAACTCCTCGGCCGCCATGCCGTGGATCGTGAACTCGGCGCTGCCGCAGCGCACCGACATGCGGTTGCCCGGCTGGGTCTGCAGGTGGACCGTCGGCTCGGCCAGGGAGCGGGCGATCTGGAAGAAGTGCGCGGCGTCGACGGACAGCTCGCCGGGCTCCTCCACCCGGGCGGGGTACTGCGCGACCAGGGTCAGCGCCGTGTCGGTGGCGGTCATGGTCAGGCCGCCGTCGCGGGCCTGCAGCAGGACGTGGGAGAGCGCCTGGGTCGTGGGGCGTCGCTCGACGATGCCCTGCACCCGCCCCAGGCCCCGGATCAGCTCGTCACGCTCGATGTAGAGGTCCATGCCGTGCCCTCGATGCTTCGACCTGGGTGCAGCACCCGGGTGTGGAGGTGGACCCGCGCGGGCGTCCCTGGACGGCGGCGCCCCTGTGGTCCATCGAGGCTCGACCTACTGCCCCCGGGGTGCCGCGGCAACGGGCGGGTCACGACTTCCCGAAGGGGGACCACCCGGGGCCGGGACCGACGACTGCTGCGGGGATCATCGAGGTTCTCTTGAATTCGTAGTCGATCGTAGGGGCTGTGGACGCTGTGGAGAACCGCGGAGACAGCGGTGGCCGGCGGATCGGCGCGGAGGTGGCCTTGTGGAAGGATCGGTGGAGGCCCTGCGGAGGCCTGTGGATGGCCGGCTGCCCGCCCGGAGGCTGTGGAAGAGGGGGCCGTCCTCCCGCAGGCCACCCGCAGGCCTTCCGCATCCCTGTCCACAGCGCGGGCGGCCTTCTGCACATGGTTTTCCACAGGCTGTGGAGGCCCTGGCCGGCCGGCTGTCCCGGGGAACACCCCTCGCCCAGGCTGGTGTCGTGGGCATCCTCGTGTTCCACGAGCAGGCGCGGGCGGCCACGGCGGGCGCCCTCCGGCCGCGACGGCCAGAGTCATCCACAGGCTGCGGCGGCCGGTTGCGGCGCCCTATCGGACCAGCATGCGCTCGATGGTCTCGACGGTGTTCCGCAGGTCGGCGTCCTTGCCGAGCAGGGCGCGGATCTTCTTGCAGGCGTGCTGGACCGTGGCGTGGTCGCGCCCGCCGAAGACCCGGCCGATGTCGGGGAAGGACAGCTCGGTGTGGGTGCGCACCAGGTACATCGCGACGTGGCGGGGGCGCACGACCTGCTTCAGCCGCCGCGTGCCCTTCACGTCGCCGACCTTCAGGCCGTAGAAGCTCGACACCGTCTGGATGATCTCGTCGGCGTTGAGCGCGGTGGGGGCCTCGGGCAGGATGCCGGCCAGGTGCTGGCGGGCGACCTCCAGGCTGGGCTCGACCTTGTGCAGGCGGATCGCGGCCTTCAGGCGGTTGAGCACGCCTTCGAGCTCGCGCACGTTGCCGCGCAGGCGGCCGGCGATCCACTGGCCCAGCTCCGGGCTGAGCTGCAGCTCCATGTCCTCGGACTTCTGCCGCAGGATGGCGACCATGGTCTCCATGTCGGGCGGCTGGGTGTCGGCCAGCATCCCGCTCTCGCAGCGGGTGCGCAGGCGCGGCTCGAGCATCTCGATCTCGCGGGGCAGCACGTCGGCGGTGAAGACGATCTGCTTGCCGCGCTTGTAGAGGTCCTCGAAGGTGTGGAACAGCTCCTCCTGGGTGCGGTCCTTGCCGCTGAGGAACTGCACGTCGTCGATGAGCAGGATGTCCGGGAACTTGCGGAAGCGGTCCCGGAAGTCGGGCATGCGCCGGTAGCGCAGGGCGTCGATCAGCTCGTTGGTGAACTGCTCGGCCGTCACGTAGACGACGTTGACCTGGTCGTCCCGCTCGCGCATGGCGTTGCCGATGGCGTGCATCAGGTGGGTCTTGCCCAGGCCCGTGCCCCCGTAGATGAAGAGGGGGTTGTACTGCTGCTCGCCGGGGGCCTCGGCCGCGGCCTGCGCGGCGGCGTGGGCGAACTGGTTGCAGGCGCCGACCACGAAGTTGCGGAAGGTCTTGTCGGCCGAGACCCCGGGGATGGTGGGCAGCCCGCGGCCGGCGGTGGGGCGGATGGGCTCCAGCTCCTCGGTCGGCTCGGCGCCGTCGACGGCGTCCTCGGTGCCGGTGTCGGCCACCTGGAACTCGACGGGCACGCGGGCCTGCAGGTAGCGGTGCAGCTCCTCGGTGATGGCCTTGCCGAAGTTCTCGCGGACCCAGTCCCGGTAGTAGCGGTTGGGGACGCGCAGGCGCACGGCGTCGCCGGACGTGGGCAGCATCTGGATCGGCTCGATCCAGATCTCGTAGTTCTGCGGGCCGAGGCGCTCCCGGAGGGATCCCTGGACTGCCGACCACACGTCCTGCACGCGCACACCTCTCCCACCGAACGAGGGTTCGGTCCTTCGAGAGTGACGATTCCCCGACGTCTCCGAGCCGCCTCGGTGACCCCGCGAGGGTAACAGCCGCCCCCCCGGGACCACAAGGACCCGGCGGCCGTGCAAGTGCCAGCAGCGCCGTGGAACATCCGAACGTGAATCAGCTTGCAACCTTGATCATTCGCGAATATTGAAAACTTGTGGCCCAGTCGGGGGGCGGGGGGCCGAACGGGCCGAACGGGCCCGGAAGTGGGCTCCTCGACTGCGATCTCGGTGGACAACCTGTGGACATCGCGCGAGAGGGCGGCTGGCTGCCTTGACCCGTCGCGCGCGACGGACTACGAGGCGCCGCCTGCCGGTCGGCCTGGCAGCGGCTCCCGTGGCCCGCTGCGGCGTCTCTGGCCCGCGGGCCATCGAGCCCGGCGGCTCCGCCCCGCCCCCTGCCGCCCCGGCCCCGTCCGAGGAGAACCTGTCATGAAGCGCACCTTCCAGCCCAGCAACATCAGCCGGAAGCGGACCCACGGCTTCCGTGCCCGCATGAAGACCGCCGGCGGCCGCACCGTGCTGTCCCGCCGCCGGGCCAAGGGCCGCAAGCGGCTGGCGCCCACCGTCCGCACGAAGGCGACCTGACGCCGACCGGCCCGCGCTTCCCTCGCACCCTGCGCCTGCGGGCCTCCGCCGACTTCCGGCGTGTGCAGGGGGAAGGTCGACGGGTCGGAGAGGCCGACCTGGTGCTGCTCTACCTGCCTGCCGAGGGCGGGGGCCGCCGCGTGGGCCTGACGGTCAGCCGCAAGGTGGGAGGTGCCGTGGTCCGCAACCGCGTCAAGCGCTGGCTCCGGGAGGCCGTCCGCCACGAGGTGGGCGCGCTCCGGGCGGGCTGCGACGTGGTGCTCATCGCGCGGGCCTCGGCGGCGACCGCGGGCGCGGACGCGCTGCGCACGCAGGTGGGCCGCGCCTTCCGGCGGGTCCGGTGAGCGGCGCGACGATGCGCGTGACCGACCCGCTGATCTGGACCATCCGCGGCTACCAGCGGCTGATCTCGCCCTTGACGCCGCCGATGTGCCGCTTCACCCCGACCTGCAGCCAGTACGCGGTCGAGGCGCTGCGCGTCCACGGCCTGGTGCGCGGCTCCATGCTCGCGTCCTGGCGCCTGATGCGCTGCCATCCCTTCCACCCGGGTGGACACGACCCGGTGCCGCCGCGAGAGGGCGCCCTGCTGGTCGACGGGCCGCCGGCGACTACGACTGCGGCCCCCGCGCACCTCGAGGATGGCCCCCATGGGCAGTGACAACGACCGCCGGGTCCTGCTGGCGATCGCCCTCATCATGGTCGTCTACTACGTGTGGGTGGCCTTCATCTCGCCGCCGCCCCCGCCGGTGGTGCCCGCCGAGGCGCCCGTGGCCGAGGCGCCGGCGACGGCCCCGGCGACGCCCGCCAGCCCGGCCCCGGTGGCCTCCGCGGAGCCGCTCGTCACGGTGCCCGCGCGCCAGGAGGCGGTGGCCTCGGACACCTGGCGGGGGTTGCTGACCTCCGACGCCGGCGGGATCTCGGACCTGACGCTGAAGGACTACACGACCTCGCCGGTCGTCTCGCCCGTGTGGACCTGGGCCCTGGCCAAGGTGACGGGCGGCCCGGTCGGAGGCTGGCAGCCCTACGCCGGCGGCGACGAGCCCTACCGGCTGCTGACCGCCGACGGCGCGCTGGGCGTGGCCGGCGTGGGCGCGCTGGGCGAGGACCGGGGCTACCTGGTCGAGGCCAGCGGCCAGGGCTGGACGGCCCGGCGAACCCTCGCGTCGGGGCTGGTGATCACCAAGCGCTACCAGCCGGGCGAGGACCCCCACACGCTGCAGGTCGAGGTGGAGTTCGACAACCGCTCCGGCGCCGCCGTCGACCGCCTGTGGGTGGGCGTGATCGACCAGATGGTCGCGGGCGCGGGGCGCTTCGACAACGTCTCGCGGCCCCAGGCCGTCGTCGACGGCGACATCGAGCACCTGCTGGATCTCGAGGATCTCGCGGGCCAGGAGACCGAGCGCCTGGAGGGGCCGGTGAGCTGGGTGGGCGTCGGCGACCGCTACTTCATGGCCAGCCTGGCCCTGGAGGAGCCGCTCAACGGCGCCGCGGTCTTCGACACCCTGCCCGACGGCCGCAGCGGCGCCTTCGTGGTGGACGGGCAGGCGCTGGACGCCGGCGCCAGCCGCACCTACCGCTTCCTGGCCTACATGGGCCCCAAGGACCTCGACCTGCTGCAGCGGCTGGGCCACGAGCTGGACGAGGCCGTCGAGTTCGGCTTCTTCGGCTTCTTCTCCCGGATGCTGCTCTTCCTGCTCAAGGTGGCGCAGAAGGGCGTGGTCAACTGGGGCCTGGCGATCATGGCCCTGACCCTGCTGGTCAAGGCCGTCTTCTACCCCCTGACCCAGCGCGCCTTCGTCAGCGGCAAGAAGATGCAGGCGCTGCAGCCGCTGATGAAGGAGGTCCAGGAGAAGTACAAGGACAACAAGGAGCTGCAGTCGGTCGAGACGATGAAGCTGTTCCAGGAGCACGGGGTCAACCCGATGGGCGGCTGCCTGCCGACCCTGGTGCAGATGCCCGTCTGGTTCGCGCTCTACGGCGTGATGCTCAACAGCGTCGAGCTCTTCGACAGCAGCTTCCTGTACCTGAAGGACCTGACCGCGGCCGACCCCTACGGCGTGCTGCCGGTGCTCTACGCCATCCTCATCGTCTGGCAGCAGCACCTGACCCCCATGACCGGCCTGGACCCCGCGCAGCAGAAGATGATGAAGCTGCTCCCGCTGGTCTTCGCCTTCATGATGTTCACCTTCCCCTCGGGGCTGGTGCTCTACTTCTGCGTGAACATCCTGCTGACCGTGTTCCAGCAGTGGCTCATCAACCGGACCTTCGACGCCGCTTCGCTACAGCGGCCTGCCACCACCTGAGGGAGATGCCATGTCCGACCGCCCGACCGTCACCACCGAGGGACGCACCCTGAACGAGGCGCTGCGCCTCGCCGCCACCCAGCTCGGGGTCGACGTGGCCCAGGTGCAGCACAAGCTGGACCTCTCGCACTTCCGCAACGCCTTCGGCGGCGCCACCGGCGTGGACACCGTCAAGATCGAGGCCTGGACCCGCGACCTGACCGAGGTCGAGGGTGGCGAGGCGGCCCGGGCCTGGCTGGCCGAGCTGGTCTCCAAGATGGGCATCGAGGCGACCGTGGCCGTGCGCATCCGCGAGAACCGGCACGCCGACCTGCGCATCGACAGCGAGAAGGCCCGCTTCCTGGTCGGCAAGCAGGGCTTCACGCTCAAGGCGATCCGCCACCTGCTGGCCGAGAGCGTCGGCCGCCGCTTCCCCGACTGGACCTACCACCTGGACGTGACCGGCGGAGACCGCGACCGCGACCGCGACGACCGCGGCGAGCGCGGCGACCGGGGCGACCGGGGCGAGCGCGGGGAGCGGCGCGACCGCGGGGATCGCGGCGAGCGGCGGGACCGCGGCGACCGGCGGGATCGCGGCGACCGGCGCGACCGGCGCGACCGGGACGGCGGGGGGGAGCGCAGCGAGGCGGACGTCGACGCGCTCAAGCGGCTGGCCCGCAAGGTGGCGCTGAACGTCAAGGCCACGGGCGAGCGGGAGATCATCCGCAAGCGCCTGAACAGCTTCGAGCGGCGGGTCGTGCACCTGGCGGTCAAGGAGATCGACGGCATCAGCAGCGAGTCGGTCGAGCAGGACGGCGAGAAGCACATCGAGGTCTACGTCCTGGACCGGGACGTCGTCGGCGAGGAGTAGCCCCCTGTCGCAGGACACCATCGTCGCCTGCGCCACGCCCTGGGGCCGCGGCGCGGTGGCGGTGCTCCGCCTGAGCGGGCCGGACGCGCTGGCGGTGGCCCGGGGCCTGTGCCCCGAGGGGCCGCCGTGGCGGCCGCGGCGCGCCAGCCTGCGGCGGGCCGTGGACGAAGCCGGGGCGCTGATCGACGAGCTGCTCGTCACGTGGATGCCGGGGCCGCGCAGCCACACGGGCGAGGACCTGGTGGAGCTGGGCTGCCATGGCAACCCGGTCCTGGTGGAGCAGCTCCTCGACGCCTGCGTCCGCCTGGGCGCCCGGCCGGCGCGGAGCGGCGAGTTCACCCGCCGCGCGCTCGAGCACGGGCGGGTCGACCTGGTCCAGGCCGAGGCGGTGGCGGCGCTGGTGGCGGCGCCTTCGCCGGCGGGGGTGGCCCTGGCCCGCCGGGCCTCGACCGAGCTGGGTCCGGTGCTCGCGGGCCTCGCGGAGGCCCTGCTGACGCTGGCCGCCGAGGTGGAGGTGCGCCTGGACCACCCCGGCGAGGACCTGGGCTGGGACGAGGACGCGGCGCTGGCGGCGGGCCTGCGCCAGGCGGCGGGCACGGCGGCGGCGCTGGCGGGGACCTGGCGCGCGGGACGGGTCCGCCTGGAGGGGGCGCGGGTGGCGCTGGTGGGGCCGGTGAACGCGGGCAAGTCGAGCCTGTTCAACGCGCTGCTGGGGCAGGCGCGCGCGCTGGTGAGCCCGCTGCCGGGGACCACCCGCGACGTGGTCGAGCGCGCCCTGCTGGTGGACGGGCAGGAGCTGGTGCTGCTGGACACCGCCGGCGAGCGCGAGAGCGAGGATCCGCTGGAGCAGGCCGGTGTCGCCATGGGCCGCGCGATGGCCGAGGACGTCGACCTGGTCGTGGTCGTCGTGCCGGGGCACCGCCCGATGGACGCCATCGAGGCCGGGCTGCTGGCCCGCACCGAGGGCCGCCCGCGCCTGTGGGTGGCCACCCACGCCGACCGGGTCGCGGCGCCGCGGGCCTGGCGGGGCGAGGAGGTCGCGCACCGGGTCAGCGCCGTCTCCGGCCAGGGGATCGACGCCCTGCGCCAGCGGCTGGGCCAGGAGGTGCTGCGCGGGCTGGCCGACGGAGAGGTGGCGCCAGTGGTCAGCCAGCGCCAGCACGAGCTGCTCCGCGCGGTCGCCCACCACCTGGAGCAGGCCGAGGCCGCGCTCGTGGGCCTGGCGGGCCCCGCCGTGGCCGCCGAGGAGCTGACCCGCGCCCTGGGCCGGCTGGGCGAGCTGTCGGGCCAGGACGTGCGCGAGGAGGTGCTCGATCGCCTCTTCGCCCGGTTCTGCATCGGCAAGTGAGCCCGCGCAGGCGGGGACCGGCCGCGGTAGGTTTCCGGTGGCCCGGCGCGGCCACCTCGGAGGTCGGCGTGAAGACCCTCTTCGTCATGGACCCGCTCGATCGCATCCACGTCGCGGGCGACTCCACCTACATGCTGATGCTCGAGCTGTGCCGGCGGGAGCTGCCCGTCTGGACCTGCACGCCGCCGGAGCTGCGCGCCCAGGAGGGCCAGGCCTGGGCCTCGTGCCGGCGCATCCGGGTCAGCGACCAGGCGCCGCACTTCTTCCCCGAGGAGGCGCAGGACCTGCCCCTGGGGCACTTCGACGTCGTCTGGATGCGCAAGGACCCTCCCTTCGACATCGAGTACATCTTCGCCACCTACCTGCTCGACCTGGCGCCGGCGCGGACCCTGGTGCTCAACCGCCCCGCGTCGCTGCGCGACTTCAACGAGAAGATGGCCACCTTCCGCTGGCCGCACCTGTGCACGCCGACGCTGGTGACCGCCGACATCCCGCGGGCGCTGGCCTGGGCGCGGTCGGCGCCGGGCAAGGTCGTGCTCAAGCCCTGGGACGGCAACGGCGGGCGCGGCGTGCTGGTCAGCCACCCCGAGGACGGCAACCTGCGCTCGATGCTGGAGCTGCTCAGCGGCGAGGGGCGCACCGCCGTGATCCTCCAGCACTACATCCCCGAGATCGTCCAGGGCGACAAGCGCATCATCCTGGTCGACGGCGAGCCGGTGGGCCAGGTCCTGCGCGTGCCGCAGAAGGGCGACCATCGCGGGAACATGCACGCGGGCGCTCGTGTCCAGGCCTGTGAGCTGAGCGCGCAGGACCGGCGCATCTGCGCCGAGCTGGGCCCGGTCCTGCGCCAGCGCGGCCTGCTCTTCGTGGGCATCGACGTCATCGGCGACTTCCTCACCGAGATCAACGTGACCAGCCCGACCGGCATCCAGGAGATCAACCGCCTGATGGGCCTGCAGCTCGAGCGCGTCGTCACCGACCGGGTGGTCGAGCGCCTGGCGCTGCACCGGACCGGGGAGGCCGGATGACCCGACGCCTCCGTGGGGCCTGGCCGGCCACCCTGCTGGTCGCTGCCCTCCTCGCCGCCCCGGCGGCCCGGGCCGAGGACGACAAGGACGAGTTGACCGAGGAGACCGTCTCCGGCAAGCGGGTCGGCGGCCTGGACACCAGCCGGATCCAGGTGGTCGAGGGCTACGCCCTGTCCAACGACAGCGCGGGGGCCATGTACTCCGAGCGGGTGGTGCGCGGCGCGCGGGTGCTCAAGACCAGCCAGGAGTTCGTGCACGACTGCGTCGTCGCGATCGAGCACCTGTACCACCGCCGCTACACCGAGGCGCGGAACGCCTTCGCGGCCATCAGCGTGCGCTTCCCCGACTCGGCCGCCGAGCCGGTGGGGCAGGTGCTGGTCTGGCAGGCCTTGATGCTGGAGAACTTCGACTACAAGTACGTCACCCAGTACGAGCTGGCGTCCAAGCGCGCCCGGATGCAGCTCGAAGCCGCGCTCTACCAGCCCGGCAACGAGCCCTGGGAGCACTTCATGATGGCCGGCGTGCTGGGCATCGACTCGATCCACACGATGCGGCGGGGCGACTACCTCAAGGCGCTCAACCGCGGCATCGAGGCGATGAAGTCGGTGGCCAAGGCCCAGGAGCACGCCCCCGAGTTCGTCGACGCCTGGCTGGGCGACGGCATGTTCAACTACTGGCGCAGCGTCATCGCCATGAGCAGCCGCGCCATCCCGGACATGGGCGACCACCGCGCCAAGGGCATCGAGCAGATGCAGCGGGTGGAGCGCGAGGGGATCTTCCTGTCGCCGGCTTCGACCCTGGCGCTGGTCTTCACCTGGATGGAGGAGGGCGACATGACCAAGGCCCTCGCCCACACCAGCAAGAACCAGCGCCTGTACCCCGAGAACGTGGTCAACAACCTCGTGCACGGCCGCGTGCTCATGTACATGAAGCGCTACGACGAGAGCGAGCGGGCCTTCCTCGCCGTCCTCAAGCAGGAGCCCAAGAACGAGCGCGTGCACTACTACCTGTCGCGCCTGTACATGCGGAAGCGCGACCTCCCGCACGCCCTGGGCAGCATCAACCGCTACCTGGCCTTCAGCCTGGACGACGAGACCCGCGGCTACGCGCTCTACACCAAGGGCCTGATCGAGCTGCGGCTGAAGAACCTGGCGGGCGCCGAGCAGGCCTTCGCCGAGTCCTACCGACTGGCGAAGCTCGACCAGGCGCGCACGCGGCTGGAGAGCGTGCGCAAGGCGCGGGCGGCGGGCGGCTGATCGGACCCCGGCGCCGCGAGCCCGCCCCGCTCAGGGTGCCGGCGGGATGACCAGCTTCATGTCCAGCTTGAGGTCGACGCTGCCCTTGAGCTTGTCCTTGTTCGCCGCCTGGATGAGCGGCCACTTGCTGCTGTCGCCGTAGTACCGGCTGGCCAGGCCGCCCAGCGTGTCGCCCTTCTGCACGACGTGCGTCTTCCCGGCGCCGGTGCTGGTGGCGGCCGGGACCACCGAGGCGGTCTTCGCGGCGGTGGTCGACGTGCTGGCTGCCTTGTCGGTGGCCCTGTCGGTGGCCCTGTCGGTGGCCTGGACGGCCACGGCCTCGACCGCCTTGGGCGCCGCCGGCACGGTGGCCACGGCCCCGGCGCCGCTGGTCGTGCTCGCCGCGCCCGCCGCCACCGTCTCGGGGGTCGGGCTCAGGACGATCTCCTCGGACGCGGTGGCGCTGGCCTGGTCGCCGCCGGCCGCGCCGGCCTCGTCCTCGCCGCCGAAGACCAGCGTCGCCAGGACCAGCGCGGCGGCCACGCCGGCGATCACGGCCGTGGCGCCCGACCACAGGCGCACCCGGCGCTGCAGCTCGTCCACCTCCAGCTCGAGCACGGCGTTCTCGCTGCGCAGCTTCTTGGCCTCGGCCCGCAGGGTGTGGACCTCGCCCCGCTCGTGGGCGGCGACGCGGTTGCGGTGGTCCTCGGCCTCGCTGATCTGCTTGCGCAGCCCGGCCTCGACCCGGTCGCGCAGCCCGGCGGGCAGCACCGCGCCGTGGGTGGCGGCCAGGTCCAGGTTGGCCAGCGCCTCCTGGTACTGCCCGCGCGAGGCCAGGATCTTGCCCAGCAGCAGCGCCGCGTCGGCGTCCGTGGGGTCCAGGCACAGCAGCATGCGCAGGCGCTCGGCCGCCGGCGAGAGGTGACCCTCCTGGGCCAGGTTCAGCGCCTCGTCGAAGAGGCCGGAGGGGGCGTCGATGCCGGACTCGCGCAGGGCGCGGGCGATCTGCTCGGTGGCGCCGGTGCGACCGTCGCCGCGAGGGACCTCGTCGAAGGCGAGGTTGTGCTGGCTGGACATGGCGGGACCTGGGAGGGCGGGAGAGGAGCGGGGAGCGGGCATGGCCCGGTGGGAGGGCCCCGGGGGAGGTGGGGCGCGCGGGGAGGTCAGGCCGTGGGGACGACCTGTCCCTTGACATAGCAAGAGGGATGGTGACAATCAAGCGCAAGAATGCACTTCCGACCGGGTCGGCGCGCTGCTTTCGCGCAGCCAGAGCTGGCGGCTCAGGGCGCCGCGGGCGCGGGAGCCGCCTGGGCGAGCACCTCGGCGGCGAGCGCGGCGCTCACCACCGCGCGGTCGAGCTCGCGCACGTCGGCGACCATGGCGCTCACCCCTCCGACCCGGCCGCCCTGGGCGACGGCCTGCGCGCCCTCTCGGAGGCGCCAGGCGCGATCCCGCACGGTCCCGGCGGCGCCGAGCATCCGCGAGGTGGCGACCCCCCAGGCGCGATCGTCCGGCGCGGCGGCGGAGGGGTCCGAGGACGTGGCGGCCTGGGGGCCGGCCTGGCCCGGCGCCGCCCACAGCAGCGCCCAGGCGACGAGGAACACCACCGCTACACCGGCGCCGTGCGGCTCTTGCTGTTGAGCAGCTCCAGCTTGACCAGCGAGAGGGCGCCCTGGGTCAGGCGCTTGAGCTCGGCGGTGGTGGACAGGCCCAGCACCTGCCGGGCGACGAAGCGCGGCCGCGCGTAGAACTTGCGGTGCGCCATCTTGAGCAGCTCCAGGATCTCGGCCTTGGTCAGGTGCTCCTCCCAGGCCACCGGCACGTCGACCCCGCACAGCGGGTCCCTCATCAGCCGGTCCCAGCAGTCCGCGGCGTACAGGCCCTTCTTGGCGCCCTCGGCGAAGCTGTCGGTGCCCGGGTAGGGGCTGAAGACCGCGAACACCGCGTAGTCGGCGTCGAGCTTGATCATCTCGTCGACGTTGTGCAGCGCCTGGTCCAGGCTGCGCTCGTGGGGGCCGGCCAGCATGATGTAGGCGACGCTGCGCACGCCCTCTTCGCGGCACCACTTGAAGACGCGGTGCACGTCGTCGGTGTCGCAGTGCTTGCCCCAGGCGTCCAGGCCCTCGTTGTTGGCCGACTCGACGCCGAAGTGGATCTTGGTGCAGCCGGTCTCGCGGCAGCGGCGGATCTGCTCGCGCGTGGTGCCGGCGATGGTGGTCTTGTAGCCCCACTGGAAGGACAGCCCGCGCCGCTCGATGGCGTCGCAGAACTTGAGCACCCACTGGCTGTTGGGCGTGAACAGGTCGTCGATGAAGTGCGTCTCGGTGATGCCCATCGAGACGCAGTGCTCCATCTCGTCGAGGATGTCGTCGATGTCGCGGATGCGGTACTGCTTCTTGTAGGTCAGGCAGAAGGGGCAGGAGTGCGGGCAGCCGCGGCTGGTGATGGCCGTGGTGACCAGCGGCTGCTTGGTGCCCGGCAGGTAGTAGTCGCGGTACCGGGAGCGGCTGCGGTCGGGCCAGGGGTAGGCGGTCAGGTTGCGGGTGCTGGGCAGCTCCGCCTCCTTGACCACCCGGTCGCCGTCCTTCCACCAGATGCCCTGGATGCCCTCGAAGCCCTTGCCGGCGTCCAGCGCCTTCACGATGTTCAGGAAGGGGTCCTCGCCATCGCCCGTGGTCATGGCGTCGGCGCCCTTGAGCTGGATCGCGTACTCGGGGAACATCGTGGTGTGCGGCCCGCCCAGCACGATCTTCGCGGCCGGGTTGATCTTGCGCACCAGGTTGATGGTCATCTGCACGTCGGGCAGCGAGTGCGTGAAGGTGCTGATGCCGACCAGGTCCAGCGGGTAGCGGCGCAGGAGCTGCTCGAACTCGGGGTAGTCCAGGTCGTCGACGACCGGATCGCAGATCTCGGCCTTGTAGTGGGAGCGCTTCTCGATAGCCGCCTGGATGTACATCAAGCCCAGGGGCGGGAAGCAGTAGACGCCGTGGGCGTGGGCCTTGGGGATGCCGGCCCAGACGCGCAGCTTCTCGGGTGGGTTGACGAGGGTGATGTCCATGGAGGGGCTCCGAGGGCAGCCGTCAACGACGGCGGAAGAAGATCTTCCAGGGGACGAAGAGGGGCACCTGCTTGCGGTAGGTCTCGTACTCTTCGCCGAAGATCGCGACGAGCTGCGGCTCCTGGCGCCAGACCTTCTCCACCAGGGAGCCGGTCAGCAGCAGCGGCACGATGATGAAGCAGAAGGAGAACGAGTTCAAGGCGAAGCCGACGGCGAGGACTCCCAGCAGCTTGCCCCAGATGCTGGGGTTGCGACAGTGGGCATAGATGCCTGTCGTGACCAGCTTCTGGGTGCGTCCGGCCGTCGGGGAGGGCGAGCCCTCGCCGCGGTGGATGAGCTGCTCGTAGGTGAGCAGCCACAAGACGGCGCCGACGACGAAGGTCGCCGCGGCGATGGCCAGGTGGCTGGTGGCGGGCAGGAAGCCGGCCTCCATGCCCAGCCGTCGGTCCAGCGCCAGGCTGGCCAGCCCGATGAGGAAGGTCAGCGGGAAGAGGACCGGGATGTAGACCTTGGCCACCATCAACAACAGCTCGGGCGTGAGCCCGGCGCGGATGATGCTCGCGGGGGTGGTCCTGCCCGACACGTCGTCCTCCTGCCAGGGTGTCCCGTCCGTCGTATAACGTCGGTGTTCCGAAACCCTATGGGTGGGCTGTGGAAAGCTGCTGCTGCTCGAAGTCTACGCCCGGTCCGGGCCGGGCGCACCGGCCCGATCGGCGGGCCCCCGTGTCCTGGGCCTTCGCGCTGGTGTTGGCGCTGGGGGGCGCCTGCGGGAGGGACCCGATCCTCGACCGCGCCGAGGAGCTGCGCGCGCAGCCGGCGCCGGGCGGCGGCGGGGGCCAACCCATGGCGGGCGCCGCCTCGGCCCCCTCGCCGGGCACCCCGGCGCAGCCCTCGCCCGGGTCTCCGGCGCAGCCTCCCCCCGGGTCTCCGGCGCAGCCTCCTCCCGGGTCTCCGGCGCAGCCTCCCCCGGGCACCCCGGGGGACCCCGCCCCGGGCGTGGCCGACGGCGGTCCGACCGTGACCTTGCGCGGAGAGGTGCGCCTGCCCGACTACGACCTGGGCTCGGTGCGGCTGGACATCTTCGACGGGGACCAGAAGAACCTGGAGGGGGCGCGGCCCTCGGTGGTCGCGGTGGTCAACCTGGAGCGGCCGGGGCCCTTCGAGGTGCAGGTGCCGGCCAGCGCGGCGCGGGTCTGGCTGGGCGCCTACGTCGACGAGGACCTGGACGGCCGCCCCGGCCCCCAGGACCCCTCGGGCTGGTACGTCGGCAACCCGGTGCTCACCGACGGCGGCGCCGACGGCATCGTCATCGAGCTGGTCCGCCAGCCGCCCCCGCCGCAGCACGGCCTGTAGCTTGGCGCCGCCCCTGGCCGTCGTCGTCCCGCACCACCACCGGGAGGACCTGCTGCCGGCCGCCCTGGCCGCGGTCGCCCGCTGGCCCCGCGTGGTCATCGACGACGGGCCGACGGGGCGCCCGCCGGTGCCGGTGGCGCCCGACGTGGTGTGCCTGCGCACCGCTGGCGACCAGGGCTTCGCGCGGGCGGTGAACCTGGGCCTGGCCTACGCCGAGACGGTGCTCGGCGCCGAGCGCGTGCTGCTGCTCAACGACGACGCCGTCCCCGAGCCGGGCTGCGTCGAGGCGCTGCTGGCCGCCTGCGGCCCCCGGGTCGGCGCGGTCGGCCCGGTGCTGCTCGGTGCCCAGGGCATCGAGTCCGCGGGGGTGGAGCTGGCCCGCTGGGGACGGGTGCGCCAGCGCACCCGGGCGCCGCTGCGGGTGACCGAGGTGGGGGCGCTGTCGGGGGCCTGCCTGCTGGTGCCGGGGTGGGCGCGCCTGGACCCCGCCTTCCCGCACGGCTTCGAGGACCTGGCCCTGTGCCGGGACCTGCGGGCGCGCGGCCTCCACAACCTGGTCGTGCCCCACGCGCGCTGCCGCCACCTGGGGGGTGCGACCCTGCCCCGCACGACCCGCCGCGCCCAGCGCCACGCGCTCGCCGGGCACCTCCGGCTGGTCGGCGGGGGCTGGCGCGGCGTCGTCGCGGTCGGCCTGGCGGTGGCGCAGGTCGCGCGCGAGGGCGGCCCCGCGGACCGCCTGCTGGGCATCGCCGAGGGCCTGGCCGACGGCTGGTGGCCGCGCCGACCCGGCTGAGGGCGCAGACCGGGCGGGGGGCGATTTCACCCCTCCCGCGGCTGTCGAATGTCCGGTTGCCACTACGGGGAGCTCGTGTGCAGGCTGCTCGTCGAGCCCTGGCACGGCCCTTGGATGCCCTCCTGGCGTGCTCTGGAGGTCCCATGGACATCGCCGAGATCTGTGCTGTTCCTCCCCTCGACAAGCTGATGCTCGACCCGACCATCACCGAGATCATGATCAACGGGCCGGACCGGATCTTCATCGAGCGGGCGGGCCTGCGGGTCCAGACGGACCTGCGCTTCGAGGGCGAGCATCGCCTGCGCTACGCCATCGAGCGCCTGCTCGAGGCCAACCCGGGCGCCCGCGTCGACATGGCCAGCCCCATGGTCGACCTGGCGCTGCCCGACGGCAGCCGCGTCAACGTGTGCATCCCCCCCGTGGTCTACGGCGGCCCCCACCTGACCATCCGTCGCTTCAACCGGCCGGTGAAGGTGCCCCAGGACCTGGTCCGCGTCGGCACCATGGACGACCGGATGGCGTGGTTCCTGGGCGAGGCGGTGCGCGCGGGCGCCGCGGTGCTGTACTCGGGCGCCACCGGCACCGGCAAGACCACCATGCTGGAGTGCCTGGCGACGCGCATCGACCCGGTCGAGCGCATGATCGTCATCGAGGACACGCTGGAGCTGCACTTCAACCAGCCCAACGTGGTGCGGATGCTCGGCCGCGAGCCCAACATCGAGGGCAAGGGCGAGATCACGCTGGGGCGCCTCTTCCGCAACAGCCTGCGCATGCGCCCCAAGCGCATCATCCTGGGCGAGATCCGCGGCCGCGAGGTCATCGACTACCTGCAGGCCATCAACTCCGGCCACCGCGGCAGCCAGGCGGTCATCCACGCCGCCAACCCGCGCGAGGCGGTCCTCCGCATGGAGCAGCTCTCGATGATGGCGGGCCGCGGCGCCGACCGGAAGGCCGTGAGCCAGCAGATCATCCAGGGCCTCGACCTCATCGTCCAGCTCGACCAGCACGCCGACGGCGTGCGCCGCACCATGAACGTCACCGAGGTCGTCGCCGACGCGGACGCCCCCGACGGCATCGCGCTGCTCGACATCTTCCGCTGGGTCCCCGACCGCATCGAGGCCGGCAACGTCTCGGGCCGCTACGTGGCGACGAGCCACCAGCCGCGGTTCCGCCGGGAGATGGAGCTGGCCGGGGTGATCTTCCCGCCGGACATCTTCACCGCGGACGTGGGCCCTCAGGACCTGGTCGAGGTGGCCCGGTGAGCCACGGTCCCCGCGTCCTGGCCCAGGAGATCATGGACCGCCGCCCGACCGTGGTGGAGCCCGACCTGCCCGTCGCGGACCTGGCGCGGCGGCTGCTGGAGAGCGGGGTCGAGGGGGTCTGCGTGGTGGAGGGAGAGGCGCTCGTGGGCGTCGTCACGGCGATGGACCTGGTGTACCGCGAGAAGAACGTCCACCTGCCCACCGTGTTCACCTTCATGGACGCGGTGATTCCCCTGGGCTGGAAGCGCGCCGAGGAGGAGCTGGGCAAGATCGCCGGGCTCACGGTCCGTGCGATCATGAGCCGCGCGCCGGTCACCGTCGCCCCCACCGCCGATCTGCACGAGCTGGCCACCTTGATGGTCGAGCGCCACCTGTCGATGCTGCCGGTGGTGCAGGACGGTCGCCTGCTGGGCGTGGTCGACAAGCGCGCCGTCCTGGCCGCGGCCTTCCCGCGCGCGCCGGGCTGAGCGGGGTCCCTACAGCCCGACCGGGCGCGGCGCGTCCGGCGGCGGGCTGGCCCCGGGCGGCGGGCTGGCCCCGGGCGGCGGCGGTGCGTCGGGGACGGCGGCGCCGTCGGGGTCCCCAGGCCTCGTCGGCGCGGTGGAGTCCGCGCCCTCGTCCTGCGGCAGCGATGGCGCGTCCGTCGCCTGCGCGTCATCGGGCGCGGGAGGCGGCGGGTCGCCCAGGCCCAGGTCCAGGTCGCGGGCCAGCAGCTCGCGCGCCGCGTCGATGGCCTCGGCCAGCCCGGGCTCCAGCAGGGCCAGGTAGAGCAGCACCTCTCGCTTGGCCTCGTGCAAGGCGCCGCCCGCCAGCGGGGGCTCGTCGGCCCACAGTCCCCCGATGTTCAGCGGTTCGCGGGCCCAACGGGAGGTCCCCCGCGTGAGCACGGCGTACTGGCCGGGCTCGTAGGTGGTCCCCACCAGGGCGCGGAAGTCGCCGGGGTTGGCCACCGGGTCGAGGTGGTGCCGCAGGAAGAACAGCGCGTCGGCCAGGAGCGCCTCCTGGCGTGGGCTCAGCGTCGCCAGGAAGGGGGCCTGGGCGTCGAGGACCGCCCGGATGCCCTCGATCCGGACGCGCAGCAGCTCCCGCTCGCGCTCCGACCCGCGCTGCAGGGCCTGCAGGCGGCCGGTCAGCTCGACCACCTCGGGGGCGTCGCCGGGGGCCCCCGCCGCCAGCCGGTCCCACAGGGCCTGGTAGATCTCGGCCTCCTCGGCCGCATACCGGTCCACCACCGCCCGCTCGGCCTGGTCGATCTGGTCGCGGCGCTCGGCCACCAGCAGCCGCAGGTCGGCGAGCTGGTCGAGCTGGGCCTGGCCGAAGTCCATGTGCCGCAGCCAGATGAGCATCTTCACCCGCTGCTGGGCAGGGTCGGGCGCCGGCAGGAGGGGGGCGTCGTAGAGGAGCTGGTAGAGCGGCGGCCGGGCCCCGGCGTCGACGGCCTCCTCCACCGCCGCCTGGGTCGGCATCGGCGTCGGCTCGCCCAGGCAGGCGGGCAGCACGGCGCCCAGCAGCAGGACGCCCATGGCCAGGGCGCTCGCTGGCAGGGCGGCCCGCGGGGGCAGGGACGGCAGCGGTCGCGCGGCGGCGGGCACGGGCGGCAGGGTACACTCTGCCGGCCCGAACAGGAGCGCCCGCGATGGAGCCCGACGCGCCGAGTCCCCCGCCAGCGGGCGAGGGCACCGCGACCGTCGAGGCCGGCGGGCGGGGTCCGGCCCGCGCGACCGGCGGAGCGCTGGCGCGTGCCCGGAGGGGGTGGGAGGCGCGGGTCGCCGCCGCGGTGGCCGCCCTGCTCGCCGTCGTGCTGACCTGGCCGGTGGCCCTGCGTCCCACCGAGCTGCTGGTGGGGCACCCGGGCAACGACACCTGGAACCACGTCTGGGGGCACTGGTGGGTCGGCGCCGAGCTGCTGGCCGGGGAGTGGCCCATCCAGACTCCGCTGCTCAACCACCCCCGCGGCGGCACCCTCTTCTACATCGACACCAGCCAGGCCGTGATGTTCGCGCCGCTGACGATCGCGGCGGGTCCCGAGGTCGGCTACAACGCCACGGTCCTGTTCGGGCTCTTCCTGTCGGGCTTCGGCGCCTGGCTGCTGGCGCGGCGGGTCACGGGGGATGCGGTCTCGTCGGCCGTGGCGCTCTTCGTCTACGGCGCCGCGCCCCACCTGCTGGGGCAGTCCTACAACGGGATCTCCGAGACGGTCTGCGCGGGCTGGCTGCCCCTGACCCTGTGGGCCCTGCTGCACCTGATGGACCGGCCGACCGTCGCCCGGGCCGCGCTGCTGGGCCTGCTGGGCGGCACCACCATGCTGACGAGCTGGTACTACGGGCTGCTCGCCGGCCTCGCGGGGGTGGTGATGATCGGCTGGCGGCTGCTGCGCCAGCGCGCGCACGTGCCGTGGGCCCGCTTCCTGCCGCTGGCCGGCCTCTCCGGCGCGGTCGCGCTCGGCCTGGTCGCGCCGATGCTGATCCTCTTCCGGCTCTCGCTGTCCGCCGAGGACGCGGTCGTGACCCGCGACCCGGAGTTCGTCCGCGCCTCGCTCGTCAACCACAACGTCACCGACGTCGCCGCCTTCTTCACGCCCAGCGACCGGCCCAGCCCCGACCTGAAGGAGCTCTACGGCGAGGAGCTGGTCATCATCATCTACATCGGCTGGCTGGCGCTGTTGCTGGCGATGTACGCCTGGGCGGGGACGCGGCGCGCGCGGCAGCTCTCCCCGTGGCTGTGGCTGGGGCTGACCTTCTTCGTGTTCAGCCTGGGGCCCTACCTCAACATCGGGGGCGACTACCGGACCCTGTTCGGCCAGCGCGTTCCGCTGCCCTTCCTGGCCTTCTTCGAGGCCTTCCCGCTCTTCGACCGCATCTCCCACCCCTTCCGCTTCGTGACCGGCGTCTCCCTGGCCGTCGGCGTCTCCGCCGCGGTGGGCCTGCGCCACCTGCTGCGGCACCTGCGACCGACCCCGCGCCTGCTCACCGTGGCGCTGCTCTGCCTGTGCGTGCTGGCCGAGACGGCCGTCGCCTCGCCGGCGACCCTGCCCGTGCCGCACGCCCGCGCGCACATCCCGGCCGCCTACGCGGCGATGCGCCAGGACCCGCAGCCCGGCGCGGTCCTGGACCTGCCGCTGACGGTGCCCAACCTCGAGCGCGCCGTCTACGTCTGGTTCCAGGCGGCGCACCAGCGACCCATCCCCTGGGGCCTCAACGACCCCATGCCCCGGGGCCTGCTGGACAACCGGCTCACGGCGACCCTGATCCGCCTGGAGGCCTCCCGGGCCTGGACCCCCTCCGCGGGGCTGCCCGAGCTGGACCTCGTCATCGGCGCCCGCACGCTGCAGCGGCAGGGCTACCGCTACATCGTGGTGCATCGGGCCTGGTACCCGCCCTTCAAGGCCGAGCGCGTCGAGCGCCTGCTCACCGCCCTGTACGGCGAGCCCCAGGCCTGGCCCGAGGACGACCTGCTGGTCTACACCCTGGGGGCCGAGGCCGGCTGAGCCCGTGCGCCCGGGGCCGCGGCCGGCTACGGGCGCTGTGGCCTTCCACCCACCGGGGATCCTGCCTGATGGCGCGCCGCGCACACATCCTGATCGTGGACGACGAGGAGCTGATCCGCTGGTCGCTGTGCGAGCACCTCCGGGGGGAGGGCTACACCGTGTCTGAGGCCTCCGACGGCCAGGAGGCGCTCGACTTCATCAGCGATCACGCCCCCGACCTGGTGATCACGGACCTGAAGATGCCGCGCCTGGACGGCATGGGCCTGCTGCGGGCGATGCGGGATCGGGACGACCCGACCCCGCTGATCGTGCTGACCGCCCACGGCGCGGTGGACTCGGCCGTGGCGGCCACCCAGCTCGGCGCGCGGGCCTACCTGACCAAGCCCTTCGACCTGCGCGAGATCAGCCTGCAGGTGCAGCGCGTGCTGGAAGAGCAGCGCCTGAGCAACGAGGTGCGCTACCTGCGGGGGCAGAAGGCGGCGGCCTACGGGCGGATCATCGGTGCCTCCGCCGCGATGCGGCGCATGTTCGAGTCGCTGCAGCGCCTGGAGGAGGTGGACGCCCCCACGGTGCTGATCATGGGCGAGTCGGGCACCGGCAAGGACCTGGTCGCCAACGCGATCCACGAGCGTGGGCCCCGGCGCGACGGCCCCTTCATGGAGGTCGACTGCGCCAGCCTGCCCGAGACCCTGATCGAGTCGGAGCTGTTCGGGCACGAGAAGGGGTCCTTCACGGACGCGCGGGCGACGCGGCGCGGCCTGTTCGAGCTGGCCCGCGGCGGGACCGTCTTCCTCGACGAGATCGGCGAGATGAGCCCCGGCATGCAGGCCAAGCTGCTCCGGGCGCTGGAGAACCGTCGCTTCCGGCGCGTCGGCGGCTCGGCCACCATCAACCTGGACGCCTGCGTGATCGCGGCCACCCACCGGGACCTGGCGCAGTACGTCAAGGACAAGAAGTTCCGCGAGGACCTGTTCTTTCGGCTCAACGTCATCCGGCTGCAGGTCCCCTCCCTGCGCGAGCGGCGGGAGGACATCCCCGCCCTGGTCGAGCACTTCGTGCAGCGCTTCAACAAGGAGTACCGGCGCGAGGTGAAGGAGATCGCGGAAGAGGCCATGCAGCGGCTGCAGGACTACTCCTGGCCGGGGAACGTGCGCGAGCTGCGCAACGTGATCGAGCGGGTCATCATCCTGGAGGCGCGCGAGCGCCTGGAGGCGGCGCACCTGCCGCCGGAGATCCGCCACGGCGCGCGTCCCTCCGCGACCGGCGGCTTCCCCCTCCCGGAAGAGGGCGTGAACCTCGACGAGGTCGAGCGCTCCTTCATCCAGCAGGCGCTGGCCCGGACCGAGGGCAACCAGTCGGCGGCGGCACGGCTGCTGGGCCTGACGCGCTACCAGCTCCGCTACCGCATGGAGAAGTTCGAGCTGGCCGAGTAGGCCGCCAGGGGGGGCGCGCCCTCAGCGCGCCTTGCGGTCCGCGTCGGGCAGGCGAAGCCGGAAGACCGCGCCCCGGCGACGTTCGGCGGGCCAGCTCAGCGGCCCCTCGTACAGCTCCAGCGTGGCGCCGAGCTCTTCCACCCGCCGGCGGCAGATGGCCAGGCCCAGGCCCGTGCCCTTGGTCTTGGTGGTGATGAAGGGCTCGAACAGCTGGTCGCGCAGGTCGCGGGGCACGCCCGGCCCGGCGTCCATCACCCACAGCTCGGGGCCGGGGCCCAGCCGCAGGCCGATCCATCCCCGCTCGCCGCCGGCCTCGCGCGCGTTCTGCAGCAGGTTGACCAGGATCTGGGCGACGGCCTCGACGTCGGTGTGCACGTCGAGGTCCTCGATGACCTCCAGCTCGACCTCCACGGCGGCCTGGCGGACCGCCTCGCCCGCCAGCGTCGACAGCGTGGTGTCGACGAAGCTCAGCTCGGCAGGCTTGGAGTAGTGCAGCAGGTCGCGGACCAGCCGGTCCAGGCGGTGGACCTGCTCCTGCACCCGGCCCAGGACGGTGCGGCGCCGGTCGTCCTCGGCCATGGTCTGGACGATGACCTGCAGGGTGCCCGAGATGCCGGCGATGGGGTTGCGGATCTCGTGTGCGAGCTGGGCGGCCATCCCGCCGATGCGGGCCAGCGACTCGGCCTGGTGCACCCGGGCCTGGGCGTCCAGCACGTCGGTCAGCTCCTCGACGTGAACGAGCAGCCGGGCCAGGTCGTGCTCCAGGGGCACGATGGTGATGCGGAAGTGCCGCGCCGGCGGCCCCGGCAGGCTCACGTGGCTGAGGACCTGCACCTTGTTGGAGGCCATCGCCGCGCGGATGTGGGTGTCGAGGTCGGCGGCGACGATGAGCTGCGGGGGCAGGAAGGCGGTGTAGGGCAGGCCGGAGGCGGCGTCGGCGGCGAAGACGCGGCCCCGCGGGTGGGTCGCCGAGGTGACGTGGCCGCGCTCGTCGAGCACCAGCACGTGCACGGGCAGGTTCTCGACGATGACCTGCTGCAGCGACCGGAGCTGCCGGTCCTCGTGCGCGGCGTGGTAGGCGCCCGTCATCAGGCACAGCTCGAGGTCGGTGACCTTGTGCACCGCGCGGCACATCGCCCGCGCCTCGACCTGGTCGGTCTTCTCGTCGGCGATGGCGCACAGGTCCTCGCGGATCAGGCTCATCGCCGCGAACATGTAGCGCTCGGGCAGGCCGACGCGGACGTGGACCTGGCCGATGTGCCGGCTGCGGTCCGCCCAGGCCGTGTCCCAGGGGCCGGTCAGCAGGCTCATCAGCCAGCGCTGGAGGCTGGCGTGCAGCCGCTGGACCTGCTTGTCGTCCTGGAAGACCTGGTGGGCCTGCGGGGACGCCTGGATCGCGGCGTAGAACCGGTCGGCGATGCGGTCGAGGTGGGGCGCCACCGCCGGCCGCAGCGCGCGCAGGCGCGCCTCGTCGGCGGGCGAGAAGCCGATCCAGGACTTGAGTTCTTCGAGCTGCTCCACGGTCACTCCGGGAGCGTCCTCGTATTCCATCAGCCGCGCCAGGCGGCGCCATGCTTCAGTGGTCGGCGGGGGCATGGCCCTCCTCCTGGGGCGAGGGGGGCAGGCCCAGGGCCGCGCGGTCGGCGAGGGTGGCCACGCCGACGAGGAGAACGACCGCCGCCAGCGCCCGCCGCCGCCACAGCGTGCCGGCGACGAGGCGGCGCAGGCCCATCGCCGCCAGCGAGAGCGCGGGCACCGTGCCCAGGCCGAAGGCGAGCATGGCCGCGGCCCCCGCGAGCGGGTCGGCCAGCGCGACCGGCAGGGAGAGGGCGGCGTAGACCAGCCCGCAGGGCAGCAGGCCGTTGACCACGCCGAAGGCGAAGCGCGAGGCGAGGTCCTGGCGCCCAAGCAGGCGGGAGCCGAGGCGATGGAGGGCGGCGGGCACCGGCAGGCGCGGCAGCGGCAGCTCCGCCAGGCTGGCGGCGAACCAGAGCAGCAGCAGGGTGGCCATGGCCAGCGCCAGCCACGAGGGGACGGGCAGGGCCCCCGACGTCGCGCCTGCGAGGGCACCCAGCGCCGCATAGGTGACCAGCCGCCCCGCCGACCACGCCACCGCCTGGACCGGGCGCGGCGCAGCCGCCGTCACCAGCCCCCCGCACATGCCGACGCAGTGCGGGCTTCCGGCGAGTCCGGCCAACAGGGCACCGGCCAGGGTGGGCAGCATCCGGCTCCAGGGGACACAGGGGGGGGTGAACAAAGCAAGCAAGTTCCGCGCCAGAGAGCTGGCACCCGCGGGCAGGCGCCAGTCGCGCACAGGATGGGGCCTTTTCGCCCAGGTGCATGGGTCAACGGGCACCAGGTTGCGCAGGTTTCTCGCGCCATCGGTGGATCATCCGACTGGCCCGCTTCTTGCTTGTGCCCCCGTCCCGACTGGAGGGAACCCGTGTCCGTAGAACCCCAGACCACTGCCGCGGCGATGAGCGCCGTCGACTACGACGACGCGATCGTCAAGAAGTTCATCTTCGCCACCTTGCTCTTCGGTGTCGTCGGCATGCTCGTGGGCGTCATCCTCGCCCTGCAGCTCGCCTGGTGGCCCGCCAACCTCGGCCTGGAGTGGACCACCTTCGGTCGCCTGCGGCCCCTGCACACCAACGCGGTGATCTTCGCCTTCACGGGCAACTTCATCTTCGCGGGCGTCTACTACAGCATCCAGCGGCTGCTGAAGACCCGGCTGTTCAACGACGTGCTGAGCAACATCCACTTCTGGGGTTGGCAGCTCATCATCGTCTCCGCCGCCGTCTCCCTGCCGATGGGCTGGACCCAGGGCAAGGAGTACGCCGAGCTGATCTGGCCCATCGACCTCTCCATCGCGGTGATCTGGGTCGTCTTCGCCATCAACTTCTTCGGCACCATCGCCGTCCGCAAGGTCAAGCACCTGTACGTGGCGATCTGGTTCTACATGTCGATGGTCATCACCATCGCCGTGCTGCACATCTTCAACAACCTCAGCATGCCGGCCACCATCCTGCGCTCCTACCCGATCTACGCGGGCATGACGGACGCGCTGGTGCAGTGGTGGTACGGCCACAACGCCGTCGGCTTCCTGCTGACCACCCCGATCCTGGGCCTGATGTACTACTTCCTGCCCAAGTCGGTCGAGCGGCCGGTCTTCAGCTACCGCCTCTCCATCATCCACTTCTGGGCCCTGATCTTCCTGTACATCTGGGCCGGCCCGCATCACCTGCTGTACTCGGCCCTGCCCGACTGGTCCCAGACCCTGGGCATGATCTTCAGCGTGATGCTGATCGCTCCCTCCTGGGGCGGCATGCTCAACGGCCTGCTGACGCTGCGCGGCGCCTGGGACCGCCTGCGCACCGACCCCATCGTGAAGTTCTGGGTCGTCGCGGTCACCTTCTACGGCATGAGCACCTTCGAGGGCCCGATGATGGCCATCCGGGCGGTCAACTCGCTGTCGCACTACACCGACTGGACGATCGGCCACGTGCACAGCGGCGCCCTGGGCTGGGTCGGCATGGCCGCCTTCGCGATGATCTACTGGTTGGTCCCGCGCCTGTGGAAGACGACCATCCACAGCCCCGCCGCGGTGACGCTGCACTTCTGGATCGCCACCATCGGCATCGTGCTCTACGTGGTCGCGATGTGGTCCAGCGGCATCACCCAGGGCCTGATGTGGCGCGCCATCGACGACGCCGGCCAGCTCCAGTACCCGATCTTCATGGACACCGTCCTCGAGCTGATGCCGTTCTACGCCATCCGCCTCATCGGCGGGACGATGTACCTGACCGGCATGCTCATGGCCTGCTGGAACATCCTCATGACGGTGCGCGGCGCGCCGGCCTCCGCGGCTGCCGCTCGGCCCGCCACCGCCAAGTGAAACGGAGCCTCCCATGAGCAGCAACGACCACAGCAACGTCAAGAGCCACTGGCACCGCCGGCTCCTCGAAGGCAAGAGCGCCATCTTCGCGGTGGCGGTCACCGTCGGGATCAGCGTCGGCGGCCTGGTGGAGATCATCCCCATGTACACGGTGGCCGCCGGCCCCGAGCAGCTCCAGGGCGTGACTCCGTACACGCCGCTGGAGCTGGCCGGCCGCGACATCTACGTCAAGGAAGGCTGCTACAACTGCCACAGCCAGATGGTGCGGCCCTTCCGGGACGAGACCCTGCGCTACGGCGCCTGGTCGCGGGCCGGTGAGTACCAGTTCGACCGCCCCTTCCAGCTCGGCAGCCGCCGCATCGGCCCCGACCTGCACCGCGTGGGCAAGAAGTACCCCGACGGCTGGCACTGGGAGCACATGAAGGACCCGCGCAGCACCTCGCCGGGCTCGATCATGCCGCCCTACCCCTGGCTGTACGAGAAGACCTACGACGTGGCCGACGTGCAGGCCTCGATGACGGCGCTGCAGACGCTGGGCGTGCCCTACAGCGACGCCGACATCAGCGGCGCGGGCCAGGCCCTGAAGGCCCAGTCCGACACCATCGTCGCCAACCTGGCCAGCACCGGCGCGACGGCGCAGGGCAACGAGGAGGTGGTCGCCTTGATCGCCTACCTCCAGCGGCTGGGCGTGGACAGTCGCGCGGCGCTCGACGCCCGTGATGGTGGGTGATGAACCCCCTGATCGAAGCTGCCCGGCAGGCCGCCACCGACGGCTGGCTCATGGGTGTGATGACGGTCTTCTTCTTCCTGTTCTTCATCGGCTACGCGATCTGGGCATGGCTGCCGTCCAACCGGCGGCACATGGACGAGATGGCGCAGCTCCCCCTCGACGACGAAACCCCCGACGGCAAGTCCTACGTGCTCCGGAGCGGAGGCCCGCGATGAGCAACTACACCCCCGACCAGGTCCTCGGCCATTCTGACGAAGCGGATGGCATCGAGGAGTACGACAACCGCCTTCCCCGCTGGTGGGTCGGTCTCTTCGTGTTCTCGGTGGCCTGGTCGCCTGCGTACGCGGTGCACTACCACTTCGTCGCCGAGCGCTCGCAGGCCGGCGAGTGGCAGGCCGAGATGGACGCCGCCGCCGAGCGGTGGCCACAGCCGACGGCCGAGGCGGTCGCCAGCATGACCGTCACCCCCGAGGTGGTGGCCGAGGGCGAGGCGATCTACAAGACCAACTGCATCGCCTGCCACGGCCCCGAGCTCAAGGGTGGCATCGGCCCGGATCTCACGGACGCCACGTGGATCCACGGCGGCTCCCGCGACCAGATCGTCGCCACCGTCACCAATGGTGTGACGGAGAAGGGCATGCCGCCCTGGGGTCCGGTGCTGGGCGCGGAGAAGGTGTTCAAGGTCGCCGCCTACGTGCACCAGAAGGGCGGCGGGCAGTATTGACCGTCTGCCCCATTGGGGTAGACGAGGTCAGGAGGTTGCCATGGCGGTCCTCGGCCAGACAGAAGACGGCAAGCGGAAGTGGGTGTTCACGGCGGCCATCAAGGGCCGGTTCCAGCGCATCCATCGCGTGTCCGGCTGGATCCTGATGGCCATCATGATCGGCGTGCCCTGGATCAACCTGGGCGGCGTGCCGCTGCTTCGGCTGGACCTGCCGGGGCGGCGGCTGTTCGCGCTGGGTGCGACATTCACGCCCCATGACGCGTTCTTCATCGTGCTCATCGGACTGTTCCTGGCGTTTGGACTGTTCTTCCTCACCTCGCTCTACGGGCGGGTGTGGTGCGGCTACGCCTGTCCGCAGACCGTGTTCCTCGAGGAGCTGATCCGGCCGATCGAGGCGCTGGTGCAGGGGGACCGCGCCAAGCGCATGGCGCTGTCCAAGAAGCGCTGGTCCGGCGAGTGGTGGGTCAAGCAGCTCGCGGTCTGGGCCATCTACCTGGTCCTGGCCGTGGCCCTCTCCCTGTTCATGGTGGGCTTCTTCGAGGATCCCCGGCTGCTGTGGACGGGGCGCGGCAGCGACGGCGCCTACGGCGTGACGGCCTTCTTCGCCTTCTTCCTCTTCCTCGATTTCGCCTGGTTCCGCGAGCAGTTCTGCAACTACCTGTGCCCCTACGCCCGGTTCCAGGCGGCGCTCACCGACGAGCAGTCTGTCCAGGTCATGTACAGGGTCGGGATCTCCGAGCCCCGCGGCACCAAGAAGGACCGCAGGGAGAACCCCCAGACGCAGTTCGGCGCCTGCATCGACTGCGACAAGTGCGTCGTGGTCTGCCCGACCGGCATCGACATCCGCAACGGCTACCAGCTCGAGTGCATCGGCTGTGCGCGCTGCATCGACGCGTGTGACGGCGTGATGGCCAAGGCCAACAACAGCCCCGGCCTCATCCAGTACACCAGCGTCGACGAGGAGGCGGGCCGCAGGCCCAAGCTGCTCCGGCCGCGCACCGCGGTCTACGGGGTCCTGCTGACCGCGCTCGTGTCCGTGTTCACCGTGATGATGACCGGACGGCACGCCATCGAGGCGAACCTCAACCGCGTGCCCGGCACGCTGTACCAGGTGGACGCCGACGGGTGGGTCCGCAACACCTTCTTCCTGCAGGTGACCAACAACCAGTCGGGCGCTCCCACCGACAAGGCCGAGATCCAGGTCGCGCTGGTGGGCCTGGAGGGCGCCGAGCTGGTCGCGCCACCCGTGGCCCTCGGCAGCACCGAGAGCGCCAAGGTCCCCGTGGCCATCCGGATCCCGCCCCACCTCGCGCAGCAGCGGACCATCCCCTTCCAGCTCCAGCTCACCACGCCGTTCGACCAGGTGACTGTGGGTTCCACCTTCAAGAGCGGCGCCGTCGAGGAGAACTGATGCGCTGGCTCATCGGCATCGTCGTGGGCTTCCTGACCGTCCTGGCCGTCAACGGCTACATGCTCTACGTCGCGCTGCAGAACCCGGCGCAGGTGGAGCAGTCCTACAACGAGGAGAAGCGGTGAGCGCCTCGGCGCTCGCCCAGGACGACGGGGAGACGGTGACGAGCGGGGCCGTCCGGCCCTGCACCTGGTGTGGCACCGAGGTCGAGGCCGATGCCGCGGCCGACGAGGTGTTCTGCTGCTCGGGCTGCGAGTCGGCGGCGCGGATCGTCCAGGGCGCCGGGCTGGACAGCTACTTCCAGCGGCGCGACGCGCACCCTCCTCGACCCGACGGGCTGCCGACCAGCGGCTGGGACCGGATCCCCCGCGTGGCGCTCGCCGACGGCCTGGTCGAGGCCACGCTGCACGTCGACGGCCTGCGCTGCGCGGCCTGCACCTGGGTGACCGAGCGCGTGATGCTGGACGCCCCGGGCGTGGTCGAGGCCCACGTCAGCTACGGCACGGGCGCGGCGCGCGTGCGCTGGGACCCGCGCCAGGGCGACCTGGCCGAGGCGCTGACCCGGGTGCGGCGCCTGGGCTACCGGCCGCGCGCCGTGCAGGACGCCCAGGTCGACGACAAGGACATGCTCCTGCGCCTGGGCGTGGCGGCCTTCGCGACCGGCAACGTGATGATGATCGCCGCCGCGGTCTACCTGGGCTGGTTCAGCGGCATGGGCGAGGGCTACACCCGCCTGTTCCAGTGGATCAGCCTGGTGCTGGCGACCCCGGTGGCGCTCTACTCGGCCGCGCCGTTCTACCGCGGCGCCTGGGAGGGCCTGAAGGTCCGCGTGCTGCACATGGACCTGCCCATCGCGCTCGCGGTCGGCGGGGTCTACGCGCACGGCCTGTACGCGACCCTGCGCGGCATGGACGGCTGGCTCGACAGCATGACCATGCTCGTCATGCTGCTGCTCGTCGGGCGGGTGCTGGAGCAGCGGGGGCGACGCCGCGCGGCCGAGGCGGCCCAGGCCCTGGCGGCCGAGGCGCCGGCCACCGCGCGCCGGGTCACCCCCACGGGCGTCGAGGAGGTCGCCGCCAGCGAGCTGCGCCCGGGCGACCGGGTCGAGGTCGGCGCCGGCGAGGAGGTCGCCACCGACGGCCACGTGCTGTCCGGGCAGGGCCGCCTGCAGGTCGGCCTGCTGACGGGCGAGAGCGAGCCGGTGCCCGTCGCGCCCGGCCGGCCCGTCGTCGCCGGCGCCGTGCTGGTCGAGGGCCACCTGCTGGTCGAGGTCGACGCCCCGGCCAGCGACTCGCTGCTCGCCCGCATGGCCGACATGCTGCGCGACGCCGCCTCCCGGCCGCCCCAGCCCTCGGCGGCCGACCGCCTCGCGCCGTGGTTCGTCGGCCTCACCCTGGTCGTCGGCCTCGCCAGCCTGGTCGGCTGGTCGCTGCTCGGCGACGTGGGCCACGCAATCGAGATCACCGTCGCCGTCCTGGTCGTCGCCTGCCCCTGCGCGCTGGCGCTGTCCACCCCGCTGTCGGCGCACGCCGGCCTGGGGGCCGCCGCGCGGCGCGGGCTGCTGCTCCGCGGCGGCGACGCCGTGCGCCGGGCGGCCCTGGTCGACCTGGTCGCGCTCGACAAGACCGGCACCCTGACCTGGGGCCGGCCCCGGGTGGTCGTCGCCGACGACGCCGTGCTCCGCATCGCGGCCGGCATCGAGCGCGGCAGCGTGCACCCCATCGCCCGCGCCATCGTCGACGAGGCCCAGGCCCGCGGCATCCCGCTGCCCCTGGGCGCGGCCATCGTCGAGGTGCCGGGCCAGGGCATCCAGGGCGAGGTCGACGGCCGGGTCCACGCGGTCCGCGGGGCAGGCGCGGCCGGCGTGGTCGAGGTCGTCGAGCACCCCGGGCAGCCCGGAGAGCGGGTGGTCGGCCGGATCCACCTCCGCGACCGGATCCGCGACGACGTGCGGCTCGCCGTCGGAGGCCTGCGCCGCGCCGGCATCCGCGTGGCGCTGGTCACCGGCGACCACCCCGACGTCGCCGCCGAGATCGCGCGCCAGGCCGGCATCGACGAGGTGCTGGCGGCCCTCTCCCCCACCGACAAGGCGTCCTGGATCGCCGCCCGCCGCGCCGAGGGCCACCGCGTCATGTTCGTGGGCGACGGCGTGAACGACGGCCCGGCGCTGGCCGAGGCGGACGTGGGCGTGGCGATGGGCCACGGCGCGGCCAGCTCGGTGCTGGTGGCCGACGGCATCCTGGTCGGCGGCCAGATCCCCGCGCTGCGCGCCGGCCTGGTGGCCGCTCGCGCGGCCGCGCGCGTCAGCCGCGTCAGCATGTACCGCTCGGTCGCCTATAATGTCCTGGCCGTCGGCTTCGCCGTCGCCGGGCTGGTCAACCCCCTGGTCGCCGCGGTCCTGATGCCCCTGTCCAGCGCGCTGGTCATCTCGGGCGCGCTCTCCGTGGAGCGCAAGGTCCGCCGGGAGCTCGCACCGTGAACGCCGTCTTCTTCCTGCTGCCCGTCGCCCTGCTGCTCTCGGGCACCTTCCTGGTGCTCTACCTGCGCGCGGTGCGCCAGGGGCAGTTCGACGACCTCGACGATCCGCCGGTGCGCATCCTGCACGACGACTGATCGGAGGGCGGATCGGCGGGCGGATCGGCGGGCTCGGCGCGGCGCCTGCGGGGCGCTACTTCGCGACGACGACCTGGCTGGCGCAAGAGGTGGCCGGGCACCCGCGCGGCGCCGCCGAGGCGCGGACCGTCACGGTGCGGCTGCTGCCGAAGTTCCACGCCAGCATGCCGCCCTCGGCGCCGATCATCGCCGGCTTCGGGTCGGCGTCGATGGTGCCCAGGTCCTCGATCTGTGCGCCCGCCTCCTCGATCCACAGCCGGACCGGGGCGGCCGTCTCGCTGGAGAGCTCGAACAGCACGTTGTCGCCGACGGCCACGTCCTGGCCCGGCGGCAGCGGCTCGGCCCGGCCGCCCCGCTCGACGTAGAGCGTCAGCGCCACGTCCGGCAGGTCCTGCGCCTCGGCCGCGGCAGGGCCGCCCGAGCGGACCGGCGTCGCCACCTCCTCCTCCGGGGTGCCCATGCTGCGCATCAGCACGAAGGCCACCACGGCGAAGAGCAGCGCCACGGCGCCGATGGCGAGCAGGCCGCCTCCCATTCCGCCGCCGCCGCCCTCGTCCGGAAGGGGCGGAGGGACTGGCTCGCTGCCGGCGTTCGGCAGGCGGGACGAGGTGTCGTTGGTCGGCTCGGACATGACCCACTCCTGGGATGTCGCGGGACGGAGCGCCCGACCCCCGGGGGATCGGGGGTCGGGAGGAGCAGGCGCAGCATCGCACGGGCGGCCGCCCGGTGCCCGCGGGCCCGAGGCGAGCGGTCGCGGCCCCCGCGTGGAATTCACACGGTCGACGGCCAGCGCCGCGGTACCCTTCACGTTGCACCCTCGTGCGCGCGCGCTCCGATCCCGGTCCCCGTCGACCCTCGGCGCGCACCTCCCGCCCCGCAGAGGTCTCCATGCCCGGCCAGGGACTCGCCACCCCCACCCCCCAGCAGGCCCCCGCGCCGGCGCCCGCCCCCTCCGTCCAGGCGCCCGCCGTCACGCAGCCTCGCGGCAACGCGGCGGCGGCCCAGGCGCTGCAGGGGCCGGCCCCTGCCCCGGGCGGCGGCGGAGAGGCCGTGCAGATCATCGCCAACGAGATCGGCGGCCCCGGCGACGCGCGGCAGATGCTCGGCCAGGCTCCCGCGGGCGACCGTCCCGTGGTCGAGCAGGCCACGCGCGAAGCCCTGGGCGAGGAGGACGCCGCCACGGTCATCGCCGACACGCCCGCCGTCGCCGGCCCGCCGGCCCCCACGGTGCAGCCGGCCCCCCCCGCCGAGACCCAGGGCGGCCCCGGCCAGGAGGGCGCCCAGGGCGAGGGGCAGGAGCAGGCGGGCCCCGGCCAGGAGGAGGGCGAGGGTGGCAAGGGCGGCCAGCAGCCCGGCGGCGGCCAGCAGGGCGGCGACGGCGGCCTGATGACCGGCCCGCTGCCCACGGCCCCCGCCTCGGAGGTCGGCGGCCTGGGCAGCAGCGACCTGGCCCTCATCCACGAGGAGCTGATCGAGCACCAGCGCTGGTCGGGCGCCCGCACCCAGGTGGGCGAGCCCGGCAGCACCGAGCGCGCCGCCTTCATCGCCGAGCGCGCCGGCGAGGGTGCCATCCAGGGCGGCCTCACCGGCCTGGGCCTGGGCTTCGCCGCGGGCGCCATCGGCAAGCTCGCCGCGCGCTTCGTGCCCATCCCCGGCGTGGGCGCCATCCTGGGCGGCGCGATGTCGGTCTACGGCCTGGCCACCCGCGACTGGGGCCAGACCGCGGACACCATCGGCAAGTTCGGCGAGGGCGACTCCACCTACGAAGTCCTGGCCAACACGCTCGCCAGCATCTCCGAGGTCATCCAGCTCGTCTGCGACATCATGAACGTGATCGCCGGCATCATCGGCGTCATCTCGGCCGTGATGTGGATCATCACCATCATCACGGTCGGCGTCGCCTCGCCCCTGGCCGCCACGCTCTCGGCCATCGCGCTCGGCATCGGCGCCGCCACCGGCGTGCTCGACCTCATCAACAACCTCGTCCTCCAGCCGGCCGTCCTGCTCTTCCGGGCGCTGCACGCCTTCAAGAGCGAGGCCGACCCGCGCGAGGTCGAGGCCCAGGGCGCGGGCATCTCCGACGCCAGCGGGCGCGCGGCCGGCGCGCTGGGCGGCTGGGTCGGCGGCAAGGCCGGCGAGGCAGCCGGCAGCAAGGCCGGCGACGCCTACCTCCAGAGCCGCCACGGCACCGGCACGGCCGAGACCGGCCCCCAGGCCACGCCACGCACCGAGGTGCCCGAGGTCGCGCCCACCCGGGCCGCCGACGGCCCCGCGCCGACCCCGGGCGCCGACGCGCCCGCGCCGGTCCAGGGCGCCGACGCTCCCACCCCGCGCACCGAGGCCCCCGACGTCGTCCGCCAGGGCGCCGCCGACGCGCCCACCACCCAGGGCGCCGACGCTCCCACCCAGGGCGCCGACGGCCCCACGCCGCAGGAGCGCCAGAAGGGCCTGGCCGCCGTGCGCGAGCGCTTCCGCAGCCACATCGAGGCCGAGGCGCGCATCACCCAGCAGCGCAACCAGGCGATCGAGGACGCGCGCAGCCAGGCGCGCCAGCAGAAGGCCCAGGAACTCGAGACCAGCCGGCAGCAGCAGCACGAGCAGATCGACGCCGACTTCCAGCGCCGCCTGCAGGACCCCGAGGTCATCCAGGATCGCCACCGCTACCAGATGGAGGTCAACGACTCGGCGCACCAGCACCGGATGGCCGACATCGAGGCCGCCAGCCAGCAGTTCAAGTCCAGCACCGACCAGGCCAGCCTGGAGTTCCAGCAGCGCCAGCAGTCCATCGAGGGCAGCCGCAACGCCCAGCTCCAGGACGTCGACACCAAGCGCGTGCGACAGGAGCTGTGGCTGATGGAGAACCGGGACTCGATGAGCCCCGACGTCGCGCGGCAGATGAAGCAGCAGTTCGACCTGGAGCACAGCCAGGCCCGCCTGGAGATCGTCCAGCAGCACAATGGACAGTCCCGGACGGCCAGCGCCGAGTACGACGCCGCCTTCAAGCAGGCGACCGACGCCAGCAACCACGCGATGCAGCAGGCCGAGACCCGCTACAACGACAGCCGCCGGTCCGCGATGGACCAGTACGACGCCCAGCAGCGGGCCCCCTTCGACGCCCGCCGCTCCGACGTCGACGCCGACGTCAGCCGCCAGGCCGACCTGGCCGGTGACCAGGCCGCCGCCGGCGCCACCCCCGGCGCCGATCGCACCATGAACCAGCAGATGGGCGAGCAGAACAAGGGCTTCTGGACCCTGCGCGAACACTGGGAGATGATGAAGGCCGCCCCCGAGGCGCTGATGAACCCGCCGTCGCGCGCCGCCGCCGGCCAGGACCTGTCGGACGCCATGGTCCGCTCGCGGCTGGACTACGCCAACGGCCAGGAGCAGTGGCGCCCGGACTCCTGGAAGAAGACGCTGGGCCGCAGCCCCCTGCTCGACACCCTGCTCTACCCCTTCGCCGAGGACCTGTACGGTCCGTTCATCATCGCCGGCCGCACCCGCGCCGGCCCCCAGGGCAACGCCGCCCGCATGAACGAGCGCCTGGGCAACATCACCGTCCAGGCCGGGCAGAAGACCTACGATCTCGCCTCCGACAAGGAGGGGCGGGACGCCCAGGCCAAGCGGGAGGCCGCGACTGTCTCCAGTGGTCTGTACACCCAGGACAACCGCGGGATGCAGGAGCAGGAGCAGCTCGGCGCGGCGCTGTCCCCCGGGGGGCCCGCCCTGGCCAACACCGAGCGCGTGAACCCCAACTACGAGGAGCCGCCCGGCACGCCCGAGCAGCTCGACCTGATCCTCAACCAGATCGAGGAGGCGCTGGCCGCCCGCGCCCAGGCCGAGGCCGCCGAGCAGCAGATGTCCGCCCAGGGGCAGGCCCACGAGCAGAACCAGGCGCCGATCCAGGAGTGCGTGCAGGAGACCCAGACCGCCATGTCGGCCCAGCAGGCCCACGAGCAGGCCGTCGCCCGCCGCCAGTCGGCCAACGCCGAGCAGCAGGCCCGCCAGCAGGAGGCCCAGGGCATGCTCGAGGGCTACCCCGAGCGCGCCGCCGGGCTGGCCGTCATCAAGGGCCCGCTCGCCGCCTTCCAGGGCTTCACCTGGATCGCCAGCAAGCTGCCCGGCAGCGCCGGCCGCGCCATGCAGTCGATGAACAACGACGCCAACCAGATGAGCGAAGCCTTCGCCCAGATGGACTCCACCATGGCGACCGAGGCGGCCAAGGGCCCCGAGGCCCAGGCCCAGCTCCAGGGCGACGCCCAGGTGCTGACCACCACCCAGGAACAGGCCGCCGGCAGCCGCACCAACCTCGACACCGCCCAGCAGGGCGCCCAGGGCCTGCAGCAGGCCAACCAGGCCGCGATCTCGGACACCGCCGCCGCCGAGGAGGAGGCGCGCAGCCAGAAGGAGCAGCTCGGCAGCGCCGCCGAGACCAAGCGCGCCGAGCACCAGAGCCTCACCACCGAGCTGACGGGCTGGGCCCAGCGCCACCGCGAGGCCCGGATGGTCGCCCTGGCCCAGCAGCAGCAGAACGCCGCGCCGCGCCGGCCCGCGCCGGCCGCTGCACCGGCTCCCGCCCCCGCCGCCGGCCGCTGAGGAGGGCCCATGGCCACCGACCCCGGCCGCCTGGACAGTGACCTGGCCCGGGCCCGCATCCAGGGAGATCCCCGCCAGGTCACCCGGGCCCTGCGGACCCGCGCCGAGCACCTGCTCTCCCAGCTCCAGTTCGCCGCCGCCCTGGTCGACCTGGACGAGGCCGCGCGCATCCACCAGGACCAGGGACAGACCGGCGAGCAGGCCCGCTGCCTGCACCTGGCCGCCACCACCAGCCGCCTGGCCGGCGACCTGGACGGTGCACAGACCCGGGCCACCGTCGCGATCCAGCTCGTCGAGGACACGGGCCCCGTCGCCGTCTCCGCCTGGACCGAGCTGGGCGAGACCGCCTTCGCGCGTGCCGACAACCTCCTCGCCGCCCAGCGCTACGACACCGCCGTCGAGCGCGCGACCGCCGCCGGCATGCTGCCCGTGCCCCTGGCCGAGCTGCAGCGCCGCCGCGCCCAGGTCTGGGCCGCCGCCGGCCAGCCCGTGCGTGCCGCCAGCGCCCTGGTCGCCGCCAAGGCCCTGGCCGAGGAGGCGCCCGACCCGGCCCTGGCCCTGCGGATCAAGATCGAGGAGGCCGGCGCCTGGCTGGGCGCCGACCAGCTCGACCACGCCGAGCTGGTCATCGAGGACGCCGGCCGCGACGCCGGCCGCCTGCAGGACGACATGGCCCTGGCCGACCTGGAGCTGCTGCGCAGCACCATCGCCCTGCGCCGCGGGGACCCCGCCGCCGCCCTGGCCGCCGCCCGCTCCGCCCGCGCCCTGGCGCTGTCCGCCGTGCACCCCGTCGCCTACACCGCCGCCGCCGTCGCGATGAGCGAGCTGGCCGACCACCTGGGCGACCGGGCGCTGGCCTACGAGACGCTGGCCGTCGGCTGGGCCACCCTGGGCGACCTGCTGGGCAAGGACGTCGGCAAGAGCACCTTCGGCCCCAAGCTCCAGGAGCTGGTCGGCCGCTGGGGCGAGCCCGAGTTCGTGCGCGTGCGCGACGCCTACAGCGCGCGCCGGCGAGCCGAGCTGGGCGGCTGAGGCTCTGTCCGCAATTCCCTCTCCCCCGGCGGGGGAGAGGGTGCCGCGCAGCGGCGGGTGAGGGGCTCGTCGCGCTCCGTACCCCTCGCCCTCAGTACCGCCACCACCGCGCCACGTGCCGCGGCCCGGTCGTCCCGCGCGGCCGCCAGGACAGCAGCCGCGCCACCTCGCCGCGCTCCAGCGAGGACAGGTCCTGCCCGCCCCGGTCCAGGCCCACCAGGGCCCGCGCCTCGGCCCAGAGGGCGCCCGTCCCCTGCGCCAGCCGGTCCTCGTCCCCGGGGGCCGGCGCGACCTGCAGCCGCCAGCGCAGGCGGGCCGCCGCCGTGTCCGCCGCCTCGCCCGGCCGGTCCCGCAGCCAGGGGGCCGCCTCCTCCGGCGCGCCCGCCTGGATCAGCGCCCGGCCGACCGCCAGCGACAGGTAGGCCCGGTCGGCCTCGCCGCAGTCGGGGTGCTCCCAGGTGGCGGGCAGCGCGTGGGCCAGCACCCTCCGCACCCCGGCCCGATCCTCCGCGGCGCCCAGCACCCGCAGCCACTCGCACAGCGGCCGGCTGGCCTGGCCCTCCAGGAACAGCGCCCGCCAGCCCGCCACCGCCGCCTCCAGGTGGGTCCGCGCCGGCCCCACCTCGCCCCAGGCCGCGTACAGGCGCCCCAGCGCCCCGTGGATCCGCGCCGCGCCCTCCAGCCCGGTCGCTGCCCGCGCCTCGGCCTCCGCCGCGGCGCAGGCCTCGCGCTAGGCGCCGGTGGCCTGGTCCGCCAGGTGCTGCAGCTCCTGGGCGCGCAGCTCCAGCCGCAGCCCCCAGGGCAGCCCGGACAGATCCGGCAGCGGCAGCGGCACGCCGTTGTCCGCGTCGTGGCGCGCCGCGATCGCCTCGACGACCTCCGCCTGCCACGCCGCCTCTCCCTCCATCCGCGGGCGCAGCCGCCCCGCCAGCCGGCGCACACCGCCCCAGGCCAGCACCTGGGGCGAGCCGCGCACCGCCAGCCCGAACAGTCGCCGCGCCAGCGCCGGGCCGTCCTCGCGCGCCAGCAGCAGGTCCTCCAGGCCCCCTCTGTCCAGGTGCGGCCAGGTCGCGACCAGTCCCTCCCACAGGTCGCCCACGGCGATCACCTCCGCCCGCCCGCGCACCTCCGGCAGCGCCTGCCCCCGCGCCACCAGCAGCCGCTCCACCCGCGGCGCCCACCCCTCCAGCAGCGCCAGCTTCGCCGGCAGCCCCTCCACCGGCGACAGCCGCCCGTCCGGCCCCACCTGGGCGCTGGCCGCCACGGTGGCCGGCACGGGCAGCTCCAGCAGCCACGAGGCCGCCGCCAGCGCCGTGGACAGTCCCAGCGAGGCGCCCTCCACCACCGCCCCGCCCGAGGGATCCCACACCTGGCGCAGGGAGGGGGTCAGCCCCGCCGCCGCGCGCCCCGGGCGCAGCCCGCCCAGCTCCCGCCGCACCGCCGCCAGGGCCACCCGCGCCGCCTCCATCGCCTGGGGGCCCAGCCCCACGCCGTCGTGCGCGCCCTCCCGCACCTCGACGCGGAACAGCGCCGCCGCCTGGCCCGTCACCGTGAGCACCGGCGCCGTGCCCACCGGGCAGCTCCCCGCCGGGTCGCAGAAGCCGAACTCCCGGAACCGTTCACGGGCGAGGCTCGCCAGCCCCGAGGCGTCCGCGTCCAGGCTGGCCCTGTCTGTCCACGGCATCATCGCACCAGGCCGCCCCACCAGGCGTCCGGCTCGCACGAGGCCACCGCGTTCAGCCACGGGTCCGTCGCCTCCAGGAACAGCAGGTCCGACAGCACCAGGCTGTGGACCACCGCCGCCTCGTCCAGCTCCTCCAGCGCGGCCTCCAGCGCCTGCCGCGGCCCCCGCATCGCCGCCAGGATCATGCGCAGGCTCTCCAGGTCGTCGCGCCCGGCCACCACCCGGCTGGCCGTGGCCCGCGCCAGCGCCAGGTCCCGCGCCTGCAGGTCGACCAGGTCGGCCAGCAGGCCCAGCAGCAGCTCCGCCCGCTCCACCGTCGCCAGCTCCACCGCGGACCAGTCCACCGGGGCCCCCTCCACGGCCTGGCCCAACCAGCCGCGCAGCGCCGGCAGCAGCCAGGGCGTCCCCGCCCGGGCGCGCTCCAGCGCCATCGCGCGCTCGGCCGCCGAGGTCGGGCTCCACAACCGCAGCAGCAGGCCCGCCGCGCACAGCGGGTCCAGCGGGTCGGGCGAGGCCCCCAGCTCGTCTGCGCGGCGCCGCAGCCACGCCGGGCAGCCCACGCCGCCCAGCAGGGCGTCGGTCCCCGGCCAGGCTGGCGCCCCCAGGCCCACGGGCGGCCCCTCCGCCGGCAGGCGCAGCGCCTGGTCCTCCTGCGCGCCGTCCAGCCGCCAGGCGCGGGCGCGGCCCTGGTCCAGGTCCAGCACCCAGTCCGCCTCGCGCAGGCTGGTCGGCGCCGCGCGCGAGTCGACCACCACCAGGTCGTGGCGGGCCTCCCGCACCTCGCCCCGCAGGATCGTGAACGATCCCGAGGACTCCAGCACGAAGCGCAGCGGGTCGTCGGGCAGCCGGGCCAGGCGGAAGGGCGCCCCCTCCAGTGGCACCGGCACCGGGATCCCCAGGCCCGAGAGCGGGTCGGCCAGCGGGTCCATGGCCGCGGTGACCATCGGCGCGAGGGCCATCTGCGGGGTCGTGGCGGGACTGTCCAGGCGCGCCTCGGCCGTGGTCTGGCCGAGCAGGCGGGCGAGGGCGTCGGGGAGCGGAGTACGGTTCATGATCGCCTCTAATCTGTACGAGAGGTCGCGTCAGGTCGCGGGATCCTGACGGGAGAGGAGGATTCGTTGCATGCGTCTCACGAAGTCTCGCTCCGCCTCGTCCAGCAGCCCCTCGGCGTCCATCGCGTGCAGCGCCTTCAGCAGCGCCTCCAGCAGGCGCGCGTCGCGATGGTAGAACGCGTCCAGCCCCTTCTTCATCGCCGGTGTGTCCGGCGCCAGCCCCTTCGTGCGCGCCAGCAGATCGGGACCGTTCAGGTCCTGCTCCACCCGCAGGCCCAGCTCCAGCCAGGCCTCCTCCAGCTTGGCCCGGTCCTGGGGTCGGCGCTGCTGCCACACCCGCTGGTAGGCCCGCTCCAGCAGGCGCACCAGGTCCACCCGCTCGTCGGGAGGCCGAGGCGGCGCGGGGGCGGCGGGCTCCGGCTTCTCCGGGTCCAGGGGATCCTCGGGCCGGCGGGCGCGCAGGGCGCTCACCATCCGGTGATGCAGCGCCCCGCGGATGTAGCCCTCCAGGCTGCCGGTGATCACCAGCGTGCCCATCGACAGGCGCGTGAAGAGGTGGAGCAGCAGCTCCTGGGCCTGCTCCTCGGCCTGCTGCGGCTGGAAGAACACCTCCCGCGCCTGCCGGTGGACGTGCCGGGACAACAGCTCCTGGGCCTGCCCGTCGCACGGATCCTGCTGCAGGAGCTCCCAGGCCCGCTCCAGGTCGCTCGGCCGTTCCCGATCGCTCATCGCCAGGTCCCCCTCGCCGCCGCGTCCACCCAGGGCGCCGTCGCCTCCGGCACCCAGCGCGGGGGCGCCAGCCCGGTGGTCGGCAGCCGCTCGCCCCGCTGCGCCGCCTCGTGCACGCGCCGCCGCGCCTCGCCGCCCCAGGCCAGCGTCGTCAGCGCCGGCCCGTCCGCCGCAAGCGCCGGTGCCCGCTCCCGCGGCAGCCCGTGGAGCGCCAGCGCGTCCAGCGAGGCCCCCAGCGCCGCCAGGTCCCGGTCCCGGCGCAGCGACCGGCCCGCGCGGTTCGCCAGCCAGTCCGCCAGCACCAGCCCCGCCGGCACGTCCTCGCCGTGGAAGCGGCGCCGGCCCGTCGAGACCACCCGCACGCTGTCGCGCCGGCGATCCCCCTCCACCAGGAAGGGCGCCCGGGCCGCCTCGTCCGCGATCTCCGCCACGTAGCGCGAGACCATCGGCACCCGCCGGTCGCCCTGCGCCAGCGTCAGGTGCCGGTCCGCCACCACCGCCTCCACCACCTCCACGCCGCGCTCGTCGTGCCACAGCAGCGCGTGCACCCGCTCCAGCAGCAGCCGCAGCAGCCGCAGGTAGGCGTCGCGCACCACCAGGCCCCCCAGCGGCCGCTCGTCCCGCGCCGGGTCCACCCGGTCCGCCGCCACCAGCGCCACCGCCCCCCGCGGCCCCGCCGTCCGGCCCAGGTCCGCCAGCAGCCGCGCCATCGCCGCCGCCCGCGCCTGCGCCAGCGCCTGCAGCCGCGCGTACAGGTCCGGGTACCGCTCCGCCACCGCCGCGTCCGCCGTGCGCAGCGCCAGCCAGTCGTCCGGCTTCACCCCGTCCAGCAGCTCGCGCAGCGGCAGGCGCAGCGCCTCCAGCGCCGCCGAGCGCTGGCTCGCCGGCAGCGTCCCGCTCGCCACCGCCGCCGCCACCGGCACGTTCAGCATCGCCGCGTGCGGCGGCCAGGGCAGGCCCGCGTGGATGCCCTCCAGCCGCGCCCGCAGGTCGCGCTGCAGCGGGTCGTGCAGCCCCGCCGGCAGCAGCAGGCCCGCGACCACCAGCGTCTCGCCGGGCGTTTCGCCGTGCCCGCTCTCGTCCACGAACAGGGTCCAGCCCACAGCGTCCTCCTGGAGAGGCAGCCTGACGCGGCGGGGGACGGTCGGCAGCGGGAGCGGGGCCGACAGGTGTTTTCAGTTGGTGAAACAGGGGGAGGAGGGGCACAGCACTGCAAGCCGTACACCCCTGCCCCGAGGTGCTTCAGGTCCCGCCCAGCGTGAGCGTGGGGTAGTCGCGGAAGCCGACGAAGTCGAACCGGCTTCGGCGCGTCCCGTCCGCCTCCGTCTCGACCTGGCGCATCGATGTCGCCGCGACGCATCGAACCTCGCGGGCCTGCAGGCGAGCGATCACCGCGAAGGACAGTACGCTCTCCCCTGCCACCATGGCTACACGGACATGGGCGGGCACCTTCGCCACCAGTTCCTCGGCGAGGGCCTCCACCTGGGCGAGGGAGGCAGAGGGGAGCACGTCCGGGAAGGGCAGGTCCATGACCTCTGGCGCGAGCCCGCGTGCGGCCTGAAGCTGGGTCTCCGTCCAGCCTGCCGAGGGGTGGTTCGAGATGTTCAGGAAGGTCGCGGCGGGGACTGAGCTGTGCAGGCGGTCCACTTCCTGCCTCACGGCTGTGGCCACGCGCTCGGCGCTCATCGACCCGCCCCCCGTGTAGCCGGCGTGCAGCAGGTCGTTGCGCTTGCCGGTGACGGATGGGGCGGTCTCGGGCTGCGCCACGAACCACCGGTCCTTGGCCGCGTTCTCGCGTACGCCGGCCCCCAACAGCGTTCCTCCAGGGCGGATCGCTTCTGGCGGCGCGTACTGGTTGATCCATCCCTCCCGCACGGTCGCCATGGCCTCCAGGTGCCGGCCCAGGTCCAGGTACAGGCGCGCCAGGGCCGCGACGGATCTGTGGCCTTCCGGAGACGCCAGGTCATCGCAAGGCAGGGGTCTGACCATGTCCTCCACCCGGGTCAGCATGGCGGCCAGGGGAGGGAAGGCTTGCTCGACCTCCGTCCTGGCCGCCTCCAGCGAGCGGACCAGCCCGGCCGCCTTCCCGTGGGGGCCGTGCAGGAGCGCACCCGTGCGGACCGTCGTGAGCGCGCCGCCGAACTCCTCCAGCGCCTTGCCCAGGCGTTCGAGGCTCGGTGGCGGTCCCGCCCGGTCCCCGCGCGCCCAGTCTGCTCGCTGGGTGCGCCCGAGCGCTTGCACCGTCCGTGCGGCATCCTCGGCGCGGCCTGTGCGGAGGAACAGCGTGAGCATCCAGGTCCAGTCAGCGAGCTCGACCAGCGGCGTGAGGTCCCACAGCGGGACGGGCGCGCCCTTCGGCACAGTTTCGAAGGCCGCGTAGACGACCTCGATGTCCGCTTTGCGGGGTTCCAGGGCGCGCTGGTAGGACAACACCGCGGCCGCCAGCAGCGGATGGACCCGGAAGCTGTGGGTCAGATCCAGGACGATCCGAGAGGTCGTGGCGCCGGGGGCCAGCGCAGCTCGAAGAACCTGGAAGTGTTGCCAGTAGTGGGACTCCTGCTCCCCAGGCTCCAGAAAGGGATCCGGTGTCGGTGGGACAGGCCTGCCGTGCTCGGCCAGAGCGGCCGTCAGGCGGGCTCCGTGCGGCTGGCCGGACGCGTCGGGCACCTGCCAGGCCGCCTCTGTCGCCAGGGCGCGCACCTCATCATTCGCACCCAACTCCAGGAAGTGAGCGAGCGAGACGGCAGCGAAGCAGGTGTCCGGGCCGGTAATTCCCGCCCGCTGGTGCCGGACAGGGCTGTAGGATCCGTTGTGCGGCTTGCCAAGGAAGGTCACCAGGCGCGTCGTCATGCGGTCACCTGGGGTGGAGGGTGGAAACTGGAGTTGAGCAGCGCCCGGCGACACGCACGGTGCTCGCTCTCTGGCCGCGCGGGCAGCTCGGACCGGTCACGGCACCCGCACCTCCACCTCGTCCGACAGCGAGCCCATCTCGCCGCAGCGATTGACCCCTGCGACCCGGTAGAAGTAGGACGCGCCGGAGACCATGCCCGAGTGCGCGTACTCCGTGGCCGCCGTCGACAGCTCCTCGCTGTCCGTGGTCACACCCGTCTCGGTGCCCCAGAACAGCCTGTAGGTGGTTGCTCCAGGGGTCCGCCGCCACTGCAGCAGGATGAAGCGCTCCGGGGGAACCCACCGCGCGCGGCGCCAGACCGGCGCGCTGGTCGCCGGTGGTGGACCATCCGTCCGCACCGGGCTGAGCAGGCCCTCGCCGCCGGCATCGTCGATCGCCGCCACGCGGTACGAGTAGCGTCCTCCCGCCGCCAGCCCGTCGTGGGTGTACGAGGTCGAGGTCGTGATCGGCATCGCCTCGCTCTCCGACGTGACTGCCGGGTCCGTGCCCCAGTACACTTGGTACCCCTCCGCGCCGGGCACTGTGCTCCACGACAGCTCGTTCCGCTCGGTTGCACAGGAGTACCGCACGGCGAACCCGGGCGGTGCGGGCAGCGGCTCCACGCTCGAACCAGCCAGGGTCGCGGTGCGGGCGCAGACGTCCACCTCGACCGTCTCCCCATCGACGGTGCCCTCGAAGACCACGTCCTCGCAGCCCAGCATGCTCAGGTTGGCGCTGACCAGGTAGCCGGCCTCGCCGCACAGCCAGGGGCCGTGGCCCCGCTCGCAGATGCCGCCGGAGCAACCTGTGCCAGACGCCCGATGCTCGTCCACGCCCGCGCGAGTGCAGGTGTCGGCGTCCTGGTCCTCGATCCGCGCGACAGACACCAGCACGTCGCCGGGCTCGTAGGTCGTCAAGGACATCTCACCGCCAAACGGGTGCAGTTCGAGGTCCGGGTCGGTGGTCGAGAAGCTGGCGGTGTCCGCCGTCCGGGGAGGAAGGTCGTATTCGCCGGCGAAGGCGTGATCCTCCCGGGCCAGGTACTGCGCACCGCCCAGTTCGTTGGCCTCGTCCGTGCCCAGCGAGGCCACCACCGCGCCGTCGCGCACGACGAAGACCGCCAGGGCGTCCACCTCGACCGACGGTGCGTCCGAGACGGTGTTGCCGGCGGACTCCAGCCACCCGACCAGCACGCTGTCCGTCTCGACCGGCACGTGGGACCACGGCGTGTCGTCGTCGCAATAGCCCCACTGCGAGACATGGACGACAGGGTTCGTGCAGGTGCAGCCGCCATCCTCCGCGCAGACGTCGCTCTCCTCCGTTCGGATGCCACCGATGGCCAGCGCCTGCGCTGAGGGGTCAAAGTCGGATCCATCATCGGTCATTGCGGGCATGTTGCAGGCAAGCGTCAGCAGCATGGGCAGGGCCATGGCGTCATCCTGGGTCGAGGGCGAGGCCAGACTACCATACTCGGACCCTCACCCCTCGCCCAGCGCCAGCCCCCCGCGCCCGTCCGCCCGCCACCGCAGCCCCCTGCCCAGCACCGGGAAGGGCACCGGCCCCGCCCGCGCCGCCGCCGACAGGACCTTGCCGGGCGCCAGCCGCAGGCCCCCCGCCGCCAGCAGGCCGCCCAGGTGCAGGGTCAGGCGCGTGCTCTCCGCCGCCGAGGTCACCACCAGCAGGTCGTCGCCGTAGCGCACCCACGCCCGCGGCCGCGGCAGCGGCGGCAGCGCCAGGGCCAGCGGCCGATCCACCAGCTCCGCCAGCGCCAGGTTCGCCAGCATCGGCGAGAGCGGCGCGCCCTGGGGCAGGCCCCGGCCGGGCGAGGTCGGCCAGGCCGCCAGCCAGGCCGCCACCAGCGCGTCCCACGGGGGCGCCAGCAGCCCGCGGGCCGCCTGGGCCACGCCGGAGTGCGGCAGCGTGTCGAACAGCCCGGCCACGTCGGCCTTGACCAGCGCCGTCTGTGTACAGTCGTCCGCCTGGGCGCACAGCATCGCGATCGCCGTGCGGGGCGAGCGGCCGGGGCGGTAGCCGTGGACCTGGGGCCGCAGCCGCCCCTCCACCGTCGGCGTGGCCGCCTCCACCGCCGCCCGCTGCAGCACCCGGTCCCGCACGCAGGGCACGCCCAGCACCCGCACGCCGCCGTCCGCCTTGGGCCGGGTCAGGCGCAGCAGCGGCCGCGGGCGGTAGCGGTCCGCCTCCACCTCCTCGACCAGGCGGCGGCACTGCGCCTGCAACTCCCGCGCGAAGTCCGCGCCGGACTCTCCGTCCACGCCGGGGCTGGCTGTGGCCCCGACCTCGCGGAAGGCCCGGGCCAGCGCGGCGGGGGTGAGCCAGGTCGGCATCCTGGGATCGCTGTCAGTCCGCGGGGAACAGGGCAGCGGTCAGATCCGTCCACGCAGCCACCTGTGCGTCCAGCAACCGCGGCCGGGTCAGCGCCCGCTCGTAGGCCTGGTGATCGAACCAGGCGAGCGCGATGTACAGCGTGTCCTCCGCCTCGTCGTAGGACCACGCCGCCCGGAACAGGCCCGCCGGGCCCGAGGCGCCCTTGAACAGCGCGTAGCGCTGGCCGCCCAGGCCGCAGCTCTGCTCGTGGTGGACCTCGCCCACCCTGGCCCGGTCGGTGCGGTGTTCCAGCAGGCTCTCGACCTGGCGTGCCACGAAGCGCAGGTCCCTCGGCGGGGCGTCACCCCACATCACGCGCGTCCCCAGCGTGCCACGCCAGGCCGGCTCCTCGCGCAGGAACTCCGCGAAGGCGTTGGTCGACAGGATCTCCTCGCCGTCGACCCGCGCGCGCTCGAACAGCCAACCCTGGGCCTCCAGCAGCCCGACATGCTCGGGCGACAGCTCGTGCAGACTCCGACCGGCGTGCAGCCGACGGACCAGGGGCGCTGCCGCCCGCAAGGCCGCCGCGTCCAGGTGCAGCGGCACCACGGGCAGCCGGTGCAGGACCTGGTCCCCCTCGTGCAGGTACAGCAGCGGATAGCCAAGGTAGCTGGCCATCAGGTAGGCCAGGCCCGTCATCACCTTGTACCCACCCAGGGGGACGAAGGCCGTCCCGTGCGGCGTGCCCTCGCGCAGCGCCGCCGCCACGACCTTCAGGTACTGGCCCAGGCCCTCCCGCATCGCCTCTCGTCGGCCCGCGTCCAGGTCCCCCACCGAGCGCAGCTCCACCGTCTCCTCTAAGTCCTCCTCCAGGGCGCGCCGGACCCACCAGGCCGCCAGCACGCCCTCCGGCGTCTCGGTGTGCAGCAGGCAGATTCGGAGCCGCCCGCTCAGCTCCCCGAGCGCGTGCAGGGCGTGCAGGGCCGAGTACTCGGCGCTCACGCGGCGGGGATCCGGGCGAGGGGGCAGCGGGGTGGAAGCGCCCAGCGCCCGGGCCTGCGCCAGGTCCAGCGTCGCGAGCGAGGTGGGCCACAGCGGCTGGAATGCGGCGTTGGCCTTCGCCGACGTGCCACAGGTCAGGACCAGGTGATGCCAGGGCAAGCAGGCTCCAGGGTGGCAGGCGGGAGTGTAGCGCCTGGATGGCACCTTCCCCTGCGCCCTGGACAGCCAGCGCTTCGCCTCCACCACCGAGCGCCGCGAGGACGGCCTCTCCACCTGGTGCGTGACCTAGGGGTGAGCGTCGCGCTCGGACACGAGGTCCCTTGGTGTCCGGGGCCTTCCTTGCTTGGTGCCGCACGCAAAATGTGCATATAGTGTGTGTGTGCCGCCATCACCCGAGCAGGTCTCCAGCTTCCTTCGCAGGCTGCGCCACAGCGTCAGCGAAGGCCGCCTGGAGATCCGAGCGTACGCATTGGACGGCATGCGTGACCTGGAATGGACCACCGACGACCTTCGCCTTCAGCTCCTGGAACTCGCAAGGACAGACTTCCTGCGAGTGGAGGATTCCACGGCGCCACAAGGTGGAATCATCTGGGTCTTCACGCCGGAGTACTGGGATGGTGGGCACCTCTGGATCCGGCTTGTCGAGCGGGCAGGCGTCGTCGTCGTCAGCTTCCACCGAGGGTGAACCATGAAGCCGATCCTCTCTCCCCCCAACTGCTCCGGCTGCAACCGGCCCGCGGAGCTGGTCCCAAAGCTCACCCGCTTCCGCCGCGGTGAGCTCGTGCTCCCCTTTGACGGGTACGTCTGGCAGTGCCCCTGGGGGTGCGCGGATCCCTTCGACGGTGCGGTGCCCTACCAGTTCTCGAACCTGGATCTCATGCAGTGGGAGGAGCAGGCAGCCGCGGCTGCCTGGGAGGCCCGCTTCGGCCACCCCATGCCCTCGCCCCAACGTGCACGGCGGCCAGAAGAACAGCGCACGGTGCGGGTGCCCGTGCTCCTCACGGTGGCGGAGGCCGAGCGACTGGACGAGCTGCGGGGAGACCGGTCGCGAGGCGAGTTTCTCCGGCAACTGCTCGCCACACCCGGGCGGCGCGTCGGCTGAGCGCCGCTCACGCTGGCCGCTCCGTCCGCGCCAGCCAGGCCAGCGCCGCGTGCCCCACCGCCTCCGTCAGCGCCGCCGCCGTCAGCGCGCCCGCCACGGCGCCGATTCCCGGCAGCGCCTTCAAGAGCGAACGCGCGGCCTGCCGCCCCGCCATCGTGGCGCTCAGCGTCAGCGCCAGCTCCATCGCCGCCACCGTCGTCAGCGGGCAGCCCCGCTCCGCCGCCAGCGACTGGATCATCGCCGCCTGCAAGGAGATCAGCAGCGGCGCGTCCGAGCCCGGCACCGGCGCCAGGCCGCCGCCGATGCCGGCCGCGACCACCGAGAACAGGTGGATCGTCTGCGAGGGGGTCATGGGCGCCTCCCGAGGGTGGGGAGAGGGAGTCGCCCGAGCGGAGGAGAAGCTGACGGCACCCCTGCCCGCCGCCGTCCCTGGCCCCTACGCCTCGGGCCCGCCGTCCCCGAGCCCGGCCAGGATTGCGGCGGCGGCATCGTCCCCGCCACACGCCGCCGAGGCCGTCGCCGCCTCGCGCAGCTCCGCCACGCTCCCCACCAGGGTCGGCCCGTCCTCGCCCCACTCGGCGCGCGCCAGCAGGATCCGCATCGGCAGGTAGCCGATCTGGCGGAGCCACGCGAAGTCCGTCCAGGACACGGGCACCCGCGCCGCGTCGCGGGGGGCGCGGGCCTTCGAGAAGTCCCACTCCAGGCCCTCCCAGTGGTGGATCCGCCCGTTGTCGCGGCAGCGGGTGCAGGCCCACACGATCTGGCCGGCGGCCAGGCGCACCCGCAGGTGTCCGGTGCAGGGTCGCCGCCGGGGCCTGCGCCGGCAGCGGATGGCCGTGTCGAGGGGCTCTGCCCGGCCCCAGGCCGAGCCGGCCTCCACGATGCGCCCCTCGTAGGCGACGGTGCGCCAGAACGCCGTGGGCAGGTGTGCTCCCTCGCCGCGAGGCACCACGCGGTGGCGCATGTCGGTGATGGAGGACCCCTCCTCTGCGGAGACAGGATCCTCCTCCACTGTGGCCAGCCCGGGCACCGTCCCGAGGTCCCCGGTGGCTCCGCCTCGCACGCGCTCCAGGAGGTCGTCCTCGACCAGGCGGTCGCGGGCTTCCAGCAGGGCCCTGCGTTCCTCGGTGGAGCCCCTGGCGTCGCGGAGCGCCACCATGATGTCGTCGAGCTGGCGGCGCCAGGCGACCACCGCGGCGCGCTTCCACAGGCGGCCGAGCTGGTCCAGGTGCTGGGGCTTCGACCCCCACAGGTCCCGCAGCGACCGGGCGATCCACGCTGCGTGCTCCGGCTCGGCCAGGTTCGTGCCGTGCCACCCGTCCAGCCGGCTCCACCGCTCGGCCAGGAGCATCGGCGCCACGTACCGGTTCTCGGCCATGCCCCGCAGCAGCACCCGCTCGGCATCCGCGACCCGATCCGCCTCCAGCAGCAGCAGCCCCAGGCCGAAGTCGGTGCCGGCGTCCCCCTCTGCCCGCTGGTAGGCCGCCAGCGCCCGACGGCGATCCCCCATGCGGTGGTACTCCTCGCCCAGCAGGTAGCGGACGCCCTGGTTGTCGGTCGGGTTCCAGCGCAGCATCTGCTCATGGATCGCCGCCGCATCGGCCCACCGCCCCAGCCGCCGCAGGACCAGCGCCAGGTTGCCGTGCGCGCGCAGGTAGGGCCGGTTCTCCAGGTAGCCCCACTCCAGCAGCCCCCCCTGCACCTCGATGTGCCGGGCCCCGCTGTCGATGGCCGTCCGGAAGTGGTCCTCGGCCTGGTCCAGCCGCCCCTCGTCCAGCGCCGCGATCCCCAGGTGGTTGTGCGCGTCGGCGTGCGACGGGTCCGCCTGGAGCACCTTCCAGTAGCCCTGGACAGCGCGCTTGCGGTCGCCGCGCCACCAGTGCTCCATCGCCTGGTCGAAGGCCTCCTCGACCTCCTCGGAGGGGGCCACCATCGGGGCGCTCCGGGCGGGCGCCCCGGCCGGGCCCAGGACGCGGTGGAGGTGGTTGGCCAGGAGCGTCAGGCCGGGTTGCGCTCGGTCGAGGACCTCCCGATCCGCTGCCCGGGCCGGCGCGAGGCGCGCCAGGGCGACCACCAGCTCCGCCGACAGCTTCGCGAGCGCGTCCCCCGCCGCCGACGGGGACGGGGCCGCGGACAGGGCCGGGATCCCCGCCGCCAGGTCGCGGTGGATCGCCTGCCAGTCCCACGAGAGATCCGGGTGGGCACGCTCCAGCGACCGGCACCACGCCTCCCAGGCGCCGGCGCCCAGCACCTCCTCCAGCTCCGGTGCCGAGCCGAAGCCCGCCAGCTCCTGCTGGACGACCTTGCCCCCCTGCCGGCGGCTGTGGACGAGGAGGAGGCGGCCGCGTTTGCGTCGAACGAAGGGCATGTAGTGCTCCGATGTGTAGCTGGACCACTACGGCGGGCGGGCGGGGGTGTCAAGGGGTGGGGGCGGGGAAGGGGTGCCAGGACGCAACGTGACGCACCGGCGTACTGGCTGGTGGAGCGTGGGCGGGAGGGCTTCGGGTTGACCTCTCCGGAGTGAATCAGCTTGGCTCCCCCCGGGGTGGATCACGCAGACCGCACTGTCATGCCGCCTTCGACCGACGTCCCCGGCGAGTTGCAGCCGGCCGCCGGTTGGCGGCGACGTCTGAAAGCGTCGGATTGGGCTCCCGGAGGACGGGCCAAACCGCGCGCAGGATCGAGTCGCACTTCTCCTCGATGGCGGCCTGGGGCATGCCCCCCTCCGCCGGGTGGCGGATCTTCAGGCGGGTCATGACGGGGATCACCGGCGGGGCTCCTGCGTGGACCTACCAGTCGCCTTGGACCGCGGGAGGCGGCTGACGAGAGGGCTCCCGCCAGAGTCTCCGGACGCCTACCCGCCCGTGTTTCCGGACTGCGTTGGGTGCTCCTGGGGCCGAGGCCTGGCCAGAGGCGGCAGGGTGACGTTGCCTGCGCCCTGTCGGGGCTGGACATTGCAGGCGGCGCTCAAGTCCTGTGCGCACACTTCGGTGAGCGCGCCCGGCGAGCCGAGGTCCACATCGCGCGCGCACAGCCTCGTTTGTCCTATACTTGGCCGCATGGTCCGCGTTGTCTCCGCCAGCACCACTTTCATGGTCCCCGTCGCGTGGGCGGATGGTCGGGGGTCGAGCGTTGCCGAGCGGGTGAAGCACCTCCGCCACCGCGTCTGGGAGCCCCGGCATGCGGCGCCCGAGGTCAAGCCGATGTGGTCCCTGTCCACCGAGGCGCTGCCCGCGGGCACTGAGGAGCTGTCGCCGGCCTTCCGGTCGGTGCTGGCGGGCGAGGCGACGGGCTCACCCTGGGCGGTGACCCGACTGGCCCTGAACCGATCGGTGGTCGACGGCCTGCTGCACCACGGTCGCCTGGTCGACCGGGCCGGCCAGGAGCGATTCCCCTCTCCCCGGATCAGCCGGGTCGACCTGCTGTTGCTGCCGCTGGACGTGGGGGTGCTCTCGTTCCGCGTGGACTGGCTGACCGACCCGGGCGCGCCGCCCGCCCCCGAGGAGATCGCGCATCGGTTGGCCCAGGTGCGGGCCTGCCGGGACGAGGAGGGCGACAAGGACCTGGCCTGGCGCTTCGAGGTCGAGCCCTCGCCGGCCCAGCGCACGATCCTGGGACCGCGCATGCTGGGCGCGTGTGGCGCGAGCGGGCGGATCGGCACGGCGGGGCTGGCCGAGTGGCTGCTCCTGGGACCCAAGGACGACCCGGCGGCGCCTCCGCACCAGACCGGCACCTCGCGGCACGTGGTCCACCACAGTCACCTGGTGGTCGACGGCCGCCTCGATGACCGGGCCCGCGCCGACCTGCTTTTCAGCCTGCGGCGGGCGGTGCGTCGCAGCCAGCGACCTCCGATTGAGGAGGGACCCGACCGGGTCCTGGAGCTGCGCGGCAACCGCTTCATCGGCGTGGCCCGCGAAGGGACCGCCAGCCTGGGCGAGCTGACGGGCGACGGCGGGGACGGGTTCGAGCGCGACACCTGGCCCCACACCTGGCACAGCCACTACGCGCTGCTGGCGGCGGTGCTGCGCGCCCAGCACCTTGCGCTGGCCGAGGGCGCCGCGGATGTGACACGAAGCCACCTGGACCGGATGCGGGACGGGGAGGCGCCGCGGGATCCGTCGGCGCCGCGGGATCCGTCGGCGCCGCGGGATCCGTCGGCGCCGCGGGATCCGTCGGCGCCGCGGGATCCGACGACGCAGCGTGATCCGCTGCACGAGCTGGCGGAGCGGATCTCGCACCAGGTCCTGACCCTTCCCGGCGCCGAGCCCGGCGGCACCACCGACCACGCCTGGTTCTACCGGAGCCTGCGCGAGGTGCTGGGGATCCCCGCGCTGGTCGAGGAGGTGCGGGACCAGGCCCGGGACCTGCTGGAGCGCGCAGAGCAGACCCTGGAGGACCAGCGCCAGAAGCGCGAGCAGGAGGCGGCGCGGCGCGATCGACGCATGCAGCAGCTCGTCGCCACGGTCGGCGCCGTGGTGCTCCCCGCCACCGTCATCTCGGGCCTGCTGGGCATGAACCTGCCGCCCGCCTCGCAGGTCGAGGGCGGGCTCTACTGGCCCTGGTTCCTGGCCGTGGCGGCCACCTGCGCCCTGGCCGCGCTCTTGATGGGTGCGGTCCTGTGGCGGGCCCTGCGCCGGGCTTGATGGTCCTCCCCTCAGGTTCCCGAGGGCGATCCGACCCCCTGCTGCGCGGCGAACTGTCGCCGCCAGGAGCTGTCGGTGATCCTCGCCCCTCGAACCGGAGAACGCTCGTGTCCCAGCACGCCCGTCGCTACGACCCCGCCCGGCGCCGCCTCTGCCTCTGCGGCAGGCCGGCCCTGCACTTCAGCCCGAGCCTCCACCGTTTCCGCTGGGCCGCCGACCACGCACTTTGCCAGCGCTGCTTCCGCGCGGAGGTCGATCGGCAGGCCGCGCGCCAGGCGGTCCGCCCCTGTCTGCCGCCGCACCCTCGGCTCGACCTGCGCCAAGCGGCCTGAACACCGAGGGCCCGCGCCGGATCCGCCCGGCTCGCGTGCCGCTTGTGGCAAGCTGGCCCACAAGCAGCCCCGGAGGCCATCCTTGTCTGGCGCCCCCCCGACCACCATTGTCGAGGCACTGGAGCATGCGCTCCGGGTGGTGCATGGGGAGATGGGGCCGGAAGAGTGGGACAGGGTCGAGGCGCTGCGGGAAACTCCCAAGCGCACACACGGAGAGCGGGAGGAGCTGCAGGCGCTGCGCGCGCGGTGGGGCCTGCGCCTGCAGGTCGCCATGTTCGCCTGGCCCAACCTGGACGCGGTCTTGCGGCGGTACCTGGTTCGCTACGCGCTGGTCGAGGTGCTGCACCAGCCGCCTGGGGAGGTCTGGCCGGCGCTGGCAGAGGTATTCGGCGAGGGGAACGACCACGCGCCCGTCGGGGACGAGGCGCTGGACCCCCGCGAGCCTGGCCCCAACGAGCCACGGGCCGGCGTTGCATACCTGCCCGCCACCCATGACCTCGCCTTCGAGGCCGACGCGTTCCTCCTGGACTGCGGTCCCTGGGGCACCACGGTACTGGCCCGGCCCGAGTGCCCCCTGGGCTACCTGCGCACCGCCTTCGCCAGAGGGCTGGTGGACCTGCTGCGCAGCCGGTACGGGCGGGCGGCGTCGGGCCCGCCCGATCCGTCCGACACCTCGGCTGCTGCGCCCGAGGCGGAACCCAGGGGCGCGGGCGCCCGGAAGGGCGACTGGCGCGACGGCGTTCGGCCCGACGAGCGGTCCCACCACGAGACCTCAGCCTTGCTGGACGAGCTGTGGCACATCCAAGACTGCGCCGACCTGGTGCCGGGGCCGGACGAGTCCGCGCTGGCCTCCTGCTACGACGACGCCATCAAACTCATCTGGGACCGGCTGCAGGCCAACGAGGACGCCAACCCCAAGGCCGTGCTGGCGACCCTGATCCGCAAGCTGCTGCCCACGCACGTGCTGCCGGCGGATCCGGCGCGCGCCCCCCACTGCACGCCGTTGTCCGACGGGGCCCAGTGCTGCGCGACAAGAGCCTGGTCGGGCTCGGACTGGAAGGACGCCTGGCCCGAGACCGCCGAGGCCCTGGCCGAGACGCTGGAGCGGCCCAACCGGATCGTGCCCCCGCCCCCGGTGCCCACCGATGGCCTGTCCCTGCTGGCCCGGCTGCTCGCAAAGGACCAGGACCACGCCAGCGTCGTCCAGGCCGGCCTGCTGGCCCGCCGCCTGCCCCCGTCCGTGCTGCACGGTCATGACCGCAAGGCGCGGGAGCGAGCCCGCAACGCCGTCGAGGCGGCGATCCGCCTGCAGCACGCCCGCTACGCGGGGGCGGTCCGCGACCACTTCGAGCGGTCCCTGGCCCTGGTCCAGGACCGGCTGGATCTCCTGCCGGAGCACGGCCCATGACCCACGCCGCTTCGGGCTACCCCATGCAACTGAGCTGGCCGCCGCGAAAGAAGGGCCCGCAGAATGACGCGCGTCACGCGCTCAAGCACTTCGTGGGGCGCCCCGAGGAGGACTGGCGCGACTTGCTGACGACACCGGACCAGGCCCGCTGGGACGCCTGGCACATGGACCTGCGCCGCTCGGGCTGCGACAGCGAGGACCACTCCGGCAGGTGCCCGGACTACGCCCGCTGCAAGGAGATCGGCACCGATGCGGCCCCGCTGTATACCGCCCTGGCCGAGGCCTCCTTCCGGCGCGCCGCGGGTGTGGGGCTGTGCATCGCCTTCCACTACGCGCAGGCCGGGCGACCCGTGGTGAACAGCGTGGACGGCGCCGGTATCTATGTCGGGGCCTTCGGAAGGTACCAGGGCCACGCGGGCCGGCGGCAGGTCGACGCATCGACCGTCGACGCCGGCACCGTGTACCGCCCCCCGGGCCTTCTCCGCGATCGCCAGGCCATCGCGCGGCTGCCCGAGCCGCAGCGCCGCCGTGCAGCCAACTGGCAGCACACCCTCGACGCGCTCGTCGAGCTCCACCACTTCGCCCAGAATCGGTCTTGCGTGCAGTTTCCCCAGGCCAGCCGGGCGGAGCTGGACCTGCTGCTGCGCTGGTGGCGCCTGATCCAGGCCGACTACGTGGACGGTCGCCCCCTCCCGGCGCCGCCCCCGCAGGTCGCCCACCTCGCCCGGGCCCTCGACCCGGCCCATGGCGCGCCATGAACGCCGCTGACGCCATCCTCGCCCTCGCCCAGGACCAACTCGCCCTGGCACCCCTGGCCCGCGCCGACCTCCTGCGCGACGACGCCCTGCCCGCTCGTGTCGACGCCGTCGCCCTGGGCTGGGGTACCCTGGAGCGCTACCTCGACGCAGTCGCCGCGCTGCACCCCTTGGACCGGGCCAGCGAGGGGTTGCCCGCACACGCCCAGACCCTGAAGCGGGCCCAGGAGGCGGGCGCCGTGGTGCTGTACGAGGCCTGGCGCACGCTGCCGCCCCCCGTGGAGCACCTGCCCCAGCTCTCGGCGCTGCTCGCCAAGGCCGCCGCGTTGGTGGCCCGGCAGCCCCCGGACCGGGGCCTGCCCGCGCTCCGCCGCCCCGCGGATGCGACGGCCCTGCGCGAGATGCTGGCCGTGCGGGCCGAAGCCCGGCTGCGCGCCGAGGGCCTCGCCGTGGAGGCCCTGGCCCTGCTGCGCAAGGCCGACGCCGTGTTGTCCTGGATGCGGGTCCACCAGCAGGTGGGCACCCCCCCCAGCGCCGATGCCCTCGCCCTGGCGGTCTGGGTGGGTGAGACGCTGGGCAGGGGCCTCGGCCCCGCCAGCCACGCGGCCCTGGAGGCGCTGGCGGAAGAGGAGCTGGTGGGGCGGCTGGCCGGCCTGGATCCCCTGGGGAGCTGGCTGTGGGGCCCGGCCATGCACCCGGGCCACGGCGCGCAGCGGCTCGCCAGCCTGCACCGGGCGGTGCACGCGTCCGGGCCGTCGTCGGCCGAGCCCCTGCTGCGCGCGGCGCGCGCCCCGGCGATGGCGGAGCGGGGCGCCCCGGCCTACGGCCAGGCGGCCGACGAAAGCGCGGTCCTCGACCCGAAGACCCGGGGCCTGTGCCAGGCCATCGCCGGCTGGCGCCGGGGCGAGGTCGACCTGCCCGCCGAGGCCCTGCCGCTCTGGCCCGAGGGTCCCGCCCCGGGACAGGCGGCACCGGCCGTGCTGCGCCTGGGCGCCGACTGGCTGGTCGTGGCGGCCGGCGAAGACGGCGACGTGACCGCGGGCGGGCGCCCTCCGACCCACCGGGAGGCGGGCCTGAGCCTGTTCCCGTGGCCGGTGGCGGGCACGGGAACCGAGGTCCAGGTGCGGGATGGCCTTCGGCGCTGGCGCATCCTGGTGCCACGCGAAGGCTGAGCGCACGACCCAGGGGAGGAGCCGATGGCCGAGCAGTGGTACGCCGATCGGGGCCAGTGGGTGCGCGCGACCCGGGACGCGCTGTCGTTGCTGGAGGAGTCGACGCGGCTCGGGGCGGGGGGCCCCGATCCCTCCGCCCAGGTCGACCTCATCGTGCACCTGGCCGACCACCTGCTGCCCGGCCAGGCCAGCATCCTGCGCGGTGCGGTGGAGAAGGCCATCCTGCCCCGCCACCTCCTGCGCCGGGTCCACGCGGCCCTGGACGCGGCCGAGGGGCGGCCCCCACCCCGCTCCCTCCAGGTGGGAGGGCTGGTGGTCGACCGCCTGGTGGGAGAAGGCCTGGTCGCCTGGCTGTCCACGCCCCTGCTGGGCGCCAGCGCCGCGCTGTGCCCGGTCGTCGACGCACGCAGCCTGGGCGCGCTGACCCGGGTCCTGGGCAATGCGCTGTCCCTGGTGGTGGGGCCCGCGACCCGCCTGGCGCCGGCGGACGTGCACCGCCTGGTCGAGTCTGTGCAGGTGCTGCTCCCGCCGCACGCGGTGCCGCGCGTGGTGGGCCCCTCCCTCGACCTCGCGGTCGCCCTGCACCTGTGGACCCGGCTCACCGCCATCGCCCGCTCCCGCCGCGTCCTGGTGATGGGGAAGCTGGCGGAGGACGGCGAGGTGCATGGCGTCGGCGGCGTCGACCTCAAGGTCCTGGCCGCGCTGGACGAAGCGCCGGAGCTGGACGCGCTGGTGGTGCCGGAGGCCGACCTGGAGGAGGTCCAGGCCCTACTTGCCGGGCGACCGGGCGCCCCCTCGGTGATCGCCATCGCACACTTCGACCAGGCCGTGGAGCTGCTGGGGCAGCTCTCGGTCTGGCCAGAGCTGGCCCTGGTGGCCGAGGAGGCCGAGGCCTCGCGAGACGACCGCCGAAAACAGCAGGTGGCCGCGCTCATCGAGCGGCGCCTGGGCGCGCTGCCGGCGGACGCACCCGACCCGACCTGGGCCCCCGCGGTGCTGTGGCTGAGTCGGCTGCTGCCGCGGCAGGCGGGGGCCGACCGCCTCGCGGGGCACCTGCGGGAGGCCATCGCCGCGCTGCGCGACGGCGGCCCGGTGGTCCCCGCGACGGGGACCTCGCCCGAGGACCTGGCCGAGCTGGCGGCCGAGCAGGTCGTTAGCGCCCACCTGTCCATGGAGTGGTCCCGTGGCCGCGCGGTCGTGGACGGTCTGGCCTGCCTGCCCGACGCCCGCGCGCTCTGGCCAGAGCTGTGGCCGTCCCCTGCTCCGCCTCCGGCCAGCCCGGAGCACACCTGGCTGCGCCGCCGGGTGGCGGTGGGCACCTGCCGCCTCTACGCCGCCCTGGGCCACCACGACCTGCACCTGGACCTGCTCGACCCCGCCGAGCGGCTGCTCCGCAGCGCCCTGCCCGAGGCCCCGGCGGCGGAGCGCGGCCGCCTGCTGCTGCACCTCGCCCGGGTCGGGCTGCGGCGCGGCGACCCGGAGGGCCTGCGGGGCTGGCTGCAACTGGTCGAGCAGGCCGGCGCGCTGCCCGCCGCCCGCGCCTCGCGGGTCGTCGACCGCACCGAGGTCAACGCTGCCATCGTGCGCTACCAGGCCGAGACCCTGCGGCAGCAGCTCGCGGGCCTTGGCGGCGCCTTCACCCCCTGCACCCTCCCCGAGGGGCTCGCTCTGCACCACCACGACCTGCTGGTGCGCGACCTCGCCGAATGCGGGCGCGCCTGGGCCTGCGGGGATGCCCACGCCTGGCAGCGGGTGTGGGCTCGCCTGGACGCGCAGCGAGGCGACTCCACCCTCCTGGGCATGCTGCTGGACGGGCTAGCGCTGCTAGGTAGCCATTCGTCCGCTCCGTCCCTAGCGGCGTTAGCTCGACCCCATGCGCCGGACCTGGAGCCCTGGCTGGCTACGCACCGACCGGCGCTCTCCGCCCACAGCTCCCTGGCCGATCCGGACGCTGTGGCTCGGAGCCCGTTGCTGCTGTGGCGCCTGCCCTACCTGGACCCGCTCTTCCCGATCTCCGGCTGACGGGAGGCCTCCGCCGGTTCCGGTGGGCTGGTGCGCAGCGTGAACACCGGCGCGGGGGAGCCACCCACCAGCAGGCGGGCAGCCGCCCGGTACAAGGGCTGCTCGCGAAGCTCGACCGGGTCCACCCCCAGCTCGCGGCCCAGCAGCTCGGCGTCCCGGCCGCCGACCCGGAAGGCGACCAGGCTTCCGACGTTGCCCAGCACGGCCTCGCGGGTGCCGTCGTCGAGCTGGGCGACGTACTGGTTGGCCAGCACCAGGCGCAGCCCGAACTTGCGCGCCTCGCTCAGCAAGGGCGCCAGCGTGCGGTCCTGGCCCGAGTAGCCGAAGCCTCCCCCGCCCAGAAAGTGGTGGAACTCGTCGAGGACCAAGGTGAAGGGCCGCCGATCCGCCGCAGCCTGGCGGCTACGGGCGAAGATGGCATCCTGGAGCCGGGCGACGAGCAGCATGCCCATGAACCAGGCGCTCACGGCCCCCAGCCGGCCCTCGGGCAACCGGGCGAGCAGCACGCCGCCCTGGTCGGCGATGTGCGCCACGTCGAGCTGCGGGCGGGTGGGATCGCAGGCCCGGCGCAGCACGCTGGACCGGACCAGGCCGTCGTACTTGCTCAGCACGTAGGTGTGCATCTCGGCGGAGTGCTGCCTGTCCCAGGAGGGGAACTCGTCGCGCCAGAAACGCAGCACCTCGGCGTGCAGCGCGTCGCGCGGGTCCAGGCTGCCCAGGGCCTTGCGGCGGAAGGCCTCGTCGTGGGCAACGCGGGACAGCTCGGCCAGGGAGCCCCTGCTGGCCAGCAGGGGCAGCAGCAGGGCCCGGCTGTAGCGATCGAACATCGGGCCCATCTGGTCGACGGCGTAGAGACGGAACATCATCGCCGACAGCTCCTCGCAGACCCGCTCGATGCCGGCGGGGCTGCCGTCATGGGCCAGGGGATCCAGGCCGGGGCCGTCGCTGCGGGTCGGGTCGAAGACGACCACCGGGCGGTGGGGGGAGATCATGGCCGCGAGGTCGTCGACCAGGTCGCCGTGGGGGTCGACCACGCCGAGCCCGCCGCCCTGGCGGGCGATGTCCAGGGCCAGGGTGCGCAGCAGGGTGCTCTTGCCGACGCCGGTCTTGCCGCAGGCGTAGAGGTGGCGGGCGAGGTCGGGGTCGGCGATGCACACGGACCGGGGCTGGTGCTGCATGTCGGCAAGGCCCAGCAGGGTGCCGGTGGCGCCGGCCAGGCACAGGGGCAGGGGCCGGACGGGGGCCGGGTCCACGGGCAGGCCGGGCCAGCCCTGGTCGTCGGCCGGCGCGGGCAGGCTCAGGGCCGAGGCGGCCAGGGGCGCGGGCAGGTGCATGGCCAGGCGCTCGGTGGCCGGGCCGGCGGGCCCGGCGTCGTCGAGGCCGCCTTCCACCGGGCAGGAGAGCGCGGCCAGCGGGCCGCGGGCGAACTGGGCGACCTGGTCGGGGCCCAGCTCGCGCCAGGCCACTGTGCGCACACCCAGCCAGGCCGCCTGCACCGCCCTCAGCAGCGGGCCACTGGGGGGCGCGGCGCCGGCGACGACCACCCGCAGGGCCACGGCGTGGCCGGCGAGCACGGCCAGCTCCTCGGCGCCGGCCCGCAGCCGGGGGGCCACGGCCTCCAGCGCCGCCAGGTCCTCGGGGTAGCGGCGGATGCGCTGGCGGTCCTGGTCCACGGTCGCGTCCAGGCCCTCCAGCAACGAGCGCACCCGGGCGTAGGCGGCCGAGCAGCGTGCGGCCGCGGCCCGGGCCTCGGGCGGCGCCGCGGCGCGCCGCAGCGTGGCGATCGCGACGCAGGGCCCCGCCTGGGCCAGGAGCAGCCGCACCACCTCGGCCAGTCCGCGCGGCCCGCCGGGCTCTCGCACCGGCGGGACCAGGGTCGAGGGCAGGCCCGCGATCCACAGGCGCTCGGGCTCGGGCAAGGCCAGGCGGCCGTGGGCCAGGGCGGGCAGCAGGCCCTGCGGCGGGATCTGCACCGCGCGCAGGGCGGGGCAGCCATCCAGCACCTGGTCGAGCTCAGCCAGCGCGGCCACCGCACCTCCGTGCGCAGCACCCTGGGTGTCGCCGACCGCCTGGATCCGCAGGCAGGCGGTGAGCGAGGGCACCGCGGGCCGGGCGAGGAGGAGGAGCTGCACACCGGGGTGGAACGAGGCGCCCCCGGCGGAGGGGGCCGCGGTGCCGCTGCTGACGAGGCTGGCGAGCGCGTTGGCGAGGTGCTCCAGAGATGTGGCGAGGTCGGTGCCCGGGGCGCGGACCAGGGCCTCGATCCGACGGGCACCCTGGGCCTGCCAGGCCGGGGCGCCGAGCGCCGCGGCGACCGGGTCGCGCTCCACGTGCACCAGCGGACTCGCGGGGCGGCGACGGCACACCGTGACCGGGGGGTGGGGGAGAGGAGGCAAGGGGAGGGGCTGGGTCATGGAGGGACGCTCCGGGTGACGGCGCAGAAGTGCGCCCGACAGGAGGTCGGCGGGCGAGGCGGAACCTGAGGGGTGGGGACCGGGGGCTCCACCTTGGCGAATTCCCTCGAGCGAGTCCTCAGGTTTCTGACGGCGCGCCGACCTGGTGGGTGCACCCCAATCGAGGCACCCGCCATGACCCACGACCCCTTCTCGCTCGACAGCACCTCTGCCCCCCGCGGCGCCGACCGCGCCCAGCTCCTGCAGGTGGGCGCCGCCGCCGCCCTGCTGCTGGCCATCGCCGGCGTCGGCGTGGCCGCCATCACCTCCGAAGACGCGCCCACGCCCCAGGACATCGTCGTGATCGGTGTCGATGCGTCCCTGACCAGCACCCCCGGCAGCCGCTGCGAGGACGTGCAGCGCCTCGCCATCGACGCCGTGGACCGCGCGACCGGCACGCTGCGCCTGACGCTGCGGGCCAGCGGGGACGCGACCACCGGCATGCAGTCCACGCTGGTCGGCACGGCCACGCTGGACCGGGGCGCGGGCCTGGTGGATGTGGACCACGATGGTCCACGCCAGGCCTTCCTCGCCGCGGTCCGGGACCTGTGCGCCACCATCCCCACGCGCGGGGAGAGCCCGCTGCTGGAGCTGGCCCTCGCCAGCCTGCAGGACGCCGCGACGCCGCCTGGCGCCGGCCCCGAGGTCTCGGTCCGCGTCTACCTTCGGACCGACGGCATCGAGGAGGTCGATCCCATCCTGACCGCGGCCATCCACCAGCAGGCGGGCTGGAACACCCGGCAGGCGAAGGCGGCGTTGCCCGAGGGCGAGCGCAAGGCGCGCCTGGAGCTGGGCGCGGCGACGCTGGAGCTGTGCGGCCTGTCCAGCCGCTCGACGAAGCCCGGCAAGCTGCCCGCGCCCGGGCTCGCGCAGATTGAAGCGGCGTGGCGGCCCGAGGCCAGCGACCAGGACCGCCTGCACTTCGCCGCGAGCTGCGCCTCCAGGGTCGCGTCGGACCGGGTCGCGGCCTCGCTGGCGGCGGCGCCTGCCCCCGCCTCGCCCGCTGATGGCAGTCCCCCCTGAGCCCCCGGGGTCGGCCGGCCTCAGGTTCCGCGGCCGCCGCCGTCCCCCTCATGGGCACCCCTCCCGGTGCCCCTTCCCCCCCGGAGCATCCACCATGGCCCACGCCCCCATCCACTCCCTGACCGGCGCCAACCGGCCCGACGGCGCCCCCACCTCCCTCGACCGCCCCCAGGGTCCGCCCTCCATGCCCGACCTGTCGGGCCTGGTCGACGGCAAGCCCGGCGACGAGGCGCTGCTGATCTACACGGGCCTGCACCAGTGGGGCCGCGAGACGGCCCTGTGGTCCGGTGCCCTGCGCCCGGACCCGGTGCTCCTGAAGGCGCTCATCGCCGAGGCCATGGCGGCCGCCGACCGGCTGGCCGCGGCCTCCTACGATCCCGCCCAGAACGCCGCGGACGGCCTGATGCAGGCGCGCTATCTGGAGCAGGTCCAGCTTGCGCTGGAGACCCGCGACCGCATCGCGCAGGCCGAGCGCCTGACCGATGAGAAGCGGGCTGCCCGGGCCAGCCTGGGCGAGGAGCCCCAGCGCCCCGACGACCGCGTGGTCCTGGTCGTCGGCACGCTCGCTACCGCGATCCCCGTCGGGCTGGCCCTCCACGAGGGCGCCACCCGGCTGTGGCTGGACGACCCCGCCGCCGCCTTCGCCGCCGCCGCCGGCGCCACCCTGCTGGCCGCCCTGCCCGTGACGACCCTGGTCCGCAGCGCGGCGGTGGAGACGCCCGACGAGCGGCCGATGCGCGGGCTGTGGCTGGGGGTCTGTGGCGCCCTGGCGGGGGTGGTCTACCTGGTCGCCGCCAGCGCCGCACAGGACGGCGCCGACCACCTGCGGGCCGCCAGCTACGCGCTCGGCGCGGGCCTGTGCCTGGTCGCGACCGCGCTCTACACCTACGGCGTCGCCCGCAGCCACGCGCGGTACCGCGAGCGCCGGGCGCCGTGGATGGCCGCCACCCAGGCGATCCATGCCGCCGAGCGGCGCGAGGCCGAGGCCCGCGGCGCGCTCGCCGACTGCGAGGCGAAGATCGCCGAGCACGACGAGCAGGTGCGCCGCCGCGAGCACCACCGCCGCCAGGCCGAGCTGATCCGCAAGGCCGCCGGGCAGGCCGTCGAGGCCGGCTACCTGGCCGGGATCGCCGAGAACCGCGGCGAGGGCGGCGCCTCGGTCCGCGCCCCGACCACGCGCGAAGTGCGGGAGCACCAGGGCCTGCCGCAGAGCACGCCGACGCCGGGCTGAGCGCCCGCCCCCGGGGGGCACCGGCCCCCCACCCTCAACCGCCACCCTCGGTGTCGGTCCCCCGTCTCGGTCCCAACCGGAGCCATCCATGACCCAGCCCCACTCGCCCGCCACCACCCTCTCCGTCCTCCCGGCCGTCGACGACGAGGCGCCCCAGGCGCACGCTTTCCCGCCGGCCCACCACTCCACACAGGGCACGTCGTCCTTGCCGCCCCAGGTTGCGTCCCCGACCGCCTCGCTGGACGACCTGCGCCTGCGCATGTGTGAGCAGGAGGCCCACCGGGCCATCGGCCTGGCGGAGCGCACCGAGCAGCAGCTCCACCACGCCGAGGCCAACCTGAACCGCGCCCGCCAGGTCCTGGCCTCGCTCGGCGAGCGCCCCAAGGCGCCCTCGACGCCCTGGCTCCTGGTCTCCCTGGCCTCGGGCGCCATCGCGCTCACCTTCACGCTCACCCTGCACGACCTGGTCTTCGCCCAGCTCCTGCCAAGCACCCCGGCCGCGCTCTTCGCCGGCTTCGCCAGCGCCATGCTGATCAGCGGGACGTTGGTGGCGTCGCTGATCGGCTCGGCCCGCCTGGAGACGCGCGTCTCGGCCTCCAAGGGCCGGGGGTGGCTGGTTGTTATGCTGGGGATTGCGGTAGCGCTCTTCGCGATGCGGTGGAGCATGGCCCACACCATGGGCGCGAAGGGCCTGGCCATCGGCATGTCGCTGCTCGAGGCCTTCCTGGCGATCTCCGTCGAACGCGTGGCCGACCGCCTGCGCCACGCCTGGCGCCAGCACGTGCTGGATGACGAGGCCTGGCAGGCCGCCGCCCGCCAGGAGAAGGTGGCCGCCCTGTGGCGCGAGGAGCGTCGGGACGAGCACCAGCAGGCCGTGACCACCCTGCAGGGCCTGGCGAAGCGGGCCTGAACGAATACCCCGGTGACAGTGTGGCGAGGTAGAGGGAACCGTGGACCTCGCTGGCCTGTCGTCCGTGGTCGAGGTGAGTGCCAGGCTGCTACACCCGCAGGGCAGGCGCCCGGGCTGTGGCTGCCCCCGGGACAGGGTCACCACGCCGCGCGGCGCTTGCTGGTTGAGCAGACCCTGGGTCGGCGCGCGGTGATGGTGCCGGCGCCCAACCTGCCTCTGGCACATCGTCCGGCGCTGACTGCAGGTGCCTGGGCGCGTCGACCCGGCCTGCCCATGGATCGGCCAACCGGGCAACGAAGCCACCGTCCCGTCTGGTTGATGGCCCAGCCCGGTCGGGGCTGCGGTCACACTCTCAGTCGTCGGAGAGGTGCTCCAGGGTCCTGTGGACGGTTCTTTCGGGCAAGTGGGGGGACGACCGGGCAGCGAATGAATTGCCTTGTTTGCATCTACCATTTGCCTGGAATATGGGGTCGTTGGAGGTGAGAATGGGCTACAACGAGTACTGCAAGTTCTGCGTGTTCTTCGACCGTCGGAAGGGCTACTGCAACTACCACTATATGTATAGGGACCAGTATGACTACTGCAATGCGTTCAGGCGCGATGAGTAGGTCGATGACGATGTGACAGGGCGGCAGGAGTGATCCACCCCGAGGGCAGCCCAGGTGATCCACTACTCTGGCCGACCCGTGCCGCCCCAGGTCTATGCTCCCCCCACCCCATGCCCCTGACCCTCCTCTACGCCCCCGACGGCCGCATCCTGGGCACCGTCCCCCTGCTCCAGGCCCAGGCCCTCGCCGCGGCCTCGAGCCGGGCCCTGGAGGTCCAGGGCGAGGTCGCCCACCTCGGGGCCCCGATCGAGACCCCGGGCCTGCCCCACGAGGTGGTGGGGAGCTTCCCGGCCCCGATCGCCCTGTGCTATCGGCAGCTGCTGGAGGAGGTGCATCCGTTCACCCGGCTGCACCGGCTCATCGACTGCTTCGAGGCGACGATCGAGCTGCTGTGCGTAGTGGCGCTGCAGGCGGTGCTGGCCAAAGGCACTCCGCCGTCGCGGCTGCAGGCCCGCCTGCGGGAGCGCTTGCCGCGGCCGCTGACCAGCGCCTGGGTGGACCTGTTCGAGGCGGCGCGCAAGGCCCGGCGCCAGGGGGGGGGCCCGTGGCTGCTGGGGGACCTGGACGGAACGCCGCTGCAGGCCCTGTGCGAGCCCCTGCTGGCCCTGCGGAACCGCACGGCGCACGGGGCGGTGCCGCCCGCCGAGGCCTGCACGGACCTCTTCGAGGAGGCCCTGCCGCAGCTGCACGGGCTGCTCGATGCGCTCTCGCCGCTGGCCGGCCTCGAGCTGGTGGAGGTGGGGGAAGGGGTGGCCCGGCGCCTCCGGGGCGCCGAGCCCGGCCCCTGGGGCGAGGTGGCGCGGCCCGTCGGGGTGCCGGCGGGGCACGTGGCCGTGCGGCACGGGGAGGGGGACTGGCTGGATCTGTTTCCGCTGGTCCTGGTCGAGGGGCAGGCGGTGACGACGCTGCTCCCGGTGTTCCAGTACGCTGGAGTGCGGCGTCGCACGGTCGAGTTCCTGGCCCACCACGCCGGTCGCCGGGTGGCCCGCCCCGACGTGCTCCCGCTGGTCGTAGGTCGGTACTTCCCGGAGGTCGAGGCGGCCGAGGAGGCGGATCCGGGCGGCCTGGAGGGGCTGTTCGTCCGCCACAGCAAATACGACTTGCTCGACCTGGCGGCGCGGGGGGTGGTGCGGCTGGAGGCACTGGCCGGGGCGCTGGCCGAGCAGCCCGAGGCGTCCGCCGCGCTGGTAGGTCAGTTGTTGGCAGCCTCTGGCCTGCTCAGGGCCGAGCTGGAGCAGACCCGCCGCGTGCTGGCCGCCGCCTGGGTCGACCCGGAGGCGGGCGCCCTGGCGCGCACGCCGCGCCTGCGGGTCGAGGCAGCGCGCGCGCCGGCCCTGCCCGACCTGGCGGCTGCGCCGCGCCCCCTGGCGCCGGCCCGACTGTTCGGCCGCGACGGGCTGGTGGCGGAGGTGCTGGCCCTGCTGACCGTTCACCCCCTGGTGACCCTGTGGGGCATGGGCGGCGTCGGCAAGACCACGGCCAGTCGGGCGGTCCAGGTGGCAGCCGGCGCCCGCTTCCCGGCTGGGGTCTACGAGGTCGACCTGCGCGGGGCGACGACCTGCGCCGCGGTGGGCGAGCGGGTGGCCGAGGCCCTGGGGCTGCCCGTCCCGACGGGCAGGCCGGCAGACTGTGCGCGGAGCCTGGCCCAGGGGGTGGGCGGTCGCCCGGTGCTGGTGGTGCTGGACAACGCCGAGCCGGTGGTGGACGCCGACGGGGCCGCGCTGCGCGCCCTGGTCGAGGGGCTGGCCGGGCACGGCGGCGGGCCCCACCTGCTGGTGACCAGTCGTCAGCCGGTCGGCGGCGCGCTCGAGCGGGTGGTGGCGGTCGGGCCCCTCGATGACGGCGCGGCCGCGGCGCTGGTGCAGGCGGTGGCGGCGGCCGGCGGGCTGGTAGCCAGCGACCAGTGGGTGGCCGACGCGGTGGCGGCCGGCGGTGGGCTGCCCCTGGCCCTGGAGCTGGCGGCGCGCTCGACCGCCGCGCGGCCGCAGGTCGACCTGGGCGAAGCCCTGGCCCGCTCGCTGCAGGCCCTCTCGGAGCAGGACCGGCGGCTGCTCCTCGCCGCCGCGGCCTGCCCGGCCGGCGTGGCGCCCTGGCTGGCCGACGGCCTGGGGCTCCTCGACGCCGACCGTGCCGTGGCCCGGTCTCACGGCCTGCTGGGGCGGGAAGCGGGCCGCTGGCGGGTGCATGAGCTGGTCCGGGCCGCGGTGGCCACCGATGTCGGTACCCTTGTGCCGACCCTGGTCGCCGCCTTCGGTGGGGCACTGTCCACCTGGCGGGCCCGGTACGACACTGGCCAGTCGACGGCGGCCCGGGACTGGTTCCAGTCCGAGCGCGGCAACCTGGAGGCGGTGCTGCTGCGGTGCGCCCCAGACCGGGCCGTGTCGTTGTTCGACGACGCCTGGCGCATGTTCCTGTGGACGGGGGCCTCGGCGGCGGGCCTCCGGGTCGGGCAGACCCTGCTTGCCCGCCTGCACGGTGCGGCGGCCGGGCAGGTGGCCTGCCAGGCGGCCACGATGGCCTACTTCATGGGTCGGGCGGCGGACGGCCTGGCCCTGGCCGACCAGGCCCTGGTGGGCATCGATCCCTCCCTTGCCCACCGCGCCTCCTACATCCGGTCGACCTGCCTGCGCTCCCTGGGCCGCCTGGACGAGGCCGAGGCCGAGATGCGCCGGGCCGAGGCCGGGGCCCGGGCGGTGGGGGACATGCGGCAGCTCGGCAACTGTCTCAAGGAGCTGGGGGTGATCGCCGACACGCGGGGCGAGCCGGGCGTCGCGGTGGCCCACCTGCAGGCCGCGGTGGGCCGCTACCAGGCCGAGGGCATGGACATCGAGCGCGGCTTCGTCGTGCAGTGCCAGGGGGCCGCCGAGCGGCACCGGGGCCGCCCGCAGGCCGCGCGGGAGCTGGCCCAGGAGGCGCTGGCACTCGGTCGGCGCCTGGGCGAGCCCCGGGTCCAGGGCTACGCCCAGGTCGACCTGGCGCTGCTGGACCTGGACGGTGGACGGTGGGCCGCCGCCGCGGGGCATCTCGACCACGCAGACGCAGCCTGGCGGGCTGCGGACCATGTCTCGGGCCTGCAGCGCGTCGCCCTGCTGCGGGCGCGGGTGGAGGCGGCGCTGGGGCGCTTCGACCGGGCCTGGGCGCTGCTCGAGCGGATCGAGGCGCCGCTGGGGAGCGGCCTGGACACGGACACTTTGTTGGCGCGGGCGGGCCTGGCGGCGGCCCTGGGCCGGCCGTGGCTGGCTCGGGAGCTGGCGGTCACCGCACGCGCTCAGGCTGCAACCTCGGGCGACGCCCGAGCGGTCCTGACCGCCGGGGAGCTCCTGGACGGACCCGCGTCGGTCGCGGCGTCCTGGGCGAGGCTGGGGGATGCGCGGAGCGCGGCCCTGGCCGGGCTCCCCGCTGCGACGCCCGAGCGCGCCAGCGAGATCTTCGCCCAGGCGCTCGCGGACGGCGATGCCCGGCTCGAGGCCCTGGCTGCCCTGCGACTGGCCGCCACCACCGGCGAGGCAGGCTGGGCGAGCCACGCCCAGGCGCGCCTGGGAGAGGTCGGGACCGCGTTGGAACAGTGGGAGGCGGCCGGCCTCGCGGCCGCGGGGGGCGACGCGGCCGCCTTCCCCCAGCGTGCCGCCATCCACCGTCTGCTCGGCGCCGGCGCCCTCGACCCCCTCCGCGCCGCCCTGGGGCGCCTGCCGGCGCCTCGCGTCGACGAGGCCGAGCTTCTGACCTGGCTGTCCGTGGACGATGTCGCCGCCCTGCGCCGGACCTGGACGGAGCCCGCCCTGGCCGCGGTCGCCTCGCGCTGGGCCCTGCTGCTCACCCACCCGCTGCCTGGGCTGGTCGCTCAGCTCCGAGCTTCGCTCGGCCCGCCTCGCGGCGAAGAAGACCTGGCCGCCGTGGCGGCGCTCCACCTGGCCGACCTGGTCGCCCGGTAGGGTCAGGCCCCCACCGCCTGCACCCCCCTCCGCCGGGTTTTCCGGGTGCTCGATCTACGTGAAGGCGACCACCTCGTCCACGCCCGGCCGAATCCGCAGCTCTTCGGCGTATCGCCGAGCCTGTTCCTCCACTTGCGGCGCTTCTGCGTCCGCTTGCGCCGGGTGGTCTTGCCCGAGCCGCCGCCGTTGCCGCCGTCGATGACCCTGACCCCCACCACCGTGTAGCGCCCGGCGCCGTCGGTAAAGACCAGGTCCCCGCGGCCCTGGTCGGGGTGGCCGGGCACGACCAATCCCCTCTATGTCGGGGTGGGGTCTGCGACTGGGCGTGAAAAGCGACGGTCCAGCGCAAGGGCCGCCGTGGTTTCCATCCCCTCTGTGTCGGGGTGGGGTCTGCGACCCGGAGAGCAGGCCTACTGGGGCTACCTGGTGGATCTGGTTTCCATCCCCTCTGTGTCGGGGTGGGGTCTGCGACGTGAGCTTCGGCACTTGGAGCCGGGGGACCTTGGAGATGTTTCCATCCCCTCTGTGTCGGGGTGGGGTCTGCGACACCATGGCGCGTAAGGACTCCCATGATCCGCATCTCCATCGTTTCCATCCCCTCTGTGTCGGGGTGGGGTCTGCGACGTGCGGTCCCGAGCGTCGCAGCTCGGGGCCGCAGTCGTCGTTTCCATCCCCTCTGTGTCGGGGTGGGGTCTGCGACCCCCCGATCCCACGAACGTGGACTGGGCCAACGATGGGCGTTTCCATCCCCTCTGTGTCGGGGTGGGGTCTGCGACGTCGGCGACATGTTCTTCATGGTGAAGGGCGTTCGCGAGTTTCGATCCCCTCTGTGTCGGGGTGGGGTCTGCGACGCCGTCGCCCACCGCGCGGCCGCGGCCGCGCGCAATGCCGGTTCCAATCCCCTCTGTATCGGGTGGGGTCTGCGACGAGCAAGATGGTGGTCAGCCAGTACGCGGGGCCGGCGCAGTTTCAATCCCCTCTGCGTCGGGGTGGGGTCTGCGACTCGGTTGAGCGCGAGCTCAAGGCCGAAGCGAAGAAGACCGTGTTTCGATCCCCTCTGTGTCGGGGTGGGGTCTGCGACGTCGGGATCGCCCACGCCGGCGGCGCCACGGGCACGGAGGTTTCAATCCCCTCTGTGTCGGGGTGGGGTCTGCGACGGCACCTCCAGTTCAGCTACTTGATCGCTGCCAAGGTGAGGTTTCAATCCCCTCTGTGTCGGGGTGGGGTCTGCGACGGGACAACCCGTGGTCGGCGGAGAAGAACGCGTCGGCCGGTTTCAATCCCCTCTGTGTCGGGGTGGGGTCTGCGACGGTAATCATGTCGAGGCGCTCGCGCTCGACGTAGTCGGTTTCAATCCCCTCTGTGTCGGGGTGGGGTCTGCGACCTCCTACACCACGGAGGACGAGGAGGACATCGACTCCGGCGTTTCAATCCCCTCTGTGTCGGCGTGGGGCCTGCGACCTCCCTGGAGGCGCCATGTTCAAGACCCTTGCAAAGATGTTTCAATCCCCTCTGTGTCGGGGTGGGGTCTGCGACTGCGGTGATAGCCGCCGCATCCTCAACGACCTGCGGGTGTTTCAATCCCCTCTGTGTCGGGGTGGGGTCTGCGACTGGGCGGCGCGATCGGGTGGGGCGCCACCTACGCGAGGTTTCAATCCCCTCTGTGTCGGGGTGGGGTCTGCGACGATGGTGGTTGTCTGGCACTCCTGTGTCTGCTGACCGCCGTTTCAATCCCCTCTGTGTCGGGGTGGGGTCTGCGACATCATCAATGAGATGCGCCGGGAACTCTTGGTCGCGCAGTTTCAATCCCCTCTGTGTCGGGGTGGGGTCTGCGACACGCCCGGCTGGCCGAGGGGAAGGCGATCGAGGCGGCGAGTTTCAATCCCCTCTGTGTCGGGGTGGGGTCTGCGACTGCTGCCCAAGGAACGTGTGAAATCGGCCGCCCGCCAGGGGTTTCAATCCCCTCTGTGTCGGGGTGGGGTCTGCGACTGCAGGCCCGGTCGGTCGGGCTGGACGGAGAGCCGATGGTTTCAATCCCCTCTGTGTCGGGGTGGGGTCTGCGACGACCCGATCTTCGAGATCCGTCTCGGTGCCCTGATCCCAGTTTCAATCCCCTCTGTGTCGGGGTGGGGTCTGCGACTTCGCATTCGGAAATGAATGCACCGTCTGGATTGCGGACGGTTTCAATCCCCTCTGTGTCGGGGTGGGGTCTGCGACTTCGACCACCACGCGGGCTGCATCCGGGCGTTCACGCTCGTTTCAATCCCCTCTGTGTCGGGGTGGGGTCTGCGACTTCTCTGCGGGCGAAGAGCAGG